>NZ_JANAVI010000009.1:0-224018 GCF_024213325.1 Paenibacillus sp. MZ03-122A | reverse complement strand
CGCTCGACTTGCATGTATTAGGCACGCCGCCAGCGTTCGTCCTGAGCCAGGATCAAACTCTCCATTAAAGACCAACCAAAGTTGGTTTATAGAAAGAGCGATAAGCTCATTTTGAAACTGACGAGATAAAAATATCTCTTGTTTGATTTTGCGAACAAAATCGTTTCACTCACTCGTTGTTCAGTTTTCAAAGATCAATCATTTCCGGCCATATCAACACCGGGAATAATAATATATCATACTTCGACGATTCATACTACTGGTAAATAATACCTCGCAGGTAATCCTTTGAATTTTTGAAGTCCATCTAACTATTACATCACAGCCTATCTTACGGCCGGATACATAATATATCATTTAAGTTTGCTGATTACTACATGTAAATTATACCAATTGATAACCAAGTTATCAAAATCAGTTCTATTACTGTACTGCTTATACTTCCGAATTTGTTTTTCTTCATTAAAAGGTACCGTGAATCTTTGACCATATCTACTCCATCCGATAAATGCATTTCATGAATAGCAGTTAGATATCTTGTGACGACTTTTTGGGCATCATGCTCTTGTTCAACAGTAGCGTCGAAAGTAGCTTGGTATTTGGCCGGCCGACACACAAACATAAGCCATATCTACTATATGATGCATCCCCCTTTCAGTTCCAAAAAAGGGACCATTAATACTGAAACGTTCCAATAATTATTTATACACATTTGGGGACGTGAAATAGACTAATTCATTATCGTTCCTATAAGCATGCTTTTGGGAACGATAATGAATTGTAATTTTTCACATTATTGAGGTATCGCCAGCAAACACGGTTTTACAACGTTAAGGAGCCTTATATTGAATTTCGTGAATCCGCCTTTAATAATGGATACTAACCCACATCATTTAAGGTAGATTTATTGATCCAATCGGCCTCAACTGGTAAGTTGGTCCTACTAGACCTAACATAAAATAGCTGCCACGGCAACCTTTTTGTTTCAACTTAATGTACCCGTTAGCGTATCAGTGCGCATTTTAAAAATTATTTGAAATACCTTTTAATAGCATTCGAATAAAAGATTTTATCCGTAGCTTTTTCATCAAACAAACGCTGAATCAATTGGTTGTTCGCACATACTCAAAAAGTCTTTTCGCTCTTGAATATTATTCTAAGGTATCTGCTCCATCATAAACACTCACTATTCCACTCTATAAGGCTTGTAGAAGGTACGAATTTCTTGGGCTAAAAGCTCTGGCTCTTCCATGGCCGTAAAATGTCCACCACGAGCCATGTTAGTCCAGCGAGTTATATTTAAATTGCGTACTGCCCAGTCTTTTGGTGGTAATACTATATCTGCTGGGAATAATGCAACCCCAGTTGGTACTTTTATATAACCTAATGACGGCAGAGAATGTGAATTTTCGTAATACATCTGCGTTGACGACCCGATTGTGTTAGTAAGCCAATAAACCATGATATGCGTAATGAGTTCATCTTCGCTAAATCTTTGACGGAGGTCACCTCCACAATCACTCCAAGCTCGGAATTTTTCAATAATCCAACCGGCTAAGCCTGCTGGTGAATCAGAAAGTCCGTACGCAAGAGTCTGTGGACGTGTCGATTGTATCGACATGTACCCTCCCTCTAGAGAAAGCCATTCTAATGCTCTTTTCTTGTATTGAAGTTCTTCCTCTGAAAGTTTTACCTGCTCATGGGACGTAAGTAGATCTCTTATGATACCAATATCTGTTAGGTGAATCCCGAATAAAAGTTCAGGATGATTCGATGCCAGATATCTCGTAACACCGGAACCTATATCCCCACCTGCTGCAGCAAACTTATCGTATCCTAATTCTTTTGTCATTAATTTAGCCCACATCTCGGAAACCTGATAATTGTTGACACCAGGATGGTCAGGAGAGCTAGAGAACGCAAAACCAGGTAATGAAGGGACAATGACATCGAAAGAATCCTTAGGATCACCTCCATAGCTAGCTGGATCTGTAAGAAGAGGAATAATTTTCTGATATCTAAGGTAACTATCTGGCCATCCGTGGGTTAGAATAATGGGCATGGGATTGGGACCCTTTCCGTACTCATGAACAAAGTGCACATCAATTCCATTGATGTTGCAGCGAAACTGGGAAAAACGGTTTAACTGAGATTCTTGTTCGCGCCAATCATACTGTTCTCGCCAATACGAAACAAGGGATTTTAAATAAGTTAAATCAACACCTCGATCCCAGCCTGAGTTTTCCAATTGATCCGGCCAGCGGATGTGGTGTAATCTTCTTTTCAAATCATCAAGGACTTCATCTGCAATGTGAATATGAAAACGTTCAACGGACATTATATTTCTCCTCCTTTTTTGCGCACATCTTAATGATATCCCTTGAACTGCTGTGGTACTATGCTAAAAATCGGACATTTTTTTCGCCGTGGAGGACTTTAGTAACCTTCCTTATCCTCAACATTTTACAATTATCTTAATTACTTCAGCCTTTTGTTATGACTTCCAATTTCCCAACACCATAACACTTTCCGAAGCGCTCCGATTTTATTTGAATGGTTTTTAGACTAATGTAAATGGCAGCCGATCTTCTGAATCAGCTGTGCCTCTATTTATTTATCGAGATTACTTCGTCACGATATCTTGCCCGTTAGTACAACATGGCCGATCCATGCCGGTAGCTGTGTCTTAGTTGTTTATTAAGCTATCGTGTCCCGTTAGATCAATTCAAATTTCGCCCCGACCAGACTTACCCGGGCTATCACTAAGGAAGGCCTGTTTTGGGTTAATGAATGGACAAATCGGAAATAATTCACTCATACCGTCTAAAGGAGGGAACAAATTCATGAATTCTAATGATAATCTATCAGAGCAGAATGCATATTTGAAAGAGCTGAATGCCTTATTTATCCCATTGGACGGAATGGAGAATCTAGACCGCATAGTTAAGGCCATCGGTGAGGCAGATATTGTGCTGCTTGGCGAGGCGAGCCATGGGACGTCTGATTTTTACCGAGTTCGGGCCGAGCTTTCGAAGAAGCTAATTGCAAGCAAGGGATTTAACATTATCGGCGTGGAAGGAGACTGGCCCTCTGCTTATCGATTGAACCGGTATGTTAAAGGGATGGAGGGGGCCGATTCTTCGGCAACCGATGCACTGGGTGATTTTACTCGCTGGCCGACCTGGATGTGGGCGAATACGGATATTCGTGATTTCGCGGAATGGCTGAAGGATTACAATGAAGTGAATCAAGGGGGCGGCAGTGGCTGTCCCAAGGTTGGATTTTATGGCATCGATATGTACTCGTTATGGGAATCGATGGAGGCAATCATCGGTTATTTGGAGGAGACCAAGTCTCCCCAGCTGGAACAGGCCCGCAGGACATATACCTGTTTTGATCTATATAGCAGGGACCATCAGGCTTATGGCATTGCGGCAGGATTGCTCTCGGAGAGCTGTGAGAAAGAAGTGGTTGAGCTACTGAAGCAGATTCAGAGCCGGCGCATGACGTATCCGGGAAGTGAGGAAGAACTGAATGCGGAGGTGAACATGCTCGTCACTTCCAGTTCGGAGGCCTATTATCGTACGATGGTCCAGGGAGGCCCGCAGTCCTGGAATATACGGGACAGACATATGGTTGAATCACTGAAGCGAATCATGTCCTATTACGGCGCCTCGGCAAAGGCCATTGTCTGGGAGCATAATACGCATATCGGTGATGCGCGGGCAACGGATATGATGGCTGATGGCATGGTCAATGTGGGTCAGCTGCTGCGGGAGGATCCGGAACATCGTGTGTTTGCCGTTGGCTTCGGGACCTATCAGGGCGAGGTACTGGCCGGAAGAGCTTGGGGAGCTCCGGTTGAGAAAATGACCGTGCCACCCGGACAGCCAGGAAGCTGGGAGTATTGCATGCACCGGGCGGGAGGCGGCCGGAATGGCGTGGTAATGCTCTCCGATGCATCTTCCATGCTGCATACGGTCATTGGCCACCGTGCCATCGGTGTTGTATATGAGCCTGCTCATGAGCGATTCGGCAATTACGTGCCTTCCAGCATGGCGAATCGTTATGATGCGTTTGTTCATCTCGACCGGACCATCTCCCTTCAGCCACTGCCTATCCTTCAGCCGGTTGCAACGGATGCTTTATTTTCAGAATAACAGCTCGCAAGAACCGTCTGTGGGATGCAGGGTAGCTGGGTATAGTTTACCGTCAGGCTCCGGATTATAATTATAAGACTGGCTCCAATATAAAACGGCGGCAGGCTCGGACTTTGTTTTTATTAGTCTGAGCCTTGGTGAAAAACGTTATCTTCTTTTGATGGGCGGTACGTCAGTTCAACTACTCCCGAATATAAGGTCTTGGTATACATACTTAAGAGACATCGTGTTGATGTTATCTGTAAACAAACGCTTTCCACTTACCCGTATAAACGGAAAGATCATGCCGAAAAACTCGTTCGACGAGATCATGCTTCATCAGCGTCCTAACTAACTCGCCGCTTCCAAGCACCAAGATGTTACTTCCGGGTTGCTCTTTAAGGTTCAAAACTTCCTCCTTGAGATCCCCTTGAATGAGGGTTGCGTCCAATTCATCTGGTGCTGCGTTTTCCTTCTTTAAAATGATTCGAGCAAAGAATCCAGTTTCAGAAGTGGAAATTTCTTATCACCCCATTATAATACTTTGATTCAAGAGAGACCCAATCTATTCATGTATGGTTCTCACCTGTGACAAAACTGTCGGATGCTAGTTGCTAGTTCTTCCGCATGAGTAAGGACAAGCATATGATCAGCTCCTTTGATTTCGGCAAACCTAATCTCAGGTACACGCTTGAAGTGCTCGGCGATATTATACATATCCGGCCATTCTATGGTTCCTTGTATAAATAACGTACTCGCTGTAATGTTCTCTAAACGTTCAATCGAAGGCGGCTCTGACCAAAGGACATCAAAGCTCCTCCACTCGGTAAATACCCTTGTCATGTAGTGAGTATGCATTTCACTCAGAAATCTCCGGTGGGGGCTAGCCATCGTAGCCCGATAGATCGGTCCGGCTAAAGACAACTCTACAAGTTTTGAAATATTGGGAGCGGCCGCATTCACCGATGCTATATAATTGGTAAATTCTTGCGAATATGCAAATCCCGTTAATGAAGGGGCAATCACCACTAGCCGCTCAACCATAGAAGGATATGATAACGCAAAATCAGTCGCGACTTGCCCACCGATGGAATGACCAACAAGTGTGACAAGATCCAGTCCGAGATATTCGAGAAGTTTGCGCAAATCCTCCACAAGTGAAGTCGGCTCTTGCATAGCAGGCGAGCGGCCGGTTCCTCGACCATCGAAGGTAATGACCTTGAATGATTTTGCCAATTCAGGCACCATATATCTCCATACCCTTGAGTCGACACCTCCCGAGTGAATCATGACTATAGGGACTCCATTCCCTTCGATTTCGTAAAAAAGTTCCACCTTATTCCCCTCCCCAGTGAGGTAATATTTTCTTGATTAGCATTTTAATCATGACTGAACATACAGTCTATATTAAAAAAAGATATCCACATCGAAAAAAAACAATATCTCATTGAATGCCGCGTGATTTGCGGCTTGGAGAGCTACTTTACGTAAATCAGAAGTTCTTACAAGACTTAAAACACCGAAATCCTTGAGCGGGTAAAACTTACATTGATATGAAGTCACTTTGAATAACTGCCCTTTAGTTGAATAGCGGCGGATATCAAAAGCGAATTCTTCGCTATTACGTGCTAAAAAAATCGGTGATAAAGTTCTCTTTTCTGTAATGTACTCCAATACTAGTTAATCTATCATTATTTTATATGACAATAACATCAACTTTATAAATGCTTCTTTTGATTTTATGCTTAGTAATTGAGTTGAAGATACATATTTCCTGTCTTGATGATTAATACAAGTAAATCACGTTTACAAAGGACAAAAGACAGACAGAAGATTATAAATTCACTAACAATTTAGGGTAAACGTAACCTAATTGAAACCGCCCATCCAATAACCGGATGGGCGGTTTTTACATACTACTTTCCTGCTCCTTTATCACCTGCTCAACCCCCAACAGAATCAGCTTCAATCCGAACTCAAACGCTCCGTCGGTCCCCATCAGCTCGAACAGCCCGTTCGTGAACATCCTCCGGAATAGTCCCACTTCTGTCTCGCTCATGGAATTCAGAAGGTGAATCATCTCCTCACCCGGAAGCGCTCCCTGGTCCTTGAGGATAGCGGAGACATTACGCTCATGCTGATAATCGTCTAGGACGAAGTAGGAGACATAGTTCACAAGCGTAGTAACCACTTGTATTTTCTGCTCTTGCTCAAGCGGCGTCGACTCCACGCAGAGTAGCATACGGTTGGTGAACCGGATGATGTCCGGTTCGTGGGGCAGCGTCATCATCATGAGTTGCGTGGAGCAGGGGTACCGGTAGAGCACACTCCGCATCGTTACCGCAAGCCCCGTCAGCTGCTCCTTCCAGTCCCCCTCGGAATGAAACTCCTCCAGAATCATTTTCGATACCTGGTTGGCCAAGCGCTGATAGAGATTCTGCTTGCTCTTGAAGTACCAGTACAAAGAGGGAGCCTGAATCCCTAGCCGGTCGGCCAATCGTCTCATACTGAATTTCTCGATACCCTCCTCTCCAAGAAGCTCCCACGAGGCTTCCAAAATCTTATCCTCCGAAATTTGAGGCTGCTTTTTTTTCATCGGTATCCGCCCTTTTATCTAACAGTGTAAGTTTATGCTTTACAGGTTCATAGGTTCATGATATCATCTAACACTGTAAGGCACAACCTAACACTGTTAGACTGAAGGACAAAATAAATAAAGAAAGTAGTGACTCGCATGGATGCAGAAAACCTCCATTACTTTGAAAAAGCACCGGTCGCAAAAGCCGTAGCTCACTTCGCTGTACCGATGATGCTAGGTACGTCAATGAATGTCATCTATTCCATCTTAAATGCCTATTTCCTTGGTACACTGGGCAATACTGCCATGTTAACCGCACTCGCACTAACCTTGCCGTTATTCGCGATCATTATGGCACTAGGCAACTTGATAGGCATGGGTAGTGGCACATTCATCTCCCGTTTGCTGGGAGAAAAAAAATATGACGATGTGAAGCATGTGTCTTCATTCGCCTTTTACAGCAGTTTAGTTCTCGGTCTTATCGTGATGGCGGTCGGTCTCCCGTTGATCGATCCAATCGTTCATGGCCTCGGGGCAACAACTAGCTCCTTCGGATTCACGAAGGACTATGTCACGATTATGCTTATTGGTTCACCATTCGTCGTATTATTCTTCACGCTGGAGAATATTGTGCGCTCCGAGGGTGCAGCAATCACGTCGATGATCGGTATGATTCTCAGTGTTGTCGTGAATATTATTCTCGATGCGCTAGTCATCTTCGTCTTCCATTGGAGCGTGATCGGCGTTGCGTCTGCTACGGTCATCTCTAATTTGGTTGCGAGTGCATTCTACGCCTTCCATATGGGATATAAGAGCCAATTCTTAACTGTCTCCGTAAAATGGTTTAAGGCTACCACGGATATTCTGAGCAATGTATTCAAAATCGGAGTTCCCGTCTTTGTTATGAGTATCTTCTTGGGTGCAATGTCGCTCATCTTTAACCATTTTCTTGTCGATTATGGGGATCAGGCCGTAGCGGCTTACGGAATTTCATCGCGCCTATTGCAATTTCCTGAGTTTATTCTGATGGGCTTATGCGAGGGAGTTGTGCCGTTGATTGCCTTCTCTTTTACAGCGAATAAATTACGCATGAAGCATACCATTGGATTTACAATCAAAGCTATTGTGACGTTAGCAATCGTGTTCGGTGTTATCGTCTATCTGATTTCCGACCACTTAATTGGTTTATTTACGAGTGACCCGCAATTAATTGAAATGGGTAGCTACATTCTACATGTGACGTTCTTATCCTTGTTCATTACAGGAATGACCTCGCTGTTTACCGGTATCTTTCAAGCAACAGCGCAAGGAACCGCCGCGTTTATTATGTCAGTTATTCAAGGAGTTACTCTGATTCCTGTGTTGTATATTGCTAATCGAATGAACGGATTCCACGGGGTGGTCTGGTCGCTTGTCATTTCGGATGCCGTTGCGTTCCTTGTTGGTGCCACCATGCTGTATGTTCTGCGGACCAAATTGCAGCCGGATTTGGATAATTTAGTACAGTAGAAAACATATAACATGCAAGAAGGCAGGATAAGGACACTCCCCGACCCTGTCTTCTCGGTGGGGTAGAACTGTATTAACCTAAACTGCCCGTTAGTTTAACCTTCATTTGTAGTGCCTTATTCGACTATTCTCTGCGAGCTATACGAAACCCTTGATCGGGACCAAAGCCATTCGCATCGAACTTGCCTCGGAATGATATCTCGTTGTTGCTGACGTTGCCGGACATATCGTATATTCCTAACTCGTTGGGTTTCTGGGTACCTATTGATTTTGTTTTATTATTGTTGCTCTCGATGATAGGCCAGTTCCAGTCTCCAGATAAGTACTTGTCTCCGGCATTTTTCCAATACCATGCGACCTCGTCGTCATTATTGCTTCCGCTGTATGTGTAGCCCTTGCTCGCCTGACCTCCGCCTGCTGCATATTCCCACTTTACTTCTGTAGGCAATCGGTAACTGTTAGCTCCCTCGTTGATCGTTGCTGTCCATTTTATATTATCGTTATCATTCTTATTGTCGCTATTAAAATAAATATTAATAGCTTTCTCATGGATAGATATCCTTTAAGCTGATAGGAAAAATAGTAGGCCGTGATGGCCTGCAACTCGCCTCCAGCAGCGTCGAAGGCCGTTCGCCTGGCAGGAAACGGCCTTCAACGCATCCGCACTGACGGATAGACTGGAGGGGAACGGTCATCGGCCTGTCTACAATACTTAGGGCTCGGTGAGTCCTCCATGATCGATTCATTTAAACCCTATCTATACAGACAGCTCTCAAAACCCGCTTATCCCGTGAGACAGTCCCAACCGCGCCTGTTCGTTGAACAGCTTGCAGTTGAGTGGTTACCACACCGTTACGTTAGAGCTCCCGCTACTCTGAAGCCCCTCTGTCGCCAACATCTGGTAAGACCAGTTACTTCCCAGATTCATTCCTTTGCTCGCCCATGCTTTCACGTGGTTGCTGAAAGTGATTGTGGAGTTGCCCCCGGTCGGTCTCTTCGACTGTCGAACACTCCAGTACTGAATAAACGTCGTTTTTTCGCCTTCAATGGAAGGTGCGTCGTATCGCATTGTTGTGTAGATGTCATATGTGCCCCCATCACTGGTCACCGTACCTTTATACGTTCCGGTAGGTCGATAAGTACCCCAGCTATCAACGACGTAATATTCGATGAGTGAGTTTCTCGTCCATCCGTAGAGAGCCAAATATCCATTACCGGACGGCGCCCAGACACCGGCATTGTAGTTGATCGTTCTGTTTGGCGATCCAGTAGTCCAGCCTTTGCCGACGACAAAATTCCCGGTATCCTTCCATGTTACGCTGTAATTACCGCCTGATCCATTAACAGCATTGACTGTCCCACCGCCATCGGTCCAATTTTGCCAATAGTCTGTCGCTGCACTTGAGGTTGTTGCAAACAACCCAAAACTCATGGAAGCTGCAAGAACTACCGTCATCATTTTCTTACTAAAATTAAACATACTCTACCTCCTAAAATTTTGTGTTTGTCCCATACACTTGCTTGTTGGTTGATTCTCTTTGCAGTATATCACCTATACGTTCCATATTCCGTAATTTTTTTTTACTTTAATCCCCTTTCTGAGTGAAATTATAGAATAATAGCGTTTGCATATAAACCTAGCAAATTAAAGCTTTAACTCTATTATGTTTAGCTTTCTTTGAATTTTATAGAATAATTCCAATATTACAGCGATGGGAAGCACCACCCGACAGCCTAGTGGCGCCTCATGTACATTTTTAACTCAGCTTATATACTAAAAAAAATTTATGCAAATAACGCATAAATATCAATATGCATCTATCACATGCAGTAAAATGTGCTTGGGTGATTAGCAGTGCATAATGGGAAATCTCGATTCACGTGAGGACAAACACTTAACTTTTCATAGGAGGTTTGATAAAAAATGATTTTAGAGGATATGTATTATGGGAAATGGCGTCCTAGTGAACAAATAAATTCAACCGACCCTGAATCGCAAAAAGTGAATCAAAAAATTAGTGATCTCATGGAGATGTTGAAAAGCAAATTACCAGCAGCATTCATTCACGGGTACCGGGCGGGGGCATTAACGATGATTGAAGTATTTAGCGAGGACAAAGAAATTGTTGATCCTAATAGATAGATAATGGAGGAGTTATGGTGGTGAGCCCGCTACGCATGCAGATTGTTCTTCCGATCGCTGTTATCCCTAGATTTCTCCTCAGTAGAATATAAACTTAAAGGTAAAATCCAGGGATAGCTGAACGAATGAATTATTTTAAGAGAATTTCAGACGAATGGAGGGGCTGCCTATCCTCTTCCTGCGCCCAGCGCATTCATCAAGAACTCATAAATTTCCAGTTCGTTGATTTTATCGCCATCGGTCACTATATTATGCTGAACTTGCAGTCCGTTCTTGAACACGGTGAACATCCGAGCTGTCCTGTCCGCATCGATTGAAACAGGGATAGCTCCATTCTGCTGTCCGACTTCGATCCACGTTTTGGCAGTGAGGATAGATGCTTCGTGATAACGTTTCAGAATGCCAGCCACGGCGGGCTTATCCTGTTGGCTGAGTAGATAAATAAAAATCAGGCTGGCAGCGCTGTCCCCACTACCGATGTTACGAAGCCGTTCATTTAAGGTGTTAAGCGGGGACTTGATTCCTTCTGGTCCTGCGGGAGTCCGGGCGACAGATTCAAAAAAGCGCTGATTGGTTTTCTCCATTCCCGCCTCCAGAATCATACCGAACAATTCATCTTTGCTTTTGACATAATGGTAAATGGCTCCTTTAGTCAGTCCGCTGCGATCCGCAATATCCTGTAGTGTCGTCGCCCGACAGCCTTTCTCCATAATCATCTTTTCGGCAATCTCAAGCAGCTTTTTTAGACTGTCGTTCATCGCTTTGTCTTGCATAATCTTTTACCTCCCATTTGTCTGTCTTTTTATTCGTTTAATGAAACCTATATTCCACCAGATCGTCAAACCAATAAGCCCGTAGGTGAAGAACGGCGATACGACCAGAAAGGTCGGTATGGACAGCGAATATACCAGCACTACTTTGATGAAGGCTTCCAGCAGCAGGCTGAGTCCCCACACCGCCGTTATTAGGCGGAAGTTAAAGCGATAGCGCGGAAGTTTCTCCCATTTATCGTTCATCTGAGGATTATGGCCTGTGAATCTTTCGGCAAAATAATAAATTAATGGTCGACCAAAGAGCAGCGAGCCTAGAAACACCAACCCCATAATACCGGTTACATAAGACTCCCGTAGCAAAATGAAGCGTTCGTCACCGCCCAAGAGAACGGCCACGACGCCCAGAATCAGACCAAGAAAGATAAAACTAGAGAACACATCTGCTTTGCGCGTCCTTATAAGATTGTAGAGCGAGTCGCATAGTGGTACAAGAGCAGCGATAGACAGAGCCACCACACTGCTCGTATGCGGAATTAGCAGGCGATAAGCCAAATAAGGTAATACGATATTAATGATTAGCGTAAATAGGATTTCGTTGCGAGATTTATTCATGATCGACTCATCCTCTCATCATTCAAAACCTACCTTCGGTAGGTATCTTTCATTCTACATACCTTCGGTAGGTATGTAAAGATTAAAAATAATAATCTGTATACGAACCTCAATCTACATATTGCCCAAATGTGGCTACACAGTTCGCATACGCTATAACTACAAAAAGGAGATGGCGTTTGCCATCTCCCTTGCTTTTATTCTTCCCTCATACTTCCTGCTTAAAAACATTTTGCTCACAGACACACACTCTAACAAGCAACTATTTTTTTAAGCCTCCACCCGATTCAAAAATACCTTCGTCCGCTCCAGCTGAGGATTGCCAAAAATCTGCTCTGGTGTACCAGATTCTGCAATTTCGCCATTATCCATAAAAATGACACGATCCGCCACATCTCTCGCAAAGTTCATCTCGTGGGTCACAATGACCATCGTCATATGTTCCTCAGCCAGCTTTTTGATAACTCGCAGCACCTCACCCGTCAGCTCGGGATCAAGGGCCGAGGTCGGCTCATCAAACAGTAAAATATCAGGGTTCATCATCATTGCCCGGGCAATCGCCACGCGCTGCTTCTGTCCTCCCGACAGTCGGGATGGATACGCATCTGCTTTATCTGCCAAACCGACTTTAGCCAGCAACTCAGCGCTTTGGCGGCGTAGCTCAGCCTTGCTCACCTTCTTCACCAGCTTCGGAGCCAGCTCCAGATTATCCTGCACCGTCAAGTGAGGGAACAGATTAAAATGCTGGAACACCATGCCCATACCGGTGGTAATGCCCTTAATGTCACCTGCCGGAGCGTACTGACCGTTTTCCACCAGTGCTTTATCATGAATGCGGATCGTCCCGCCTGTCACATCTTCCAGGTGTACCAAACTACGGAGCATGGTACTTTTTCCTGAACCTGAAGGACCGATGACGGCTACAACCTCGCCGGCTTTAACGTTAAAGCTCACTCTTTTCAGAACGTCGAGCTTGCCGAACGATTTTTTCAAATCGGTTACTTCTATTGCGTTAGTATTCATATCCCGACATTCCTTTTACTCGAATTTAAAACGTTTTTCCAGCGCTCTGAAGAATAGCGTCAGTACCAAAGCTAACAACAAATAAATAACCGCCGCTACAACATAAGGTACAATCGAGAAATCACGGTTTACAGCCGTATTGGCAAAATGCAGCAGTTCCGGTACCGCTACTGCATACAGTAGTGCCGTATCTTTTACCAGTGTTGTCGCTTCATTGGTCACCGCAGGCAAAGCAATCCGTACCATTTGCGGCACAATGACTCTAATCAGCGTCTGCGACTTGCTCAAGCCCAGCACTTGTGAAGCCTCGTATTGCCCTTTGTCAATCGACAACATCCCGCCTCTGAAAATTTCTGCAAAATAAGCCGCATAATTCAGTACAAATGCCAGCACCGCTGCCGTTGTCCGGTCCAATACCAGATACTCCCCAATGACAGGCAACATCGGCAGACCAAAACAAAAGAACAATAATTGCAGCAAAAGCGGCGTGCCGCGTATAACATAAATGTACGTATGCATCAGCCAGGCGATTGGCTTAATCCGGCTTTTGGCCAGCAACGTAACGATAAAACCCAATGGAATAGACAAGATGAGCGTGATGAAAAATAAAATAACCGTCATCTGTGCCCCTTCAAGCATAGGCTTCATAATTCGCAAAATATATTCCATACTCATAACCTTCGACTCCTAAACCCTTAGTTCAATACACTACATATTAATTTAATACTTTATCTTCACCAAACCACTTTTTCGAAATTTCAGCAGCTTTTCCGTTCTTGTGCAGCTCATCCAAAGCGGATTGCAGCTGCGTCAACAACTCTTCATTTCCTTTTTTCACGCCGATGCCGTATTCCTCAGGGGCCAATGATTCATCAAGCAGCTTATACGTCCCTTGTTCCTTCGACATATAATACTTGGCAACGACTTCATCAATGACAACCGCATCCAGACGTCCGGTTTTCAGGTCTGTCAAAGCGAGAACATTATCCGGATACTCAGACACAGGCTTCAATTTACTTTTGATCGGATTTGCATCCAATGCATCGGCTGCTGAAGACAGCGTCTGGAGTCCCACCGTTTTGCCCGCCAGATCAGATAGCTTGGAAAGACTGGAAGTAGCCGGAATGACAATCACCTGACTGTTTTTCAGATATGGCTTCGTGAACAGCACTTTTTCCTTACGCTCATCCGTAATGGTGTATCCATTCCAAATGAGATCAATACGTCCGCTGTTCAGCTCGGATTCTTTGGCAGACCAGTCAATCGGCTGAAATTCCACCTGTTTACCCATTTGTTCCCCGGCCGCTTTCGCATAATCAATATCAAAGCCGGTCAGCTCGTTATTTTCATCTCTAAAGCCCATCGGGGCGAATTTATCATCAATTCCAATAATCAATTTACTGTCATCCTTACCGCCGGAACATCCGGCTAACACGATCATCATCAATCCAATCAACATCGTAAACATGGCTGCTTTTCTCATCTTATTCCCCTCCAACAATGGTGACCCCCGTATCCAAGAACAGGCGGCAGACGCTTTAGTTCGTTAACACGTTATCAGAGTATCATCATAACATACCGCAGGATACTCGTCGAGAGGAATAAGCGGAATCTTAGCCTTATATAAATGGAAAACCTGTGACGAAAATTTGACCTGCGTTCTATAATGTAAAACCTTACCTTGACATGTCACCTAAACCGTCTTATCATTTCCTAGTATTCTTATATACTTTTATTTATTTTAAAATTTCAACAGCCATAGTATGTAAATCAGCTTGATAGACAGGAGAAATAAAGCCCCATGTACATTTTAAAACGTCTCTTTACGATGTTCATTACATTGTGGATTATCGTCACTTTAACGTTTATCATCATGCACATCATTCCGGGTGATCCGTTCTCGAACGATTCCAAAACCATTCCGGAAGCGGTATTGCAAAATATGCGTGCCAGGTACAATCTGGACAAGCCGCTCGCTGTGCAGTATGTGTTGTATCTCAAAAATCTGCTAGTGCTGGACATGGGCCCGTCTATTCAATCGAAAACGACGGACGTCAATATGCTCATTGCCCGAGGTTTTCCACCTTCTGCATTGCTGGGTATTCAATCCATCGTGGTCGCAATTATTGCCGGTATTTCGCTCGGAACGCTAGCTGCTCTACACCATAATCGACCACTGGATTATATCTCGATGTTTATCGCGATTGTTGGTATTTCCGTACCCAGCTTCATATTGGCACCGCTGTTAATCAAATATGTCGCCGTCCAATGGCATCTGCTTCCGGTCGCCTCATGGGGAACCTGGCAGCATACGGTGCTCCCGTCGCTGGCTCTCGCTGTTTCACCGCTTGCCGTTATCGCCCGCTTTATGCGGACGAGTATGCTGGAAGTCATGCATGAGGAGTACATACGCACCGCCAAAGCGAAAGGGTTGTCCTCTTGGGCAGTAGTCCTTCGCCACGGATTACGCAATGCGTTGATTCCGGTGCTTTCCTTTATCGGACCGCTATTCGCTTCCGTCATTACAGGTACCTTTGTCGTTGAAAAAATATTCGCCATTCCCGGCATCGGTAAATACTTCGTAGATAGTATCTTTAACCGGGATTATCCAGTGATTATGGGTACGACTATTTTCTACAGTGCCATTCTGGTCGTCACTTTATTTTTAATTGATATTTCCTATCGCCTTGTCGATCCGCGAATTAAATTAGTCAGCAAAGGAGATTAACATGAAAGCAGCACCTACTGTCGAAAAGGACAGCCTGTTCAGTCTTGTAGATCGTAGCCAAATCCCCACCCCCACGTTGACCAGACCCAAAGAATCACCCTGGCGGGATCGGCTACGCAGACTTTTTAACAACAAGCTTGCTCTGTTGGGGCTTTCCCTACTGATCATGATTATTGTGCTGGCGATTGTTGGACCCTCCATGGTTCCCTATGCACCCAGTGATCAATCCCTTTTGAAAACGAATCTCTCTCCTTCGAAAGAGCATTGGTTTGGCACGGATGATCTGGGGAGGGACGTATGGGCACGGACATGGGCCGGAGCTAGAATTTCACTCATGATCGGCTTTGCCGCTGCCGCCATTGATTTGGTACTTGGTATTCTCGTCGGCTGCATTGCTGGCTATTGTGCCGGGCACGGCAAAACGGGCGACAGGATCGACAGCATTCTCATGCGTATTATTGAAATTTTGTATAGCATTCCTTATCTGCTGGTCATCATTCTGCTGCTGGTCATTATGAAGCCGGGACTGCTCACAATGATTATTGCATTATCCATTACTGGCTGGGTCGGTATGGCCCGTGTAGTGCGTGGGCAAATCTTACAGCTGAAGCAGCAAGAATATGTGTTAGCAGCCCGTAGCTTGGGGACATCTCATTCGCGTATTATCTTCAGACATTTGCTACCAAACGCAGCGGCAATCATTATCGTAAATTTGACGTTCACTATTCCGTCGGCTATTTTTGCCGAATCATTCCTGAGCTTTCTCGGTCTGGGGATTCAGTCTCCTTCGGCCAGCTGGGGGACGATGGCTAACGATTCACTTGGCGTTATTTTAAGCGGTCAATGGTGGCGCCTATTTTTCCCCGGGCTGATGATATCGCTCACCATGCTGGCGTTCAATACACTTGGAGACGGGCTTCAGGATGCACTTGACCCGCGCTCACAACATTAACAATGTAGAGATCGAAATTGGACAAGGAGGGGTGTCACCATGATCCGCAGCTTCTTGCCTAACCGCAGGAAAAACGGCAATTCCTTTATCGAAGTGCGCACACGCGGCATACCTGCGGGAAAGGAGGATGAATAACCCCCGGTACGGTGTACCTTATTTTTGGCATAACTAATCACAGTAATGGAGGAAAACCACGATGAAAAAAATGCATTGGATGACGATCATCTTACTTTTGGCCGTAACGGCTTTGGCTGGATGCTCTGGCACCACGGACGAAACAGCAAGCAACGACCCGTCCGCTGCGCCTCAAGCAGATATCCCGCAAGAAATTACTGCCAACCTGGCAGGTGGAGAGCCTTATACGCTAGACCCTGCTTTCGCATCAGATACAACGTCCTACTATGTAATTGATAACTTGTACGAAGGGCTATATACATACGATAAGGCCGGTAAAATCGTAGAAGGCGCTGCCAGCAAAGTAGACGTATCTCCTGACGGTAAAACCTACACCTTTACGATCCGTGACGGCGCAAAATGGTCGAATGGTGACCCACTGACAGCTAAGGATTTTGAATACTCCTGGAAACGGGTACTGAATCCGAAAACAGCTGCCTACGATCCTTCTGCCCTCTACTACATCAAAGGTGCCGAAGCTTACAACACAGGCAAAGGTAAAATTGAAGACGTGGGTGTTACAGCCAAAGATGATAAAACTCTGGTAGTTGAGCTGAAATCACCGCTGAGCTTCTTCCCAACGATCGCAGTGGGTCATGCCTATCTGCCAGTAAACCAATCGGTTGTTGAGAAAAATGACAAATGGGCAGCAGAAGCGGGCACAATGGTCGGCAACGGTGCATATGTAGCCAAGGAATGGAAACATAACGAACAAATTACGCTGGCGAAAAATGATCAATTCTGGAACAAAGATGCCATTACAATGGCAACAATTAATTTTAAAATGGTTCAAGACTCCACAACTTATTATCAAATGTACAAAACGGGCGATCTGGATCTGATTTTGAGCCTTCCCGTAGATACCCTGGATCAGGAAAAGAGCAACAAGGAATTCCTGTCGCATCCATCTTTCAGTGTGTATACCTATTCTTTTAACGTAAAACAAAAGCCGTTTGACAATAAAAAAATCAGACAGGCTATTGCCTACGCGATTGACCGCGAAGCACTGGCTACAAGCGTAACCAAAGGTGGCGAAACTCCGGCTTACGGTTATGTTCCATACGGAACAACAACGCCATCCGGCAAGGACTTCCGTGATGAAGCACCGAAAAAAAAATACTATGAGTTTGACGCTGCGAAAGCGAAACAATTGCTGGCCGAAGGTCTGAAAGAAGAAGGTTTGACCCAGCTGCCACCGATCACCTTTAAATACAACACTTCGGACAAGCATAAAAAAGTAGCTGAAGCGATTCAGGAAATGCTGAAAACGAACCTGGGCGTTGCAGTGACGCTGGAGAATCAGGAATGGAAAACGTACATTGATACCTTTAAACAAAAGAACTTCCAGATCGCCCGTATGGGCTGGGAAGGAAACTTCCTGGATCCACTTGGCGTATTGGGGCATTATACTTCCAAAAATTCGAACAACTTTACCAACTGGAGCAACCCGGAGTATGACAAACTGATCGAATCCTCAACCTTTGAGCTTGATCCGGCAAAACGCTTTGAACAGCTCCATCAGGCAGAAGACGTATTGATGGAAGATCTGCCGATTATTCCGATCCAGTTCTCTGCGGACACTGCATTAATCAGCCCTAAGATTCAAGGTATCGTATTTGATGCTCGTTCGAACCCAGACCTGCGCTTTGCGAAACGGGTCGAAAAATAATGATTTTACGTTTCGGGCTCACTGCCCTGATTGTCGGTACTTTAGGATTTCTGTACGCCATCCCCCATCTCTTGTATGGTCGTGAAAACATGGCTACTGCAAATCTGCTATTCCTGTTGGGGTTGCTGGGCTTGGTGATCGGTGCAATCTTCCACGTTCTGCAAAGCGGTTTTCTAACCCTCTTCCTGCGGGGATTTGCCGACATCAGACAGTTGTTCATTCGTCAATCCAAGGCATTACGGGAGGAAAATGAACGTTTACGTTCCGATGAATCTCTGTCAGCCTGGAAAACATCCATGTTCCGCCACCTCAAGGTATATACTTCGGGGTGCGGGACGGGGCTTATCCTTTGCTCGATGATATTAATGGGGATGAGATAGGTTAAAACGATTAGAAGCCTTTGGTCGGTTGGTGGGCGCTGCGCGTGCAGATTGTTCTTCCGATCGCTGTTATCCCCGGATTTCTATTGAATAGAACCTGTAAGGGTAAAATCCGGGGATAAAGGCGAACGCTTCGCTTCTTCAGAACAATTCTGCCCGCTCCGCTGGCAACCGCCGTAGAGCTTCTATACGTTTTAGAGGTGTGTAAAGAAAAGAGAGAGTTTCGCAAAGCGTCTGCTAGCGGAACTCTCTCTTTTGCATTTTTTATATATTAAGCTTTGAGAAGGGCTCATAGTACAACACTTAGTAGCCTTAATAAATCTGCTTTTCCTTCGCTTCCTGTAACCATGATGGGAACTCGTTAAGCAATAGTTCGTACAATTCATTGTCTTTCATAGATTCGATATCTTGAATTTGGAAGAAGTTGGCGTTATCTACCACACGGCCTTCTATATTGTCCAGCTTCTTTAATACGCCAAAATCGGATTCACCCACACCGATAAATTGCCAGAAAATCGGCTCTCCTGACGAATCAATGACTGCGTTGTCGATATTATCTCCTTTTCCACGCTTCACACCGCCATCATTAATAAAAATAACAAAGGCCGGATCAGAAGAAGGTTCTTCCTTGGTGTATTTGGCGATAACATCGCGCATCACAGGCGGCTCATCATTACGACCGAACTTGGGCAAATAATCATTGGACAGAATATGTCTTTCAACATAGTTGTCAACGTCATTTTCGGTAACGGACGGCAAACGCGAAAAACGGTGATCATACACCCATACGTCCAGTACACCATCATCATCCAAAGAACTCGCAACTGCAACAATTCGTTCCAACACCTTTTGAACAGTACCATTTTTGTACAAGCTTCTCATAGATCCTGAAATATCGAGCACCAATCCAACTCTTGCAGTTACATTTGTTAGATTCTTTTTAGTCAGTACTAGTTGCGCATTCTTTTTAAGTAAACAAAAAAACACATAAACAGATAGTTCAATCTGTACATGTGTTTTACTTATTCTCCTTATGTGTCCTAAAAAACCACATTTTAGACTATTTTTAGCCAATATAAGTGAATAACCTTTTTTGACAAAATCTCCAATAATAAATATTGTTGCCGAATAATATATTGTAGCATGACGACTACCTCCTAGAAGCCGTCATCTCTTTGAAAAATGAAGATTAATACACCAGCTATCAATTCTGTACAAAAAAAGAGACGACAGCTATTTAAACCATCGTCTGGGAATGACATATACTTTTAAAAAGGCATGAAAAGGGTACTGCCAGATAACGGTTTTTTTAAACTATCTGCCAGTAAATTTTCTTTGAATAATATTCATAACAGGAATTAATTAACCACATTATACGTTTTTCTATACCTGTTTCTTGTTTAACAGGAACAGTAAAATGTATAGAGGTGATTTATTATGCGTAAAAAAGAAGATAAATATGATTTTAGAGCGTTCGGACTTGCGATAAAAGAAGCTCGTAAAAAACAAGGTTTAACCCGAGAACAGGTGGGCACATTGATAGAAATTGACTCCCGTTATTTAACGAATATTGAGAATAAAGGGCAGCATCCTAGCATACAGGTATTATACGATCTTGTATCGTTATTAAATGTTTCTGTTGATGAGTTTTTCTTGCCTAATAAAAATACAGTTAAAGGTGCAAGACGTAGATGGATAGAAGAACAGATGGATAGCTTTACAGAAAGAGACTTAATATTAATAGAATCTTTAACAGACGGAATTAAGAAATCTAATGAAATGAATAACTAATTTTTTCAATCCATACTATTCTTTTATGACGTAATATCAAAATACCAGTTCTTAATAAAGCGTATAAATAATGCAAGAAAGATTGTAATTGCATACATATAATGCTTAATAGTTAATTGAAATCCACTCCAAGTATTATAAATATATTAGGAGTGAAATTGTATATCAGTATATTCTGAACGATTAACTGAGACATCAAGAATCATGTACCAGTCGAAGCTATCATAATAGAGATAAATCTAATATTTAGCATACTGTAAACTCTTGTTGTCTCAGTTGTTTTTATCCTTATTAATCAAAGTTATCTAAACTATTTGCTGTTTCTTCTTATTGGTTATTTAAAGATGGAAGTACATCTTCTATATAAGGTTGTTCTAGTAAGCAAGGTTAGTACATCTATGAATAAAAATCTCTAGTAGTAAGATATTAAGTTGCTTTTAACCTGCCTTCTTTACTCTCCAAAGAACGTCCCCATGCAGATAAAACAACACCACAAAGAATCATAGCGGCACCAATCCAAGTTGTATGAACAAGTCCAATCGAGTCCGTAACTACGCCGCCTAAGTATGAACCTAAAGCTATTCCTGCTTGAAAAGCTGCTATATTAATTGCTGAAGCAACATTTACAGCAGACGGAACAAAGCGTTCGGCTAATATCATGACATAAGATTGCAACCCCGAAATACTCATAAAAGCCAGTAGCCCCATGCATAATACAGTGATTAAGCCAGCCACTTTAAATGGAATGGTAAAGTACATGACAAGTAAAATCACAGATTGCACCAAGAATATATAAAATAATGCTTTAATTTGATTTTGATTGGCTAATTTCCCACCAATGAGATTTCCAATAGCAGTCGCAATTCCGTATATAATTAAGATAATGACGACAGTTTCTGGCATATAGCCTGTAATATCAGTGAGTAATGGTGTTAAATAAGTAAACGCAACAAATGTCCCACCGTATCCCAATATTGAGATTGTAAAGACCAAAATAAGTCTTGGATTTGTAATCAATTGAAATTGAGATTTCATACTCGCTTTTTCACCTTTTGCCATGTTGGATGGTACAAGAATACTGTTTGCTACTAAAGCAATAATCCCTATGACGACGATAAACATGAACGCGGTTCTCCAACCTAATTGAAGTCCAAAAAATGTTCCAAGAGGTACGCCTGTTGCTGTCGCAATGGACAAACCTGCTAATACAATAGAAATCGCACCTGCCTTACGGTTTGGTGCTACTAAGTCGGCTGCAATTAATGTACCGATGGACATAAACACCCCATGAGAAAATGCTGTGATAATTCGTGCTGTTAATAACATACCAATACTTGTGGATAGTCCTGCAACTAAATTTCCAATAATGAATACAACCATCACCCAAGTGAGTATCGTTTTACGAGACATCCCTGAGGTGATTGAAGTAAGGATTGGTGCACCGACTGTAATTCCGAGAGCATATAGCGAAACAGTTAACCCAGCAGTTGTAATAGGGACATTCAAATCTTCTGATATAAGTGGTAGAAGCCCCACACTAATGAATTCTGTTGTTCCGATGGCAAAAGCGGTAATAGCTAGTGCCAATAACGTAATAAAACTCCCTTTTTTATTTTTTTCTTTCTGTGACATGATATATCTTCCTTTCCATTTTCTATAATTAAATAAATGAAAAATGAATGCTGGGAACTTCCATTTATAGATGTTATTATGATAGAAAGGTTCACCAAAAGGAAGAACGCACTTTAAAGTAATATAGACACTTCAAAGTACTATAGACACTTCAAAGTACTATAGGTACTTTAAAGCACCTATAAAAGGAGATGATTCTATTGCAAGAAAAAAATTACAATATAACCATCGAGACAACATTAGAAGTCATTGGCGGTAAATGGAAATGTGTAATCTTAACCCACCTAGTACGTGGGAAGAAACGAACTAGTGAATTAAAACGGCTTATGCCAAAAATTACTCAGAAAATGCTTACGCAGCAATTACGTGAACTAGAGGATGACGGTATTATTAATCGTATTATCTATAATCAAATTCCTCCCAAAGTAGAATATGAGTTAAGTGAGTACGGCTGGAGCTTAAAGCCAATTTTAGATTCTCTATGTGATTGGGGCGGAAAACATTTAATTAAAGAGTATGGCGATAAAGCTACTGTTCTAGAAAAAGGCATTATTAGTGAAGCAAATTTAAGCCGACTATAAAGGAATGAGAAAAACTTCTATCGCAATACTGTTTATAAAAGGAGCCGATAATATGAGATATATTAACCTCAAATTATCGGCTCTGCGTCTTTGCGTCTGGCTCTTTGATAACTGACACATTTAATTGTCTAATATTGATTAGTGTTTCCTGTTTGCACTTTGGGCAAAATAGTGGGAAGTTTTCAAGTATCGTATCATCGCGAACCCTAATTCGGGTCTTGTTATTACAAACAGGACATAACACCCAATCTACTTTTTGCATTATAGCCTCCGTTAAAAATATAGTATTATTTCCGAATATGACGAATTGTGATTGCTGTTCTATCAATCCACTTTTTCAGCCTTTTTCTTTTATCGCTTTCAAGCCCTATGTTAGACATTTTAGAAATGGTTTCGACAATTTCATCAACAGACATACTATCTGTAAAGATTTTTTGTTCGCATATATCGTTTTCGAAGGCATGTATACATAAATCTATATGTTGTTTGTTTCAACCACTTCATCGGTGCCGAAAGAGTGCGACTGCCAAAATAATTATTTTGATTCATTTCAGGTAGAAAACACATTTTGCCAACCTCTAAATAATCTTTCGTTTTCAGGTTGGTGTTTGGAAAGAGTTTGCGGATGGTTTGTAAGGGCTGTGTACCCCAACCTAACTCCACAACACCTAACAGCTTTTCTTCTGAAAAAATCCCTAAGAAGTATTTATACAACTTAGGGATAATTTTAGAGTAATGATATTGTCGAATAAAACAAATGGCTTCTTCTTTCGATACTTCTTTGATAATAAGCTGCATTTTTTTCATAAGTGATTCCTATTTTTCATTTTCCAGTGGCTCTTTTTTCGGCTTTTGAGGAGGTTTTTTGTTGTCCTTTCAATACAACATCGTCAGCCTTTATATACCAGTCTACGTCTGCCCCTCGAAAAGTTGCGGTAGATACGGTATCTGCCACTGGATTAATTAATTCTACTTCTGCGTTATAATCAAAATCCTTTAGTGGAACAGAAGCAGGAATGCTTACTTGTATCATGCGTCCTTGTTCCCTTGATTTTAAATCATAGGTTCGTTCTTTCACTTCTGTTGACACCGTACCATCTTCATTTTGAAGAAAAACTTCTCTTCGTAAGGCGGAAAACTTTAATAATCCAAATGTCAGAGCTTTATCAATAACAATGCCTTGTGCCAATCTCATATTTTTTTCCTCCTATCCTTTTACCATGTCATCAGCATGTAAGATATAATTTGTAAAACCACGATCCCCAATTTTATAGCCTTCTGCGATAATTTTTGCATTAACTAATTTAATTCTATCCTCATGCTCGAAAAATTTTTCGCCAGCTTCGTTAGGGAGAACGACCTCAATATCATCTGCTCGTTGAATATCAGAATACAGATTATAACTGCGAGATAGTGTCGTCATGCGACCATTGATTCGTCGCTGTTCAACCTTTCCTTCTCCTGCATATTCTAAGTTGCCAAATGTTTTTTCCATGTTGGGAATGACATATTTTAATTCCATAATACAGACCTCTTTTCTTGTTTTTAATTTTCCTTATAAATCAATAGAGAAACACAGGTAGCAGAGAGCGGAACGAGAGTAAAACATCTGCTTGAGCAATCACTCCTTATGTGTCTTGAAAACGATAATCGACACGTCCATAAATCACACACCAAAACACAATCATTGTTTCTCCTTTTTTATCACGAATTAATTTCCCATGAAGAAAAAATGGATAGTCTTCAATTTCAATCTCATTTAGTACAAAATGATCGTCAATCCATTCCATTACCTTATCTTCGTATATTTCCTGTTCATTCAATGAAACAAATCTCCTTTCCTTTGTTTTAATGGTGAACACAAAAATAGACACCCCAATTTTGAAGTGTCCATCTATTACATATTCAATTTTCGTAATGGAAGTATCTTTTACTGTTCTTCACTTTTCTAGGATATTTCGTCGTATCAAGACTCATCCAAAAGTAGTAAATTAGTGGTAAAATGGATTAACTAATCTTTGAATAGCATTTGTAAATCCAGTGTTTATGCAGATAATCTGATTTTTATACTTTTTTTTGTTATAGAAATACTGCTCATGTTCCCCACGCTCCTCTATGATGTATACCCTAGCCCGTCTAGTCTACCATCTGCGTCGTTCGTCGCCTCTCAGGGGAAAGTCGCTCAATTCTCCGAGTTGGTCATGTGCAGCCTTATAAATGCGAAGAATAGCTTGTACCTTGTTAAAATCATTGTCTTCCGGGCCGAATCCTTCCATATACATTTTTTGAATGATGTTTTGGAAGAAATCTATACGCTCGCGGACGGAATCCTGCTCGATTTGCAGTACCTCTTCAAAGCTGTGTGTCTCAGCAAAATCAGACAGCTCATCAAATTCCTGTTCCTGATATCGATCTCCCCGAGTTTCGGGATTGAGATCAATAGAGGTACGCAAGGTTGATAATAAAATATTTTCGCGCGCCAGCATGACATGAAAATCTTTGTTCTTAAACAGATCCGTAACGATCAGACGGCACATTTCCTTGTTCTGCAGTAGAATCCCGTCAAAAGGATGCAGCGTCCACACACCGTAGTTAAAAAATAAATTAAAATTGAAGCTACTGCTTCCATACTGATATACAATGTTGATTTTCGATTCGTCGATGATTTCAAATGAAAATTCCAGCATGCATTCTCCTTTGGGATTCCAATATTTAACTCTATCCTATCAGAAAATGCATGATTTTCAATAAAAAATTTTATTTCACAGAATCATTTAACTCCACAATTGAATCTGCTTTTTCGCTACTGACAGCCACGAGTAAATAGACAATCACACACCCTAAAATAAAGGACATCATACGCTCGCTCTCTCCTTTTGTCATTCGCTTTTTAAGAGTTTATGCACGAGAATGCTATGTATGTTCATCATGTCCTTTATTAGCTGCTGCCAAACCAAAAAAAGACGCCTTTCGGAGTCATCCTGGCGTCTTTTTCATAGATTGGGTCTATTATTCTACATTGTCATCAGTTCAAAAACGAGCTTAGACCCTCAGAGGAATTGCTATCCTTCAGCGGTTTGGATGGTTCTTTCCCTTCGATCCCCAGACGTTGGCTAAGGTTGGCATTGATTGCTGTCATTTTACTTGTATAATCGTGGCAGCTTTCAATAATCCGACGGTTTGATTTTTCAGACAGATCCAAAGCAGATACCAAATCACCAATCGCCTGATTCACAGCCTCCAGTGACATAGAAGGCTTGCTAAGCAGATCTGTCGTTCTCTCGGTCGTCGTTTTGAGAAGCTTCGCATTTTCCTTGAATTGATCTTCAATGGTACGGTTGGTCGCATCGACGGCTGAAATGATTTTATCCTGATCTGCCAGCGCCATCGCGATCATAGCCGATACAGTGATCAGATTCGATGTTTTATCAATCGCATTATTTACAGAATCAATCAGTTTATCATTATTATCATTAATAATATCCGTTGCTGCAATCGCCTGATTGTATAATAAAATCATTTCAGTCATTGACTGCGTACGAGTAACCACCTTGCGTAATCCCCGCTCCAGATGAGGCTTACGGTTTTCGTTTTCCGGCTTGGCAATCTCGGTCTCAAACAGTTCTTTCAAGCGATTACCAAAGGCAATCTTCGTCTGTAAATTGTAGATTTCTTCAATGGAAGCCTTCTTCAACTGTCTCATGCTGACGATGTTTTCTTCCAGATTATCCTTACCATCTCTCAAGGCAGTAATGATTCTCTCGATGTTCGTCTTCACCGACTGATACTTGTAAATGTAGTTTTTTAACGGGCTTTTACGCAGCAGCTTGCCAAAAAAACTCATATTTTTGCTCTGCTGGAGCGTTTCGCATTCATCACGTAGCTTTAAGATCATATTGGATACCTCAGCCCGATCACCGGACATGAGGTCGTTTACCGGACGATCCAGCATTTTAAGGGTCTGCCCCGCACGTTCCTGCGTTTTAACCCCCAGCTTACCGATATCATCCATTAAGGTATCCAGGCTCATGACATCGCTTTGTGATACCTTCTGAATCAGCTGTGAAGCCTCCTCAGTCACCTTTTGTTCATCCTCTTTTTTCAATTCAGCCCATGGGGTCACCATACGCTACCTCCTATTCTGAAAACAACTGTTACCCAAGTCTAATCGTTGTTATTCAGAGCAGCTATTCTGCTACTTTTTTTATTTTCTCAAAAAATCGCCTACAATTCGGAACTGCTATATCGCTGGTGAATAAGCTCCGCTTTGCTCTGTAATTCCAGCAGATCCTTGTGCTCCACCGTGGACACAATTACCGATATTTTGCTGTCTACATCCCGTAATCCGTTTAATAACGTCCTCCGGTTGGTCCGCTTCGCATCGCCACTGAGCCGAAGAAACGGGTTAATCATTCCGTTCAAATCCTTCAAAATCAATCTCCGAACCGTATGATTCACTTCGCTGTTGTTCAGTTCATGCAAAAGCGGAATGACCCGCTGCAAACGTGCAAATAGAGCCAGCGCCTTCTCGACAATCTCGTTATCAAGCGCATCCTTCTGTCCCTCGGAGATCACCATATCCTCCAGTACCTCTAAATACTCCATCACCTGAGCAAATTCACTACTCACCTGATCTGGTTGACGAACTTGTCCTGTCATAGACTCCGGTCGAACGGCAGCTTCCTTTTCATGCTGCTGTGTCTCACCGACCTGCTCCTGCACCACCGGAATCACGGAACCGGTCAGATTGGGGCGAGGATGGCGAACAGCTATGATGGCGCTGTATCCTCCCAAACCAATGATTGGAATCGCCAAACACACAAACAATGGCAACCAAAAACTTAGTAAAAGCGCAATCAGGTAGCTAACCACAGCAATCGTGGCACCCCACATTTTTGACGTCATAGCTTGTACCTCCTGACGTAAACCCTTACCATATTGTAGAAAACAATATTTGTGTGTGTCAATGTACGGATTTACGTATGGTGATTGGCTGCTCGATATGACTGGCTAAAATGTCGTATTGTGGATGAAGTGAACAGATCTCATGACCCAAAGCCGATTTCACCGCTAGATAAGGAAAATTGATACCCGACAAACATGATACATGAAGTCCTCCGGACATCCGCGGATTGATCTCTAGCAACTTGGCATGCTCGCCGTTATATTTTACCTGAATGTTATAATTGTACGGAATGTGATACGCCTCAGCGACCTTCTGTGCCACCTCCAACAGCTCGGGATGCTGCTCCAGCAGCCGTAATCGTCCTCCTGCCTTCCTACGTGGAACTGCCGCTAGCAGCTTTCCGTTCCGGTCAGCCAGGCAGTCAATACTGTATTCGTATCCCTCCAGCAGCTCCATCACCATCAGATTGGGAAATGATTCTGTGGATGACAATACGCGATGTGCTTCCTCGAACGAAACATGATTCAGCGCATGGCCGAACAGCTCCTCCAGCGGATTACGTTCATTGTTAATGATACGAAAGCCCATCCCACCTTCTGCATTACATGGCTTGAAGCATACCTTATGCCCAAGTGCTATTAACGACTCATAAGCCTGTTTAAACTGCTCGGCATTGCTGGCAATGGCATAGTCGGGAATCGTGACAATATTCTTTTGACGAATGGATTCATAAAACAGATCCTTTTCCATCAGTTGCTCCAGCAGTTCGGTATCTTGGCATACCATTACTTTTGTCCCAATATCATCGAACAAATAAAGATGCTTGCTAATATCGAGCATATTCCACCGTGGGATAAAGACATCAATTCCGTGCCGCCTGCAAAAATCAGCGCAAAACCGTGCGTACTCCACACCACTGATGCGAGGCTCTACTTCAGCTATATCACTGGCCTGTAGCGCCATGTGCTGCGGATCAGAGTGCGTCGCATAGATATCGAACGGAATACCGTCCTCATTGTTACGAATAGCATTCATATAATGATACGCCACTGAAAACCAGCGGTTAAAATACACCTTAACCTTCTTCACAGAGCCACGTCCCCTATCTATTCTGAAAATGAAGTTTGAGCTGCGAACACACTCTGGTGTATTGCATGAACATACGCCATGATTTCGTCCGCTGCATAAACCCCCGACACTTCTGTAAAACGGTAATTGACCTCCAGCTTATCCCGCAGCTGTTCCCGATACAATTCACCATGACGCGGAGCAATCGCATAATCGGCATAGTCCAGCAAACAACGGTCTAGCAAAGAGTCACCGGACGCAACCACGGCCCCTCCATTCGTGAGATTGCGGATGTGCTCCACGGCTGCCTGTTTATTCACGGCCGCAGGTACCAAATACACCTTACGACCTTGAATGGATACCTCCCAGCCCATTTCACGCATGATTCGCGCCTTCTCCAGCACCTGTTCCAGCGGCATACGATCCCGTTCTATCATGAAAGCATAGAATAACTCATCGCAAAAGCGCTCGTTTACGACCCAGTCTTCATGCAGCACCTGTCCGAACACCTGACGTGCTTCTTCCGCATGAGCACCATCACGGCGTACTTGTTCATGAATACGCCGATTCCACTCTCGATCCACCTCGCCTCCGACGATGATGTTTCCACCATTACTCGTCACGGCATATGCAGGAACCAACTCCGTCTGAAACACAGTGATTCGTCTATACTGTTCTATCGTCCGAGTCGTCACGGGCATAAACATCACATCTTCAGGCAGTGTCTTTAGCCATTGCAGGGCTTGTTCAGAAATAAAAGCCGACGTTGCCCCGTCTATCTGTTCCGCAGGCAACAGCCCAGGGGACTCCAGCGGCACGCCAAGCGAACGTTTGGAGTAAATCAGTGTCTGATCCAAATCACTTGCGTAGATCATTCTTGTCCCCCCTTGAGCGGCTTGATAATTCCGCAGCAGGAATAAGTCAATCCTTCAAATACCTCTACAGGCACTCCACGGTCCTTGGCCAGCAGCATAATATGCTGAAGATTCGGATTATCTTCGCGGTCAATCAGAATTTTCCACGGCACCCTGCGCAGCAGTACACGAGTCGTCTCCCCCACTCCGGGCTTGACCAGATTGATATCCCGAATACCAAATGCTTGCTGAATCGCCTCTATATCCCGTAAGCCCTGCCATGTCACCGCAGGCGGATTCAATGTCATTTGTTCTGCATATGCAACTGCTGTTTCAGCCACGTCTTGAAAGTACCCGGATATCGTATCCACAAACGTATTAGACTGATCCACTGACCGCCAGGATTCATAATATTTGGCTCCATGGAAATCGTCCGGGCCTATAAGATCGTCGCGTAATACCGTCCGACTCATCAAACCGGATACAGTCGAATTCAGACAAGCACTTGGGATCAAATAATCTTCTCGTGTACCGAAGGTCTCCGAACATCTGCCCGGATCGGCCAACACCGCCAGATCATCATTTAGACGCAACCCATAATCCGTGTTCATCTCACGACAGGCCTCAATCAATACCTGCCGAATCGCCCCTTTCCCCGTCCAGCCATCGACAAACTGAAGTTCAATCTCCAGCCCATGCTGCTGTAAAATGTATAAAATCGCATTCCGGTCAATGCCTTTGCCACGAATAATAGAAATGCTGTAATGCGGCAAGGATACGCTATACTTCCAGTCAATATAACGCTTGATCAGGATACCAATGGGCGTCCCTGCTCTAGCCAGAGAAACAATCGCCGTGTTCAGACCTCTTTTCCTGACAATCATCTCAGCCACAGAAGCTGCCGCTAATGCAACCTTTTTGGCAGATTGGGCAAGCGTTTCGTGAAACAATGCAATATACTCTGCTGTCGGCTCATATTCCACTGGCAGCATTTCTGAATAATGGACTCCCGACTGAATCGCCTCTTCACGATCCTCCGTCCCTTTTTCCAACGTAACCCGGCTCAAATCCTTCAATAAAAAAGTGACATCCGAGGCAGGATAACTGCCCAGCGGTTCGGGCGGATGAATGTTCTTCTGCTGTATTTGCTCCATAAGTGCTTGCTTCATATCCGCGCTCCTTTACTCTCCTGACTAGTTAACCCATTAAAATAAACAACATGCACTTTATCGCAGCCCAGACGGGTCAAAGCTTCCTGCATGGGTTTCATCCGCCCTGGGTCTGACTCCCTTTCCATCAAAACGAATATTTCGTCATACTGGCCGGGGTCTACATTATAAATAAAATTGCGTACCGTACTGTCCTCAGGCGAAGGATATGTCACCCCACAAGCGACGCCATACCCTTCTTCTCTGTGGGGATACACCGGGCTGCGTGTCGTCGATTGAAAATACACATCCGGGCCTAGCTCTGCTGCAATCCGCATTGGGATGTACATGAATTCTCCCGTGCCCATAACCAGCGTGCGTTGCCCAGAACGAAGTTGGTTCAGTCGTTCAGCTGTACGCGTGATTTCTGCATCCAATGCTGAATTGTCAGCGGATTGTAGACCAAAACGGCCTGTATATTTTAGATAAGGAGCTGTATTGGCATACCCGTCTGTTGACATGGAACTGTGTACTACCCGCTCAAAACCGGAAGTATCCTTTTCAAAACGGTGGTCAATTATTCCAGAAGCGTCTTTATTAACCTCTGCCATGCTAGTGGCTGCATGTTCTGAGTGCCCAGCCTGTCCGGCATATGCTGCGTGATCTAGGATCGGTACACCCTGTACCTCAATCTTTCCTTTGAGCAAGCTTAAAGGCGTAATGGTAATGCCTAGCTCTGCCTCCAGATCAGTGAAAGCCTGTTCGTCGCTGTCTGTCCGCCAATCCAATAACGAAGCAATCACATACTGTTTACGCGGAAAATGCTCCTGAATATCCCGTATGATATTAAGCGTTGTTTTTCCCGTCGTAATTTCATCATCTACCAGCACAATCGGGCCATCTCCCGCAAAAGCATCTTCATCCAGTGCATAGCAACGATGATCAACAGCGTGCGAATGCTCTTCTTCAAACCGAATAATAGGCCGAAGGCCCGGAATATCCTCGCGCGTCGTATGAATATACGAGGCTCCGTCGTCAAACAACCGATACATGCTGTGTCCCAGTGCTGTAGCCGTCTCGGCAAAACCAACAAACTTGATCGGCTCCGTAAAAGCAAAAGCTAAACGTTCATCCATCAGCTTTCGGTAGGCCTCTTTCGCATAGTCCGGGTCAAGAAGTCCTCTCACGGCCTCTCCAATCAGTTCATCCATTTGTTGTCCCGCTTGTGGGACAAGCTCCTTATATAGTAGAATCGCCAGCGCCGCACCACTGAGCAGAGAGGTGTATGGGTTTACCGGAATATGCTTGCCCAGCACCTTGCTGACAAATAAAAACGAACGTTTTTTGTTGACCCGTGCCGCCATCGCAAACAGCTTGTCCACAGGAAGGCGGAATGGATTATGTGTCTCCGTAATTTTAACGCTGAACTGCTCCAAAATTGGCAGCAGATGTGTTTTCGTGGTTGGGTAAGAGACTGACAAAATGTTGTTGTTCATGTAACACCCCGTATACTTTTGATCTATTGATAATACGATGAGCCCAATTCAAATGCGGCTTAATTTCATTCATTTTGTTGGCATAGGTACTTTTGAATACACCCAGACTACCGTCGTTACGCTCAACAATTTCAAGTGCATCCATATACTCTTCATGTGTCACCGCATACATGGCCTGTACCGGTTTAATATGGGAGGGATGAATAATCGTTTTGCCAATAATCCCATTCTCTTTGTCCATCATGACTTCTCGAATCAATCCGTCTACGGCATCTGAGATGAAGTCCATCCGCAAGTGTCGTCCCGGCTTTCCAAGTGCATCTTCGAAAGGAGACACTCTTAATTGAGGTTTAAAGACACGTTCTCGGTGAGAGAAATATTCCCATACAGGACCGGAAATGACATAATTTGAGCCCACGCGTCCAAACAAGTTAATAATATCTGCGATGCAATCCCGAATGACGGCAATTTCATAAATCGTAATATCCGGGCTGCGTCTCAAGCCATATAGACTGGAGAAATCGGTTGCCCCAATTCGTACATTGAGCACATATTCCTGGTACTCGTCTAAAATTTCCTTAATCGACAGCAGCTCTTTCCAGCGGGTTTCCCGATAAATGATTTTGGAGCTTTCAAGAATCGGTAATCCGTACAGCACAGGCATGTTGCTTTCGTTTCCTGCCCCTGTATGCATACTCCGGTTATATTCGGCAATGAGTGCAAAATACGCCCGTCCATTATCCGAAGAGAACTTGGGTAAAACAAAGCCCGTGAGCAGCGGCAAAGATTCACCCAAACCGTTCAGTAGCCGTTCCAACTGCTCCACAGAGCGCACACGCACAAATAACAAAGGTAATTGCTGTTCACTCATCATCCCCGTCCGTACATAGGACAATAGTTGAAGCAGCTGCTGTGCCAGCGATTGTTCTGCCTGACCGACCTGCTGATCCCCTATAGCATCCTCCAGATCCAGAATGACCGTTGTTAGCCCTTCATGTTTTCCATTTTTGATCTCTTCTGCTACTTCCGAGCGGGTAGCGGGCATGTACAAAGCTGCTCCTATCGCATAAGCCAGTATACTTTTGGGAGAACGGTTATGAAACTCCAACGGTGGAGTATAAAAGATCGCTTCTACTTCCTCAGAGGTTAAATCATTAAAATATTTCAGGGCCCTTCCCCTCCTCTTGCTCTTTCTTGCCTGACTGAAGCCCTGTGCTTCGGGTATAAAAGAAATCCCCCCTTAGTTTCAGGAGGGATTTCGCTATACTTTGTACATTAAGCCTCTTTGTCGGCCTTTTTCTTTCTTTTCGCCGAGCTGATAACCATTGTGCCTACAAAGACAGCAATCAAAATGCCGAAGAATAAAACCTGCGACATATGAAAGCCAAAAGCAGCAGCCAGCATTTTACCCCCGATAATGGCGATCATAATAAAGGCTGTCTGTTCCAGTTCCGGAAATTTATCAATGAGCTTGAGGAACACTTGAGCAACACCACGCATCATCAGAACGCCGAGAATACCACCCAGGAACAGAACCCATACTTTCTCGCTCACACCGAAAGCGGCAATGACGCTGTCAATACTGAAGGCAATATCCATCAGTTCGACCATTAATACGGTTTTCCAAAAAGAAGTAGGTTTGTTTTTCACTTCTCCATCACCTTCGGACTTGAATAAGCCCTTATAAGCGATATAGAGCAGATAAGCCGCACCCAGTACCTTAATCAGGGTGAACTTAATCAGGAATGTACCCAAACCGATAGCCAAGAACCTGAATATATACGCACCCAAAATCCCGTAAAATAAGGCTCTCTTCTGTTGTTCCTTAGGTAAGTGTTTAACCATAACTGCGAGAACCAAGGCGTTATCCGCCGATAAAAGTCCTTCCAGCAAAATGAGAGTTCCTATAATCCCCCAACTCACTGGATCAGTAAGCGTAGCTACAACATCACTCCATGAAAAGAAATGGCCGTAGTTTTCGCTGATATTTTTAAACAAATCATTCAACATGAAAAGAGTGCCTCCGATAATTCAATTTATTTGCTACCCTGCGACCAGCGCATGCCCCAGTTATATGCCCGATCCAACTCACGATGACCGCCATAGAACTGCACGAGTCTTTCAATGCTGAACGTTTCATCGTTTACATTTTGAATCATGGCAATTGCACACATCCCTTTGCGATTGTCATGTTCATTCATGTGAACGATAATGTCCGGCCCATCCTTCTGGTACAGCGTGACTACCCCGTCCGCTTGTGACCAGTTCGTGACTCCTTCATAGATGAAGGTAAACACCAAAATTCGCTTAATTTCAGAAATTTTAGCACCATTAATGCGAAGATTTTCCCCTGTTTTCACAGAGCCTGTACGGTCGTCGCCATCCAAAGCAATGTACGGGAAGCGATCTAGAGAACCGAAAACTTCCCCGAGCGCCTGCACAACGCCTTTATCTCCGTTCTTCATCTCATACAAGCAGCCCAAATCCAGATCGACACCCTTGGAGCCGCGATTGAAAAAGCCCTTGCTTTGCTGCACCTGGTTCCAGTTTAGATTGATCAGGATTTCACCCAATCCGCCTGAGCCTTTTTTCAGGTTGATGGTATCGCCCTTCTTCTTCAGCTCAATTTTCCGCAGATTCAGATTCACCGGTGTTGCAGATGGCTCTGGCTTCGGAGCAGGTGGTACTGGTGGCGGCGTTGGTGCTGGCCGAGGCGCTGGAGACGGAGGTGTAGGCACTGGCGTGGGAGGAGCCGGATTATTTTCCACTTCAATCCCAAAATTAACGCACAACGCATCCAATCCACCGGAAAAGCCTGCGCCAATCGCGTTGAATTTCCATTCCCCGTTATGACGATACAATTCACCAATGACAATCGCCGTTTCCACGGTAAATCCACTGTCCAAATTAAACCGCAAAACCTCTCCGCTAACCGGATGAGCAAAACGAATGAACCCACCTTGAACCTGTCCAAAATTTTGCCGTTTCTGATCCGCATCATAAATCGTCAGCGTAAACGCAATCTTCTCAATATTTGCAGGAATTCGCGTCAGATCAAGGGCAAATTGCTTTTTGTCACCGGACTGTTGTCCGTCTGAATAGGTGATAAAGGGCGTGGTCGGATTGTTATAAAAAATTAAGTCCTCATCGCCCGATACTTTTCCTCCAGGCCCCAGCAAAAATGCCGAAGTATCCAGCTCCAGAGACGCTGGGGACTCCCAGCCAATCCCTACGTTGACATGGGTCAGGCCCGGATTTGTTTTCGTCAAATCCGCCTTCTGTCCCTTTACTACGATAACAGCCATGATTGTGTCACCTTTCTGTCGGTTTGTCATGTGCCAGCGTACGCTAATGTAATAGCTTAAAAAGAAAGGGTAGCGCCCTATGGACACCACCCCAAGTGGATATTATTGAGCGTCCAAGCCATAGTTTTTAGCAAGCGCACCCAATCCACCAGCAAAGCCACTACCGATAGCCTGGAATTTCCAGTCCGCATTCTGACGGTAAAATTCACAGAATACGACGGCCGTTTCGGTGGAGAAATCTTCTCCCAAATCGTAGCGCAGCACTTCACGATCTGTTGCCGCATCTACCACACGTACAAAAGCATTGGACACTTGACCAAAGTTTTGCGCGCGAGCCTCGTAATCATAAATGGTAACCGTGATCCCGATACGGTGGATGTTCGCAGGAATCTTCGAGAAATCAACGATGATTTGCTCGTCATCCCCATCGCCCTCACCTGTGCGGTTATCGCCCGTATGAGTAACCGATCCTGCTCCGCCTGTCGGGTTATTGTAAAATACAAAATCATCCGCTGCTTTGGCTTTACCGTCTTCATAAAGTAGGAAAGCCGAAGCATCCAGGTCAAAGTCTGCGCCACCACTGTATTTATTCGTATCCCATCCAAGACCTACAACGACACGAGTCAAGCCGGGATTCGTTTTGGTCAGATCAATACGTTGTCCTTTGGAAAGGCTAATGGTCATTCCGCATACCTGCTTTCGTTGTATAGATTTTTTTATGCCAAACCGTAATCGCGCGTCAATCCTGCGAGACCATCTTGGTAGCCGCTACCAATGGCATTGAACTTCCACTCACCGCTATGACGATACAGTTCGCCTACAACAACGCCTGTTTCGATCGAGAAATCTTCTCCCAGATCAAAGCGGATCAATTCTTCATTGTTTGCTTCGTTTACGATACGAGCATAAGCACGGGACACTTGTCCAAAGTTTTGGCTGCGTTCTTGTGCTTCATAGATTGTAATCGTAAAAGCGATCTTTTCAACGTTAGCTGGCACGCTACCCAAATCAATTTTAATTTGCTCGTCATCTCCGTCGCCATCACCTGTGCGGTTATCCCCTGTATGAACGACAGAACCGTTCTCATTTTGTGGGTTATTAAAAAAGACAAAGTTCTTATCGGATTCTACTTTACCTTCCGCATTAGCCAAAAATACGGATACGTCCAGGTCAAAATCTTTACCACCATCATATTTGTTTGTGTCCCAACCGAGACCAACCGTGATTTTGGACAAACCTGGATTTGTTTTCGTCAAATCAATTTTTTGACCTTTGGATAAGTTAATTGCCATGAGTAAGAACCCCTTTTCACATTAAGTTTTGTATGAGCAACTAAAATTACATATAACGCTGAGCCAGCACATCAATATGTACGGCATGGGTTCCTTCACCGATTGCAGCAAACTTCCATTCGTTGTTATGACGATAGAGTTCTCCACAGACCAGTGCGGTCAGCCCCTCATAATTATCAGATAAATTAAACGTCACCAGTTCCTTGGAATTAGCACCATCCAGAATACGGATATACGCCTTCTCGATCATGCCGAAATCCTGTTTCCGGTTTACGCAATCATATATATTCACAACCACAAGCACTTTGTCGACATTGGCAGGAATACGTGCCAGGTCAATCGCAATTTGTTCATCATCACCGTCGCCTTGTCCGGTCAGATTATCACCGGAATGCACGACAGAGCCGCATGGACTTTTTTTATTGTGGAAACATATTACATTGTCCGACTGAGTCAGTTTCCCGTTTGCGTCCAGCAAAATGGCAGAAGCATCACAATCAATGTTCGGTTGCTTCTTGATGCCAAAAAATCCTTTGGACTGCACTGGGTCCCATCCCAATCCAGCTATAACCTTGGTTAGTCCTGTGTTGCCTTTGGTCAAATCAATTTTCTGGCCCTTGACCAGATTAATTACAGCCACTGATTAACACACCTCCCTTCCGTAAAATTTACAGACTAAATTCAGACGGATTCAAACCAAGCGCGCCGCAAATCTCAGCCACAATTCGCTGCTCATTGGCATCAAAGTCACCATCAGCTGCACCAATGGCACTACATACGCCAACGACGAGTCGGCCTACTTCAGGCTTGCCATTCAATTTACCAATCGCCTTCAGTGCTTCCTGCTTACCGATTTGAGGTGAAAATTCAAAGTTCGCTACATAGTGATTGAAACGGTTGATGACCTCACCCATATCAAACACTTTCAATTCTTCACTGATATTTATGTATCCGGCCATTTTTGTTTTCTCTTCCGGACTAATCGTACCGTCAGCAAATGCTACTAATGCACAGCCTGCAACAACAGCTTCCATAAAATCTTTATTCTTAAACTTCTTAACTTGGTCTCCAAGTCCTTTTTTAGTTGTATTCAACCAATTTTTAAATGTACTCATGTTTCCCTCCACAATTACGTATTTGGGTAAAGGCATCCTAGTTAATTTCTTCCTTTACTATAACCTGAATTACGATCTTTTTCTACAATAATATACAAAAATACGGTAAATCCGATCTATTTATTATTGGTATCCTCTCTATCTTTAGCCCTATTTTCTACATAAAACTCTCTCCTCCATCATCCATCATTTAGTACCCCAATTGCAAGTCTGTGAAATGGTAGAGTTGATAGAAAGGCACAGCCTTCCGATTTAGCAGAAGCACTGTGCCTCTCACCAACTCCGAAAAAATTGGTAAACAAAAAAATCTACAGACTTCTCCAGCTAGCGAGTTGACAGTTTCCAACTGCCGCTCACCTGTTCCAGAAAAAAAGACTGTAGATTTTATAGATACTCCTATTCACGTTATCATCGTTCACAGCTCACGACCTAGTTATAATCCTCCCAATAGCGATACTCCATTTCATTCTCACCCTTGGTGACAACGACCATATTTTCAATATGTCCCGTTTCTTTATCCGTTCGGTAGATCATGGTCCGGGTTTCGCCCTCATCGGGTACAGAGAAAAGTACTTTGTCACTGAGCATGCCGCCACCAATGCCGACGACGTGTTCCCCCCAGCCGGAGGCTACGCCAGAACCGAGGCCCGAACCTGCTCCACTAACACCAGCCCCACGCGACAAAATAAGACCTATTCCATATCCGGTGACGGTCTGGGCCGTTTTACCTAGAGCGTGCTCTCCGGAGGATTGGGTATGCTTCTGGACCCAGTAATCGTATTTATCCGTATTTTGCTCGTAACTCACAACATTCCCTTTTTTATCTATAGATATATCCGTCTTGCTTCCGTCTTTACCTGTCAGTTCGGTGACGGCGACAAGGGAATCGGATGTGATCTTGGAGGTTTCTCCTGTATTGTAATCTGTACGGGTAACTGAGTCTTCATATTGCAGCCGCAGGACATTCATCTGATCGTGAATTTTCTGCATAACCTGCTTGTCGCCGATGGCCTCGGCGTTTTTCAGTAGTTCCTCATATTGATGATATTTATCCGCGTCTGCCTGATCCCATTCGTCTATGTTTTTTGGAGGCTTGGCGATATCTCCACCATGATTCCCAGCCTCTCGACTGCCCGCCAGCGCTGCGCTAGCGTTCATCGCCGCTGCCAAGGCCGTCCAGAAGCCACGTGTGCTTTCACCATCCACATTTCTAAACTTCGAAGCGATGCTTTTCAGCTCAATTTCAATGGATTGAACCTTATTTAATACAGAAGAAAGTGTATATTTAGCCGTACGATAGTCATTATAAAAACGGTTCCTCTCCATACCATCCCACTGGCTGTGAAGGCTGTTCATTGTGCTATCCAGGCCGTTTAACTGGTTATACAGTGTGCCGTGGGCATTGGCAAATTGGGAAGCCACGCTGTCCAGCTGCTCCGGTGTGACTTGGATTTTTGTCATGGTGATCACATCCCATCTAAGAAAATAGGAGATAGAAATTATATTTTACAGTAATCCTTATTTCATATTGTAAGCTATAGAGGTCGGACATTCATGAGGATTTATACGTATTTGTGTATTCAGAAGCAGTTCCTTTGATATAATGAATCCATATGAGTTCATTTCGACAATACATTATTGAAAGTCAGGTGTATGGACATGTCAGACAAAAAAATTATCTTTTTTGATATCGACGGTACGTTACTGGACGATGACAAGAAAATGCCGTTAACGGCAGAAAAGGCCGTCTTTGCTTTGAAAGAGCTGGGACATGAGGTGGCCATCGCAACAGGCCGTGCGCCTTTTATGTTCAAAGATATTCGCGAGCAGTTAGAAATTGATTCCTACGTTAGCTTTAATGGGCAATATGTCGTGCTTCGCGGGGAAGTGGTCGCTACCAATCCGCTGAACAGAGAAGCGTTGCAAGCGATGACCGATCTGGCTCTCACACATAATCATGCTCTCGTATACATGGATCATATGGACATGAAGGCCAATATTCCTAACGATGAGCTTGTGGAGAGATCGGTCCAAACGCTGAAGGCCAAGATTTCGGTTGGATACGATCCGCTCTATTTCCAAGGAAGAGATATTTATCAGACGCTGTTGATGTGTACAGCAGAAGAAGAGCCTTTCTATGAAGCGGTATTCAAGGCGTTTGACTTTGTGCGCTGGCATCCGAGTTCTGTGGACGTTGTTCCTCATTCTGGCTCCAAAGCGAAGGGCATCCGCGAAATTACGTCCAGACTGGGCATTGCCGATGAAAATCAATACGCCTTTGGCGATGGTTTAAATGATGTGGAGATGCTGACAGCTATACATAACAGCGTCGCGATGGGCAACGGCTGTGATGAAGCCAAAGCCGCAGCTAAAATGGTCACAAAACGCGCAGATGAAGACGGTATTTTGTACGGACTGCAAAAACTTGGTTTGTTAAGCTAACAGGATTGCTGACAGACTGGACATGTTTCGGAAAAAATAAAGTCTGTTTAAAGACTTACATATGAGAAAATAGGAGGTTGTCCTTAAATATGGAGACGGAAGGCTTACGCAATGTCGAACAGCTAGCCATGAAGAAGTACAAAATTTACAAGCAGAGCCTACTCCGGTATTTGGCACGTTCCATGCTGGCGAGTATGTTCATCGGGTTCGGCGTTATTGTAGCCTTCAAGACGGGCAACTTTTTTTACATGGAGCATTCTCCATTCACTTATCCCATGGCGGCACTCACGTTCGGAGCGGCCATCATTCTGATCGCTTACGGCGGCGGGGATTTGTTTACAGGTAACACCTTCTATTACACTTATGCTGCGCTCCGTAAAAAGCTGCGCTGGGGGCAGGTGCTTCGATTATGGGCTGCCAGCTATGGCGGTAATTTGCTGGGTGCGGGGGTATTTGCGCTCCTTATTTACTTGACCGGGCTGTTTGACTCCTCCAGCGTGAACAGCTTTCTACTGAGCGTGGTTGAGCATAAAATGGAAGCGCCTGCAATGCAGCTATTCTTCCGAGCTATTTTGTGTAATTGGCTGGTCTGTCTTGCCTTTTTTGTTCCAATGTTTATGAAGGAAAATGGCGCAAAGATGTTCGCCATGATGCTGTTTGTGTTCTGCTTTTTCATTTCGGGATATGAGCATAGTGTGGCTAATATGTGTACTTTCGCCATTGCGCTCGTGCTGGATCATCCGGGTACGGTTTCTGTCGCTGGTGTGATCCATAATCTCGTTCCGGTCACGCTCGGAAATCTGGTTGGTGGCGTGCTGCTTATGGGGGTTATGTACTATTCGGTGAATCTCCCGTTTTTAGACGAGGAAGAACACTAAAAAAAGAAGCCGTGGGACTTAGGTTCCACGGCTTCTTTGCGTTATTTTAGTAATAGAGCAGGTGCTTTCTTGCCTTTTATTCTTCTTGAGCAGGAAAATGGATAAATTCCTCCAACTCCTTGAACAGCTTCTTGGGATTAACATTGTCAGGTACAACCAGAGTTAGCGGTTCATCCAGCTTCAGCACATACATGCCTAAAATGGATTTGGCATCTGCCATGCCGCTTTTGCCATGAATCCAGATGTCATAGGTATAATTCGAAACGATTTGATTGATTTTTTCAATATCCTTAACGTCTTTTACCTTAATGGGTGTCATCATTGCACAGCACTCCCCTGTATTGAATTAGGGCTTACGAAACAAGCCTTAACATCACATTACCCCATATGAAGCCTGTTGCAAAATCTTAATTTAGAAAATGACATGCGGTGCGGAGCTGATTTTCCAGTAGTTGCCGACCTTTTCAAAATTCACGGTGATTTTCGCATTCGCCTGCTTGGTTTCTGCCGGATAAGGCACGGTCAGCAGATAGCTGCGCTTCACCGGAGTCATGGTCACCATTTTCGCCGTAGCCCGGTTGAACTCTAGCAAATTGCCACCATCTGCGTTCAACTGAGCTAGTCTGCCGTTGACTTCAACGAAAAATTTGCCGACAAATTGCTCACTGGCCTGTTTGGTATAGGCCTGCGTCAAATAGCTGATCAGCTTGGTCTTCGTGCCGATATCCTCGGACAGATAGCGGTAGCTTTTACCGTTCAACTGGAACGACTCACCCACCGGGCTGCCACCACTGATCGCATACTGATAACGAGACTGCGCCTCCAGCACAAGCGGAACCGCACTCTCGTGATTCAGCTTGTCCAGCTGCGTCGGTTTCACGCTGGAAGCCGCGGCTGCTGGCGCCGAAGTGGACGGCTGTTGCGGCTTAGACGGCTTCACAGTCGACGGTACGGACGGAGCAGCCGCTGGCGCTACCGATGTAGATGGACGCTGTGCTGGTGCAGACGGAGCTGCGGGTGTAGCGGCTTTGGCAGAACCTGCGGCTGCGGCCGGGGTCGAGGCGGCTGGAACCGACGGCGCTTGCGCCGGGGCTGGCATCGTAGCCGGCGCAGACGCTGCGGGTGCTGGCACCTGGGCTGGGACGGATGCGGCCGGACTGGCCACGCTCGGTTGCGTCGCTTCCGCTGGAGCGGTCACGGCGGGCGCGGCAGCGGCGGCCTGCGCCACGCTCATAAGTGTGGCCGCAATGCATAGTGCGGATAGCTTCGTATTTATTTTCATACTCATATACACCTCCATAATCATATGTCTGCATAAACTGCACACGTTTCTATTATAAGAATTTCGCTTCTCGATTGGGTTGCTAAATTGTTTCTATTTGCCTTTTTTTGTTCATTCTGCACGAAGTTTGTCCGTATTTGCCGGGGACGGTTGTTCTGACTGTTTCAACTGCTTTGCCTCCATCTCTTCCAAGGATAGCGACAGTTGCTTAACAGATCGGTCCAGCTCCTCCAATCTGCGACTCAAAGTGACAAGGATGTATTTTAACAGAATCAGACTTAATGCAGCAGGGAATCCGACATTAGTTACGAGCTCGATCATGGCTTCAGTCGTTAAAGAACTCACCGATTCCGCCTCCTTTTTCATACATATGTTCCATCAATAAGAACTAATGTTCCCGTTTTTTTTGGAAAGCATACGTTATCTTGTGGGCTGTCATGACAAAAAGAGCTCCAATTAGCTTGGAGCCCTCTCTGTTCTTGTTCATTCTACCTGCTTTCAGACCACTACCGAACGACATATCAAGGAGTATATATATTCGGCTGCTGGGGCTTGGACATCCCTTCTCCCAGATAAAACCCGGTGTGCGGCGGCTGATTATAAGCTACGTTCTGCCAGGCAACACTCAGGCGATACACTGGATCATGCATAAGCGTGTAGAATCGGTGTTCTGACTCGTATGGTGTTGTGTAGATACGCAGCGCCGAATTATCACCTTTGCGCCAAATGACTTCCTCACGCCAGTCACCGAACAGATCGGCCTGCAAGGACGGCGTTCCTTTGGTTCCGTTATTGGAACTCGTTCCTGTTGCCGTTAGCAAGTTGGAAGTAGTCGAGTTCGTATAGTTCCACTTGTCTATTTTTCCATCGCTTGATGAGGTATGATCCAGCAGTTCACGGAGGAGATCCCCATCCCACCAGATGCCAAAATTAATGGATGACGGTAGCGTGTTGGTAATGAGCTGTCCCTTGGCTGAACGCAAACCAATACCCGGTGCCCACTGCTCATTCCCTTTAGTCCGCGGGTCAATGTCTGCCGACATGCCTCTTCCGGTATCCTTGCCTGTATTTACGCCCCATAAAATATTTCCATTACGCGGGTCGTACATGGCAGCTCCGTAGGTGGCATTTTTGTCCTCGTTCACCTTGAACACTTCATAACCTGAACGGTCGGGGTCCAGATCGCCAACATGAAGTGCATCTCCATGTCCCATCCCCGTGTTAGCCAGCTTCGCTCCGTTATCGTCTACAACCAGCGAGCCATACACGATCTCATCCTTATCATCTCCATCCACATCCGCCACGCTCAAACTGTGGTTCCCCTGTCCAGCCGTTCCAGCATTGGTGGAGCTGTTGCTGTCAAAGGTCCAGCGTCGGCTCAGGTTGCCGTTCCGCCAATCATATGCGACCAGAACGGTGCGGGTGTAATAACCACGTGCCATCACAATGCTGGGTCTCACGCCATCCAGATAAGCAACCCCGGCGAGAAAACGATCTACACGGTTACCATAATTATCTCCCCAGCTCGATACCGTTCCGCGCGGTGGCACATAGTCAATCGTACTAAGAGCCTTGCCTGTATCACCTGAGAACACAGTTAGAAACTCGGGACCTTTTAAAATATATCCGCTCGTGTTTCGATGATCAGCCGAAGCATCGCCAATCTTTACACCTGTACCATCTACCGTGCCGTCTGCTGTTTTACATACGATCTCTGCTTTGCCATCTCCATCAAAATCGTAGACGAGAAATTGTGTGTAGTGGGCTCCAGCCCGTATGTTCCGTCCCAGGTCGATCCGCCATTTGCGTGTTCCATCCAGCTCGTAGCCATCCAAAAATACATTTCCCGTATAACCGGATTGCGAATTATCCTTGGCATTGGAAGGGTCCCATTTTAACACAATCTCATACTCGCCATCTCCATCGAGATCCCCTACGCTGGCATCATTGGCGTGGTACGTGTAGTTCACATTATCCGGGGTTGTGCCTCCCGCGGGCTGCTGGATCGGAACATCCAGATAGTTGTTGTTCCATACCTTCACCGCAGGAGAAGCGGCCTGCTCTGCTCCATTGACCACGGCACGAACGGTATACGAAGATGAGGTCGTACCTGCCTTGTCCAAAAAGTTGGTTCTCGATGTAATCGGCGCATCGTTCACCTTGCTTGTCCCTCTGTACAAATTAAAGCCGACCGAATCCGCTTCCGTGCCCAGCAAGCGCCAGCTCACCAGTACACCCTCAGGCACCTTAACAGCGACGGCTCCACGGTTTAGCTTTTCCATTTGCCTCGTAGAGGCAGCAGAGACCTGGCTATCCATCGGGGTGACCACTCCACTCAACATGACACCGAGGCAGAGCAACGCAGCATATCGAAACCTTTTGTTCATCTGAATCATTAGCTCCTTTCATGGTTTGTATTTTCAATAAATTTATTTTATGTGACTGATAAGTTATTGTTGTTTAAATCTTATGATAGCGCTTACATAAATGTAAAGGGACGAGCACGTCCTTTTTGTTCAAAAATCCGGGCTAATGCTTTAAAAATCAGAGGTCCATGAATAATCGTTCTTCATCCGCGATGCTCTGGATATCCTCCGAGCTGATGCTGATATACTGATAGCCCTCTGCCTGTTGTTTTTTCAATGCCAGTTCCTTCATAAAACGTGGGCTGCCCTCTCCGGCATCCTCATCGTAAACAAGCAATAAACCGTCTGTTTTGCGGAAAAGAAGTTCATCCCGTGCTTTAAGTTGCCATATCCCCTGATAAGGCTGGCGGCTGACTACTCCCACATAGTCAACTTCGGCACAAATCTGCTGAAAATATTCCTTTTTGTCCTCTTTCCATTTCTCTTCCATATTTTGATAAGCCATCATAATAGAGCATTTCAGGTGGGGATATTGCTGTTTTAGTGCAGTAACGACCTCACAGGCCCACAAATCCACCCCGTATTGACCGGGGGTAATCACCCATTCCAGCCCTTCTTCAATCAGGGGAATAAGCCTGCCTGCAATCGCCTTTTTAATATATGGAATGCCTTCGTGCTTCTGACTGAAAATATTCAGCTCATGGGCACGATAGCCCGAAACGAGCAAGTTTTTCATCTTCTCAACGTCCTTCTCCGATTATCATAAAGGTTATTGTACCACTTCAGAGCAGCCCACTAAACACTTCGTTTTTTGGAGGAACGAATTGTATATAACGCAAAAGACGAACCTCTTCCAATTGGACTGGATCAGGTTCGTCTTTTGGAGTTTGGTGCTAGTTCTGAATGGATGGTTTACCCATCGCTATTATCCTTTTCCATTCCATATCACTCCTCAGACGATTTTATGCGGACATCTTTAATTCTAATGTTGCTACTAAACATACCGGCATCACTGCTTAGCTTGAATGACGGGTAACTAGGGTCTGCCTCAAGCCGCATTCTGCTATCGAACTGCTGCTCCTGCTGCTGATCTACCCAAAAAGAATAAGGCTCAGATTGAACTACTTTATCAGTTGCATTCGGTGTAGTGACAACCAAGATGACGAGTACGCCATTGCATCCACAATCCTCGGTGTCATAAAACAACTTGAACATTCCCGGTCGTCCTGAAAGGGCCAATTCTAGTCTTTCAACGGACAAGGAATCCAATTCTAAATGTATGCTCATGAGATGAATTCTCTCCTTTGTAAATGAGATGTTTGGAACCGTCAGCTCCATAAAGACTAAATTTTAACTATGTGTTCATTATAGTCATGTTTTTGTATGTGTCTATGTGACTGCACTCACTGCTATCAATGAACTCTTACCTAAAAAAGGCAACCCGATTACACCGGGTCACCTCCGTCATCGCTCACCCTATCTAAACTAACATTCTAGCCACAACTCTATCCTTTGTAAAAAGGATTATGACCTGTGCCTTTGCCCGATGGCATCGCCCCAGGCACCCCGTCCGCTTCAAGCAGCGGACGGACAATGAGCTTCACCGGCCATTCCCTGCTCTCGAATACCGCTTGGAACAGCTCGGCCCGGTCAGCTTCGGGAAGCGGCACCACCCGTAGCGCTTCCTTCCACGCCTGCTCGGTAATATCCCATAACTTCGCTTCCGGGATAGGATACACCTCGCTTAGCGCTTCCATAATTGCAGCCAGGTTCACCTGCGTGCCCAGCGACTGCACGTAGAAGATCAGCTTGCGGATCGTCTCATTATACAAGCTGTTCGAGTATCCTGGCCGGATATGATAACCTGGATCCGCAATGCCGTGTTTGTCCAGATACGGCTGATGCAAACGTACGGAATCGTGGTCACGGAATAACAGGCCGTTCACCTGTCCGTCCCGCAGGACCACGCAGCAGTTCTGACCGTGAATTTCAGGTACAACGCCTACCTTGAACAGCCGCATCACCACATCATAGAATAACGCCGTCAGATCGGTGTAGAATTCTATAACCTCTTCACTGGTTAACGCTCTGCCCAGCAGGTCGGATAACATATGGCGACCTTCCAGCGTCACCCCAAGCGCAGCCATGGGAATGACCTGCACACCTTCTTCCAGCAACTTTGGCGGATAGATGCGAATCTGGGCGGCCAGATGGCGAGGATGATCATCGAACAATCCCATGGATTCCGGCATGTATCCCCACCAGTTCCGTTCCTCGCAGAGCCACACTTTACCTGTGAGCGATTCATCACAGGCCACCGCCTGTCGTAATATCTTCTCCCCAGCCAAACCATTCAGCAGCTTCACCACCGGGAGATAGCGGGCGGCCCCGAGAGACAACACACTGACCGGAAGCTTGAGCATCTGTGTGGATTCCTCCATCGGAGCCATCGAGCGCAGGGACGATGTCGCCTGCACCTCTCCCAATTCGATATCCAGTACAATGATGGTGCCGTCCGCGATCTCTCCAGTAAAACGCGGCAAGATGATATGCTCCATCTGCCATGGATGTACTGGCATGGGCATGTATTCTTGCAGATTCAGGCCTTTCCGGGCCAATTCTGCTTCCAGCCTGCTCCGCTGTTCTTCATCCAGTACATCCAGTGTGGACAGCCCTTCCCCACATCCCTGTTGTACGGCATCCCAACGCACCGCCACCCATCGCAGCGGGATCTCCTTCCTGAATTCCGCTGCATACCGGGCCACATCCGCTTCTGTGAATCCCACCTTGGCCTTAGAGGTGGGGTGAAATGGACGATCTCGTAGCGCTGCAACCTGCTCTCCCTTGATAAACCAATCGTAGGCATTGAACGGAACTTGTTCTCCCAGCCCTTGCACTTGCTGGAGTCCCAGTGCCAATTGCTCGGTGGCTATTTCCACGCCTGCCAAGAATTCCGCAACCCCGGGATGCGCGTATGCTTCATCGGAAAGCGTCATCCGAAGCACAGCCTGTCCTACGACTGCTGGAGATTCAAGAAGCTTCCAGCCTCCATCCGGTGTCTCTCCATAGACAGGTGAACCTTGTACCCATTGATATCCCTGCCTTTTTCCTGCTTCCACCAGAAACAAAATCCCTTTCAGATGCAACATAAGCTGTCCACTATGCCTACCTGTTCCATTCTCATCCTGCTTATCCTTGCCTGCGACATTGCCGTCGAGTCCGTCAGCTATTCTTCGTCCACTCTGCGGAGGACCTCCATTACCATCCCCCAGAAACATTCGGCGGAACGGTTCTGGTGAAGTAGAGAGTTCAATGAACGGATGCCCTTCCAGCGGAAGCAATTGCTCGGCCAGAAATGCATTGATCAGATCCTCCATAATCCGCCGCTCAGCGTCTTGCAGACTGGCACGCTTCATCACTGTTGACATGGTTGTCGTCCTCCGTCAAATAATGGAATGCCGGGTGCGGATGACCCAGAAAATCATGATGCGAGATGGTCCAGCAATAGGCTCCCGACTTCTCGAACACAACAACATCGCCTACACATAGCCGCTCTACTTCCGCATCTGAATGCATACGATCCTTGGGTGTGCATAGTTCTCCGACCACGTGAACTTTGTTGTCCCGTACCTCTGGTCTTGCAAACGAATGTCCCCAACGGTCCGTAGACATAATGTGAAATGGATGGTTGTGTCCCCATGATGCGGGCAGACGATTATGATGTGTACCTCCTCTTAACACGGCAAAATGCTGACCATGCGATGTTTTGATATCCGTAACCTCTGCCGCATAATAACCGTGGTCAGCGACAAGCATGCGACCCGGCTCGAAATACAACTGTATGCCGCGTGAAGCAAGGCGCCCTCTAGCTTCACTTCGCTCAATCAGGGATGTGAACAGGGACCAGTCGAACCCGGGGCTACCATCATATGTGACACCAAACCCGCCTCCAGCGTTAATTACTTCAAGATGCAGGTCATATGCCTGCTGCCACATCTCCGCCTTTTGCAAATACAGCTCGATCATCTCGGCGTGCAGTCTTGCGTCCACATTGTTCGATAACGAGTGAAAATGAAATCCGCATAAATGCACCGAACCCGCACCTTCCTCACGAATGACCCGGACTGCTTCCTCCACGCTCTCCTCATCCATGCCGAATGGACTCGGACCACCGCCCATTACAATCCGGGTCCGTGGCAATGTGCTACTTCTCAGATTGATCCGCAGCAGAATGCGAACTTCCTCTCCTCTCCTTGTAGCAATGGCGATGACACGCCGCAGTTCCAGCAGGCTCTCCACATGAATAAAACGCACCTTATGCTCGATAGCCTGCTTCAACTCATTCTCCTTTTTCCCCGGACCACCAAACAGGATTGGAACCTCGCTACTTACGCTCCTCACCTTGAGCAACTCGCCAATGGAAGCTACCTCGAACCCGTGAACCCAGGGCAGCAAAGCCTCAATAATTCGAGAATCGGGATTGGCCTTTATGGCATAGAACAACCGTATGCCTCCGGGCAGCGTGTGCAGCATGTGACGGACCTGCTTCTGAATACCAGCCAGATCGTAGACATAAGCACATACCGGGTCTTCACTATCTCTTTGCAGTTCATGGATCATATTCCATACGCTTGATTTCATATCAGTCCACCCGCATTTCCATAGTCATTCCGTTTCTGTTCGTACGCCCGAAAAGCCGTATTCCGGTCATCGCCCAACACGTATATGTATACCCCCCGTTCCGCCCACAGCGCCATGCCTTCCTTGCTTCTGGCCACCGTTGCATACGGTACCTGGCACTGCTTCGCGGCTTCATGTAATGCACCTAGCGAACGTTGCACGTCTGGATGTTCCGTCTGCCACGGTACGCCAAGTGATTGCGACAGGTCTGCCGCCCCCTCTAGGACCCAGCTCACCTGGGGATGAGATAGAATGCTCGCACTTTGCCGGACGCCCTCCACACTTTCGATCATCGGTACAACCATCACCTGTTCATTCGCTTCCTGAATATACCCAGTGAGTGGATACTTGCCGAATACCCCCGGACGCCCACTGTTCAGACTCCGCATGCCAAGCGGATGATAATACGCATGACGAACCGCTTCCTCCACCTGCTCCCGCTGTTCCACATGAGGTATGACGATGCCTTGTGCGCCGCAGTCCAATACCTTTAGAATCTCTGCTCGCTCTACCTTCGAGATGCGTACCAGCGGGGTCATCCCTGCCAGTTCCGCAGCACGAACCAGCTCTTCCACCGATTCCATATTCGTTGCGGCATGTTCCAGGTCGATAATTACAAAATCATACTCCGCATGTCCAATCATCTCGATGATGACCGGATGCGGGATAGAAACAAAAAGGCCGAACACCGGCTGTTTACGTTCAATTTTCTCCTTCAGCGTGTTGGTTCTCATCCGAAAACGTCCTTCGCCAACTTCAACGGATTGCTGACCTTACGGAAATACAGCTCTCCGTCCCCATACAGGCGGCGCTTGGTCATCTCTTCAATCAGCGCATCCTCGGCAAAAAGATCAAACCACTCGAACCGCTCCTCATACTCTGGATGCTCCCGCTGGTAGTCCATAATCGTAGCCGCGCACAGTTGCCAGAACGCTTCTTCCGTCAGACCGAACTTCTCCAGCGTCAGCGCAATATCCGTCATGCAGATAAAAAAGAACGCATCATACGTATAGTCCCGGACTTCCGACACATCACTTGCGTAGATAAAGGAATACCGATTGAACTTGCGATGGATCTCCGGTTCGGGGTGCAGCTTCGGGGCTCTTTCTGGGTTCAGCAACTTCTCGGGTACATAGCGGACACCATCGTGAAGATCCTTGATGATGATCCGTTTCGGTAGTTCATTTTCCAGCACCAGAATGATATTCTGGGCATGCGATTCCAGCGCAATGCCGTGTGCATAGAGCAGATGAATAATGGGTAGCGATACCGTTCGAACGAGGGCTTCACTCCACTTCTGAATGCCATGACGCTCAACTGCACCCTGGATAAACGGTACCCCGTTCGACTGTACTAGCATAAGTGCATTTAAGGGCCAAGCTGTCTCGCCTTCTTGCAGATGAACAGATACATTTTCACGCCAGATCGCCCCGATTGTGCCATACGCTCGTCCATACTGGATTGCAGGCAAGTTCTCGTACCGGAGCGAGAGTCCCATGATTTCTTTCAGAATGGCAAACTGTTCCCGTTGCAGCAACTCATCCTCCCGAATCAGTGCTTCCAGCCAGTCGCTGATCAGCGGTGCGTTCTGGGTCGTGTGTTGTGCGAGAATACGTGTACTGGACGTATTGGTAATACTCAGTGCCAGCTTGAGATAAGGCGCTTCTGGATTCATTCGGTTCGACAGGGAACGAATGGACTGCTGGGCGCGATAAGCTGATGCCGAAGGGCCGAGAAAAACGATATCTCTGTTCATTCGTTGCCGGGCAAATACCGATTCCAGCTGGTGTTCCCATTGCCATGGATGAACAGGAATGAATATATAGCGATTCCCCTCAGTGTCTTCCGACTGAAGCACCCGATCAAATCGGCTGATATCCGCCTCTGTGAGATGTTGCCTCACCAACTGTTCTGACGTGTAGCCTGTGGAGAGAGCCGTTTGCACAAGTTCTTCTTTCACGGCAATCCAGAATACGGTCACATCCGAGTTAAACTCTGGACCGTAAGCAAGATTGTCTTTTAGGGTGAAGCCAAGCCTCGACTTGTAGCTTGGATGGTAGAGATGACCGTCGCTCATATGGCTTTCGAGGGCATCATAGTGTCGGTCTTTATCCGGAATCTTCTCAGGCAGCAAAGCCCGGCACTGACTGTCCTTCGCCATCGTCTCCAGCAATTCCTGAATGAAGGCCGTCACATTCGCACCCTCCAGAAGGTTCAGTACCATTTCCTCCAGAAACAGATCCAGATCAGTGCAGGGCACGCCCTCTCTTCGAATCGAGCCCTTCGCCACCTTCACTCGGCCAAATGAAAATTTCTGCTCTGCCTCACAGCTGTATGCCACAGCCTGCCCTGACGTATTCCGCCCCACAGTGCGCCATTCGTTCCCATCCACCTTACAGTCAAGGATACCCTCGAACCACATGGCTTCCAGCGTCTGCCGCATGATCCGTTCCTGTACATCCGTGTATACTGCCGTCTTGTGACCTTTCTCAGCCCTGTACCCTATGAACCCCACGTCACTTCACTCCCTATTCGGTTCATTATATTGCTCACCGGCACATACGCCGGGGTCTGACTGATCCCCCTGAGACAGCTCACCAGATTTTGTTTCGCCAGAAAACTGTCCGCGGTCAGCAAATGCTGCACATATACGTTTCCAGTTCGGTCTAGTTCCTTCACCAGCACTTCGCGGACCTTTGTCCAGAAATGCTCCTCCGGTACGTTCACATCCCTTGCCATCGCATGAATGAGGGAACCCAAATGATTGATGATAAAGTAATAGGATGTCCTCGCCCAAGCCTTGTCCCGTGGATAAAACAACAATCTAGAGGGATCGGTATCCACCTCATGCATCAGCTCCTCATCGACACTGACTCCTTCCAAGTCACGCACGATAAATGCCTCAGGCATTCCGTCTCTTAGCGTCACGAGAGTATTTTGCAAATGAGCTTCAAAGTGAATGCCTCGCTCTCCGGCCGCTCGTACAATGGGCAGCAAAGACAAGGTCAGATAACGTGCAAACCAGTGCTCGGCTTCAGCACGTACGCCACCCAGCATCGTCATGAGTCGTGATTGCATTCCCGGCAAGGGAGCTTCTACCAGACTCGACAGGACATAAGTACATTCCGGGTCAAACTCAATCGGTCTGTATGCGACAGTAAACAAACTCGTTAATTCTTCCTCCTGAAAATCACAAGTGGCTACACCTGTCTCATAGGCAATCTGCGTATGCTGATCTGCACCGAAGCAATTCTGCTGCCTGACGTACCTGGAGGCGTCCAGCGTCCTTCGCATCTGCTCCGCACTATTGGTGCGAATCATGTTGGTAATCTGTATGTTCAGCGACAGCTTGATATTGCAATTTAGCTCTGGAATATAGACGGTGCGTACCGAGGAGGTTGGGTAGGCCTTCGGTCCACAGCTGCCTATCGGAATGAGTTTCTTGTCCAGAATATACTGCTGGACCTCGGACAAGCTCAACACGTACGTATACTGCCAGGGATGGACAGGCAGCAGTTCATACTCATCCCCATGCTCACCGCACTCCGCTTCCCAAGCTTGTTCCACATGCCCGTGCAGGCTGGCATGCAGATTGATCCTGGTGGGATCATCTACCCATTCCTGCCTGTATACATCCTTCCTCACAGCAACGTAACAGAGTTGGAACGAGGTACGCAGTTCCGGGCTGTACATCCGTACGTCGTGTTCAGTGAAACCTTTGGAGTTTTTTGGAAACGGGTGAAAGGGATGACCATACACCAGAGACTGTTCGGAAGTACAGTAATCATACATGCCAAGTCCAGCAGCCTGCTCGATATACAGCACAAGATTATTCACGCTGTTATCTACCTTTTCCACAAAATCACGCACAGCAGCCGCACGGGTCAACCCACCTTGCTCATGCCGACTGTTTCCATACGCCGTGTCTTCACTCAGCTCCCGGGTGATCCAGCGAACCAGGTCCTGATAATGCACCGCTTGCCCGTGAAGCTGTTGTATGTTTCGGTACTCATGCTCACCCATAGCCGAGTAATACGCGAATTGTCCGGTTATCGTCACCCCGCTGGCCTGAAAAGCAACTGCGTACGTCATCGCATCTGGATTAATCCGAATGTCGCCTTCCTTCTCCACCGCAAGCTCCCGGAGATAACAATTGAGCAGCAGCTTACAAGAGTGTACATTCGCCTGCTGCTCTGCTTCAGACCTGAGCCTGTTTTCCATCTCGAACAATGTTGCCAACCTTCTTTCGGGTTATAAATAAAACGAGGGACAAGGCCAACAGGATGGCACAGCCGAGAGCCTACTAACCTCTTTCAGTGCCGCCCATCGGGCCATATTCGCTGGTGTTCCGACCCCGGCAAGTCTTTAGCAGACCTATCATCCAGAGACCTGCACTGGTGACCAGCAGCAGAATGCTGGATGGATGCCACCGCTTGCGGCGGGTGGGCACACACATTCGAATGTACCGACCACACCATAGGAGCGAGAACAAAGTAAGCGGGACATTGAGCCATAACAGGCAATGAATTGCCCTTATTCTGTAATCGACTTTTCGAAATGATGTTCCATTTGAAAAAGATATTCCAGGTACAATCGGACGACATCACGTGTGGTTCCCCCAAAGGGAAAGACATGGTGCGTCAGGTCCGGCAATGCGTTGACTTCCAGAATGCCTCCCTGATCTGCTGTCAGCGGCTGGCCGATATCCCCACAACGGATATCAATGCCAGCCACATCAATCTGGAGAGCTTCTGCGGCTTTAATTGCCATTTGTGCATTATCAGGAAAAATCGCTTCTGTACAGTCCACATAAAACTCACTAATGTTTCCGGCGGCCGAATTGCGAAGATCATATAGCTCGATCTCTCTTCCTGCCGCAGGTACCTCCTCCAGCGTGATTCCCTGTCCAAGCAGAACCTTTCGCAAAGGCTCTGCGTCTTCATCAATCTTGGGAAAGGCCTCGAACTTCCCTATACGGGTATGCTGGATTCGCTGCCGATTCAACATTCGAATCAACGCCCGGATGGTTGAGGTGCCGTCCCCTTCTACAAAGACAGGCCGATACTCATTTACTGCTGCCACTTCCCCGTTAATGATCAGTACCCTATAATCCAAACCCGTTATGAATTGCTGTAGCATGATGCTGTTACTATGGGTACCCGCCCGGGCAATAGCCGCTTCCAGTTCCTCGTTTGTTCGAACGTCCAGTGTCACACCTGCACTGCCGCTTGCGTCCAGCGGCTTCACTACAATGGAACGATGCAGTTTCAGAAACTGCGCTGCCTTGTCACCCATTGCCTCGATAACGATAAACGGCGGCACAGGCATTCCCCGCTCATGCAGTAGCATATTACATACCTGCTTGTTCTTAGCGAGCAGTCCAGCGATCAAGGGTAGACGATGCGATCTGGTTTTATTAATGACTCTGCGCTTGTCCCCATAGGACAATTCTAGAAAATCTTCACATTCTGCGAGAAGTGGCTCGCAGGTTATTCCCATTTCTCTTGCTTTGCTTATGATGAGTCGGTTTTGCAGATTATGAATTCCTTTCGGAAACAATGAAAATCCTCCCCGACCGAATGAAGGCGTTCGCTCCTGGTTGTGCTTTCATCGGATTGATTTGATAGAAACAATATTGATAATGATTATCAGTTTCAAACAAAATCTATTTTATGGCAATTTCATTCACCTTGTCAATAATAAGCTTTTTAGGAAAAAAAAGATGTTTTTGCAGGGAGAGAATCCCCAAATGAAGGATTGTACATGGAACAATGGGCACAATGTGGGTTATAACATCAATGGAGACTAATTAAATTATCGAATGAGACAGCTTATAACATCCAAATGAGACAACGCAAATGCCCGTAAAGCGAGTAAAGACGGGAATAAAATAAAAAAAGATATTTTAACAAGATGAGTATCGACTTGTGGTATTAACCATCGGCAGAATTTTGTTCTTTTTTAATATACTTACGGCGGCTTTCCTGAAATAAGGAGAGCCTTTTTATTCAATAAACGGTTAGTTGAAAAAAAGCATTGCAATAAATACTTGACTCTCCCCATTAGAGGAGACATTAAACTCAATTTGTAAGCTAATCAATTAAAAGGAGGAAGTCAAAATGAACTTAGATATTAGAGACATTAGAAAAGAGGATATAGAACCTATTAAAGCAATTATTGCAGATACTTGGAACGCAAAAGATTTTATCGAGGATGAGAGCATCATAAATGCAGCAGTTACAATGATGTTCATAAGTCCAATATTAAACAGAAGTACTTTTGGAAGAGTAGCTACATTAGATGGAGAAGTCATTGGTGTAATTTTTGGTTCAAGAGTTGGTGAAGCAACATCTTATAGATTGCTACAAGAAGATTATACAAGTGAATTGCTACAACTCTTAAATCTAAATGACATAGAACGAAAAGTATTTGTTGAACTCACCTCCATGACTAATGAGGCAAACAGCAAGTTAATTAGAGGAAAAGAAAATGAGTTTCAGGGTTGCTTAGAATTCTTTGCTGTTTCTGAAGAAGCTAGAGGAAAAAAGGTAGGAAAAAAATTATTTAATGAGCTCATCTCTTACTTAAGAGATACAAAAGCAAATAAAATTTATCTGTATACAGACACAATGTGTAACTATGGATTCTATGACCATAATGGGTTTGTCCGTCTTGATGAAAAAGCAACTGTATTTAATCTACCTATCGGTAAACTCGAAAATACAAATTTTATTTATGAATACAAACTTTAAGCTAAAAGTCAGTCCACTTCATTTATGGGGTGGGCTTTAGACTTATTTGAAATTGGGAGAAGTGATTATATTGATTAAAAACATCTGTCACTAAATAAAACATATAAACCTTATTACACGTCAAACTGTTTTTCTTCAAATATTCTTTTACTAATTGAAATGTTTCAATTTCAGTATCTCTCGTACAATTAACAGTTAAATATTCTCCCTTGGGTAATTCAGGTACATTAGAGGTATCTTTAAGTAATCTATAATCATCTGATGTTATTAGACGAAATACATCACTGATTTCCCAATTATCATAGTGACATGAAAAAATTAATCCATACTGAAACGTATGGGCTGTAAATTCGCCTAATTTTTCATCTAATTTATCGAATGACTTTATCTTATTAAGTTCTCCACCTTGTGTAGGTAAACTTAAAAAGTATCTGTCTTCAAATGTCTGAATATTAAATCCATTGTTCATAAGTTCATCTTCAGATGAATGAATAGCTGCCCTTAATAGTTCTATTCGTTTATTAAGTTGTTCTAATTTCTTTATTTCTTTATGAATTTCTTCTTTTTTCTGTTCTAAGTAAAGTTTAAGGTAATTAGTATCGGCTTTAGCAAATAAGGCTTTAATTTCTTTAACACTTACATTACTTTGCTTACAAATTTTTATAATATCCAGATAGATGAATTGATCAATTGTATAATAGCGATAACCGTTATTGGAATTAATGTATGCAGGTATCAACAAGCCAATATTATGATAATAACGTAAGGCTTTTATCGTAACATTTTTTAATCTAGAAACTTCCCCAATTGAAAAGCACCTTTTATTATCCATAAATTCCTCCGATAAGTCTTATGTGCGAAAGTCGTTGTGCTGATGCATCAATTCCTGTCCTCCTAATAAATCACAAATTGTACTCTTATTCAACTAACAGGGACGTTAGTAAAATAGGAATTAAACGGTTACTATCAAAAAGAAGTTCAACATTTGCTAATAAACTTACCGAAACGTGAGAGAGGACCACGCGTCCATAAAAACATAAATACATTACTAGCTAAATATCTAAAAGACTGTGAAAAACAAAATAGATTGTGTTCTATGGAAGTTTTCTTTGTTCAGAGTGGTATTTCTCCTGGAACACTACATGATTCTGGTTTAAATCATTTGATTGCTGCTTCAAGAAAGTCTTTTCAAGAGAAAGATGACGAGGCTCAAAATATCTAAGTGTTGGAAAGCTACTGAGCAATTTGAGTCACAATAGAGAACAAAGAAAAACTCAAAAAAAACAATCGAATATTTGAAAAATCATGATATAGCTATTTCGAAATCTTCCGTTATGAGAATTTCGGGTATTCCAGCTCATAAATTAATGGGAGTAAATCGAATATCCGACTACTATAGTGAGTTATTGGAGAGAAAATAAGAGTCCTAAAAAGTTTTTTTATATTTCAAACTAGGCTGTGTCCTCAAACTGCTCAACGAGGAATAAATAGGTTAAAAAAATTAGATGAATACATGATACGAAATCCAAGATGTTTCCACCTGAAAGAAAACCACAAATAGGACATACCTCCGTGGACAATCGACACATACTAAATGCTATGCTTTGGGCGGCTCAATTGGTGCTCCATGGCGAAATCTACCAGATACCTTAAATAAGATTAAACAAGTAATCATAATGTCTCACTGCATCTTATAGAAAAAGTACGTTTATCCTACTAGATGTTATAAATATCTTTGGTTAATGTTATAAAAACAGCTATTCTAGGCATGGTTTAGTCTCAATTGATGATATAACCCCCACACAACAAATAAGGCAAGCTCTGAATTTCGTTATGTCATAAGCTTGCCTGTGCTATTCGCTGTATTGAGATGCAATGAAGTATAGGCTGCGGATGTGGATGATAATCATCGGTATTAATGCTTTAATTTGGGGCAGGTGGGGCAGTAATCTTCTGGATCATCTGCGGCGAGATAATAGAAACAACAAGTTTTGCGTACACGAATAGGTGTATCTGAGACAGCTGTTGCCCGTTTGGGCGTATTAAACTGCTTGAGCGGGTTACGGGATTCACCAAAGAGATGCGCAGGTGCATCACAAATTAGATAATGGAAGTCCTCTTCGACACGCTGCTTTTCTTCAGGCGTGGCTCCTTCGGCAAACTTGTTCTCATAGAGCCAGTATACGTAAATGGCCGTGTTCTCCCACAGGACTGAACGGGAAATCCGGGTTGCCTTGGACAGCGATTGCCATACCTTGGCCAGATTGCCGGCGAACATCTGTTCAATCACCTGATCTCTCCATACGTCACGCTGATCCGCCTCTGGTGAGGTCGTCTGCCAATCGGTCAGCCGAGCCTTGGGAAGCCATGCTTCTCCGTGATAACTGGATTCAATCGTGCCGTTGGCAATCTCATAATTCAGGCCTTTGTTGAAGCGTGACATGGCATAGAGACCCGAAGCTGTGATCAAGTAAGCATATCGTTTAGCAAAGAGAGATACAGTAGCCGTTTCGGAGTCCGTCTCAAAGATGCCTCTCACCCCTTGCAAATAGTTCAGGCTTTTGGACGGGTCCAGCAAGTCCGTAAATGGCATCGAAAATGTACGATCTGTCGAGAGCTCCCAGGTCAGACGATATTCGGCAGCCAAGGCCTGCATCTCTTGATCATCAAGCCAAGTGGCTGTAGCGTGTGGTTTCATTTAACATCCTTCCTTTCCCGTGCGGAATGCACATGGGTGTGCCAAACAGCGGATCAACCGCAATGTCGCACTCCATTTGGAAGACCGTGCGGACCATGTCCTGCGTAACAATGTCTTCCGGTTTTCCTTCCGCGTAGATGGACTTGTTGTGGACAGCCACAATATGGTGAGCATAGCGACACGCAAGATTCAGATCATGAAGCACCATCACTATGGTGCGCCCCTCCTGTTCATTCAAATCAAACAGCAGATCCAGAATATCAATCTGATGGGTCATATCCAGATAAGTCGTTGGTTCATCCAGCAGCAGGGTTTCTGTTCCCTGTGCGAGTGTCATCGCAATCCAGGCGCGCTGGCGTTGTCCGCCAGATAATGCGTCCACGGGCCGATCAGCCAGAGCAGTCAGATGTGTGGATTCCAGCGCAAGCCTGACCATGCGTTCGTCCTCACCGGACCACTGTTTCAGCCATGTCTGGTGTGGGTACCTCCCTTGCCGAACCAGTTGGTTTACCGTCAGTCCCTCTGGAGCAGAAGGACCTTGCGGCAGAATGGACATACGTCTTGAAATTTCCTTGGTAGGCAACTTTGCAATCTCCTCGCCATCCAGCAGTACCGAGCCTGAACTGGACTTCAGCAGTCGCGCCATCGTTCGCAGCAAGGTGGACTTCCCGCAACCGTTGCTGCCAATCAGGACAGTAGTTTTCCCCTTGGGAATAGTCAGGTTCAAATTCTCAATAATAGGCTCTGCGCCATAGGCGATCGTAAGGTCCTTGGCTTCCAGAATACTCACAGCATTCTCCTCCTCAAAACTGATTTCGATTCTTGAACAACAGATACAGGAAAAACGGTGCTCCTACCCCGGCGGTAAATACCCCTGCCGGAACATCGAGCGGCAGAAATACCGTACGGGCAATCAGATCAGCAGCAAACACAAGCAGGGCACCGACCAGTCCCGAAACGATGAGCATGCTGCCAAACATGCGCCCTACCAGCTTCCGGGCAATATGCGGCGCAATCAGACCGACAAAACCAATCGTCCCCGCGACAGCTACAGCAGCCCCGGCCAGCAGTACACTGCACAGTAGCAGCGCTGAACGATGACGCTGTACAGTGACCCCCAGCCCGGTGGCCAGATCATCCCCGAATTCCTGTGCGTTCAGACTGCGGGCAAACCAAATCGCCAACGGAAGCACGATTACAATCACCGGGATGATCGTTCTAACATCGGTCCACGATGCGCCATACACACTCCCCGTCAGCCAGATATACGCCTGACCAGCCGTATAGAATGGACTAAGGATCAGCATGAAGGTCGTCCCGGCCCCCGTAATGGCTGACACTCCGATTCCGATCAACACTAGTCGAATCGGGCTAACTCCTTTTTTCCAGGCAAGAAGATAAATGATGATTGCGGTAATCATCGCCCCCATAATGGCAAACAACGGCAACAGCTTGATACTGATGGTTCCACCCAGCAGGGTGACAAAACCTACAGCGGCAACGGCAGCTCCTCCCGTTATCCCGATCACATCCGGTGAAGCGAGCGGATTACGGATAATCCCCTGCAAGAGGGCACCGGACATGCCTAGTGCTGCACCCACAAGCAACGATAACAGCACACGCGGCAGCCTTAGCGTCAACACGACAAAGTCATGATCACCTGTGCCCAGACCGAAAATCGTCTGTAGCACATTCAGCGGAGATATAAAATCATTACCCACACTGGTTCCTGCAATGGATGCAATCAATACCAAAACCATACAGATTCCGATAATGAGCAGCGATTTGCGCTCCATTTGCAAGGATAACGTATCTTTTTTATTGCGAAAAGTAATCATCTTCCTCATATCCTCGTCCCCCCTTTGCGAGCAATATAGACGAAGAAGGGACCACCAATGAGCGCAGTCATAACGCCAAGCGGAACTTCCTGCGGCATGATGATCAGCCGTGCAACCACATCCGCCGCCAATAACAAAATGGCGCCGCCCAGAATACAGTAGGGAACAAGCCAGCGGTAGTCGTTGCCTACAAACGCCCGCATGATATGCGGTACGACTAATCCTACCAGACCAATCGAACCGGCCACCGCAACAGAACCACCGGCCAGCAATACTGTAACGGCTCCCATAAGTACCTTAACCAGTAGCACGTTCTGCCCCATGCCTTTGGCGATATCATCACCGGTCAAAAGCAGATTGATTGCCCGGCCCATAAACAGGGATATCACAGCGGCAACCGTCATATATGGCAGTACAGGATACAGCATGTCAAGTGTTCGACCGCTCACTGAACCTGCAAGCCAGAACAACACGTCCTGTAATCCCGTTCCATCTAGCACCAGGATTGCCTGTGTGAACGAAGCAAAAAGTGCAGAGATAGCGGTACCCGCCAGCACAATCTTGATGGGAGTCAGACCATCACGACCGATGGACCCAAGCGCGTACACAATCACTGTTGCGATGGTTGCCCCGGCAAAACCAAACCACATCATCGTACTGAGCGAGGACACCGACAGCACCACGATGGCAATAACGATAAAAAAGATGGCGCCCGCATTGATCCCAAACACACTTGGTGAAGCGAGCGGATTACGAGTTAGCGCTTGCATGAGTCCTCCCGCCACCGCCAAACTTGCACCAACAACAGCGGCAATAATTGTGCGTGGCAAACGTTCCGTCAGAAGTACGACGTGCTCCACTGAGCTTTCGTCATAGTGTTGTAGTGCATTCACTGCTATTTGAAATGTTATGTGTGTACGTCCCAGTATCATGCTGGCTACACAGGCGAGTAATAGCAAAATGAATAAGCCGGATAGTCCATAAATTTTCGTACTTGCCTTCGTAAAAAGGGGAAACATATTCTCACTCTTTCATCCGTGAAATGCAAAAAGACCTGCCTGCCCATACGCTTCGTATACGAATGTCCTGGTACATGGCAGGTCTTGCTCCCATTAGTTCAGATTGAACTGCTTGTATAGGTCGTCCAGCATCATGTTGGCCGATGTGTATCCGCCCCCCATGTTCCAGGCCACCTCATCAACCTGTACTAGCTTATTATTCTTCACCGCATCGAGATTTTTCCAGAGCGGACTGCTGGTCCAATCCTTATAGTTTTTCTCAATAGCTTCTGTTTCCGTGCCTGAATTAAAGTTGAAGATCATATCTGCGTTCATATCGGGGATGTTCTCTTTCGAGGTCAACTCCACCCCCCAGGTGTCTTCATCATGTCCAGGCGGTCTGGTAAATCCAAGCTCTTTCAATATTTTTCCGGCGTATCCCATATAGAAAATGCGAACCTGATCGGCTCTAAAATTCGTAATAGTCGCTTCAACGGGAAGACGGTCACCCATTTTGCCTTTAAAATCCGCTACCCTTGCATCCCAATCAGCAAGCAACTTGTCCGACTGTTCCTTCATATTCATCGCTTCACCAGCCGTCTTTACCGTCTCTTTCCAGTCAAACAAAGTCTCGGTAACTACCGTTGGAGCAATCTGGGACAGTTGATCATAGATATCCTCATGTCTTGTTTTGGTGGCAATGATTAGATCCGGCTTCAACTTGTTGATCTCTTCCAGATTCGGCTGTGATTCCTGACCTACTTGCGTCACACCATCCAGATCATCTCTCAAATATTTATATACGGGTTGCTGAACCCAGGATTCCACAACACCCGTTGGCTTAACACCAAGTGCAACAACAACATCATTGGCACCCTGGAACAAGGTTACAATCCTCTTCGGAGTTCCCTTAACTGTCGTTTCACCCATGGCATGTTTGATAACTCTGGTCTGCTCGTCCGCACCACTGCCTGCTGCATTGCTCTCATTACCACTTGCAGACTTACTTGAAGGGTCTGTTGTCCCTGTAGTTCCACCCGAGGCACAACCAGCCAGCACCGATATCAACAGAATAAGTGCTGTATAAATATGTAGCTTTTTGGTCAATCCAAACATGTAGTCCAACTCCCCCTTTTCATTCTAATTGATATTAAAAATCATTATCAATTGTATTGTAATTCAGTTGGGTACATTGTTCAAGCATATTGATACTGCTGCGGAAGAACTCCTCACGCCCCTGGTTTCATGTTGAAAATCTCCTTGTACAGTAAAGGCTTGGATGAATACAAAATGCTCAGTATACAAAAAGGTGTAACCCATGATAGTTGATGGGTTACACCTTTATAAGAATTTATGGCATGTCTTCAAAAGACAGCGAGCTCAGACAAACACACCGATTAAGGTGTATGCCTGCCTACATATTGATAAGTACCTTTCGGGTATGCAATCCACTCACCCTGCTGATTAAAAATGGGCGAGCCGCACGATATACCTTGTTTACGAACAAATGTCCCTCCTTGAGGAAACAATTGATCCTGCGAATGAGGTTCTCCAAGCACATCTACCACAGTTTCATGATATTTGAGTACATATGCGACCGTATTAAATTCATTTGGGTTATAGAAATGACCCTCTTGATTAAAATAGGCAACATTCGTCACATCCATGAAATCGTAAAAGGAGCTATTTATGATCAGATACGGTATTACTGGATTAACCGGATATAGTGCTATGCTGGATACGTTCATACGGTTCCTGTTTTTCATGAATTGGTGAACCTCCAGCTCATATCCTTCTAATTTATGAGAGAAGTCACATTCTCGGTTGTAAAACAATTGCAGCACGATGCGACCGTCTCCACCATCGACATATTGTGAAAAAAACAAAAGAGATGCCTCCTGTGGTTCTTGATGAACCTGAAATATAGTCGCTCTGCCAGCAACTCCTACGACCTACTTAAGCTGGACTCTTAAAAAAGTAAAATAATGGGGTCCCCATGCCATACCTGCCAGCAACGTCACCATCAGCACTTTTTGCCATTCTTTATTCGTTTCTTGATTCATCAGACTATCCCCCGTAAACGGTTCATTCTTGTTATTAGTGAAAAGATCTTATCATCCGCCTCTGAACCAATTCTGAACAATATTAAATTTTTTTCGCAGTCTGGGTTTTGTAGCAAATGAAAAAAGAGCGCTCACCCAGATGGGCTAAGCGCTCTAAAACGTTGATGTACAGGCCGTGTCAGGAAGCCGTAGGATTCCATTGAAAGGTAGCCGCGGACTTGGATGGAAGGGTAGATTTGAAAACCTTATTTCCCTGCCGAACCTTAAATGTCTTTGTGTTCTCTCCCGTATTGGCGGCAATCAGGACAAGCGTACCGTCGGGGTTGCGATAGGCGACCGTTTCAATACTCCCACTATAATGTGTAGAATCAATACGTACCGCACCTGGACGGACGAATTTGCTGGCGTGCCCAATCGCATAGTACTCCACATTTTTCGTAACTGCACCGCTTAACGGGTCGATGGTTACTACACCTCTACAGTTGGCGCAACCCCCATTGGTCGGACCCCCGGACGGATCAAGTGCGATATTCCAAAAGAGGACATTTTGCGACCAGTTTCGGGGTGCACCAATGATCAGCTTGGACATATCCCAGCTCAAATTATCTCCAAAGCCCGGACTCCACGCTCCCCCACTACATTCTGTCATATATACAGGCTTATCAGGGAATGCATTATGCACATCTGTCATCGCTGTGGGCTCTCCTTTGTAGCAATGAAAGGCCGTTCCGTGCGTATAGTTTCGAGCCTGTTCATCTCCTAACACGGTCTTGGCATATTCGCTCCCTGTATCCCAGTTATGGTCAAAGGCAATAATGTGAGTAGATAAATGGTTTCGATTTAGGGTGGGACCCAGATATTGTTTAATAAAATTCGCCTGTTCTGCTGCTCCCATACTCATGCTGGGATACTTGGGCGTCGTGAATTCTGGCTCATTTTGAATGGAAATCGCCTGAATCGGAATTCCCTCGTTCGCATAAGCCTGTAGATAACGAACAAAATAGTCAGCATACGCCTGGTAGACACGCGGATCGGTATAGTCCAAATACCAGCCGTTATAAATCTGCTCCCCATATTTCATCCAGGGCGGAGCTGTCCATGGGGTTCCCATAATCTTTAAATCCTGGTTTCTTCTCAGAATTTGCTTCAATACATCGATCACATCCCGATCCTTGGCGATGGAGAAATGATTCAGCTCATAGTCCTTGCCTGTTGCCACATCGTCATAGGTATAGCTACCAGGCTGTCCCTGTTCATCTACGGAATAATCTGAGGCACCAATGGTATGGCGAATATAACTTAGTTGAATGCCACTGGCTGTAAACAAATCATTTAGCAGCTGATCACGCTGATTGGCAGACATGCCATGATTCATCAGGTATGCGGACGAACCGGACACCGCTGCGCCAAATCCCTCCATCGTCTGATAATGAATATCTGGCTTAATCTCAACCGTCAGTGTATCCGCATTCGCTGCATTTTCTTTACTGTTATCCTTATCCCAACGGATCGGGGTTTGTTGGGTTAGGCGATTCGCCGGATCGGGGGTTGTTAGCCATATGTTGACGTTATTTTCTGCTTTCGGCCCCGGAACATTCCGTATAACCATACTGGCCAGGACCGCACAGATCAAAATGGCTACTGCAGCTATAAGCAGCCAGATGTCAGTACGTCGTTGCTTTTGGAGTTTTTTCATCTATATTCTCCTCTCCCCATCATTATCCTGTCCCCATCCTCCCTACTATTTCAGCTTTCACTTGGGTTTCCCTTTGCATACCTGTTGGACGTTTACATACCGATAGCAAAAAGAGAGCCGGTGCTTGTGCCCGCGCTCTCTTGAATATAACCATTTTAAAACAAATGTAACGGGATTACTTTTTTGCTTTTTCTGTAGAGGTTGCCGGAATCGTAACACTTCCTGTCAGTCGTAAATCCTGTGAGGAGCTACCCACATAAATGGGCACTTCACCCGCTGGCATAACCCATGCTTTGGACTTTTCATCCCAATAAGAGAAAGCTTTCGGGTCGAGCTCAATGCGTACCTTCTTCTCTTGACCCGGCTTCAACTCGACCTTGGACCAGCCTGCCAGTTGACGGGAAGGAGTCTCTACGTTTGTCGGAAGCTTACCGCTGTACACCTGTACAACCTCAGCTCCGGCTGTTTTGCCAGTGTTCTTCAATTTTAGCGAAACTTCGACGGAACTCGTACGATCGGATTTTTTTCCACTCGCATGCTGTTTTGTTTTCAGATCACTATATCCGAATGTCGTATAGGATAAACCGTGTCCAAAGGAGAACGCCGGTTGAATACCCGATTTCTCATACCCACGATAGCCTACAAAAATACCATCTGAATAGTCACCTATACCGTTCACGCCTGGAAACTTCTCTGGTGAGGACACGGGTGTAGACTGCTCGTTAACCGGGAAAGTTACCGGCAATTTACCCGAAGGATTCACATCACCGAATAAGACGCGCGCTATAGCATTTCCTTGCTCTTGTCCAGCAAACCATGCTTGTACGATGGAAGGGACTTTGTCCTGCCAGGTATCCATCTGCACGGCTCTGCCGCTCATTTGTACGACAATGGTTTTCGGATTTGCAGCCGCAACCGCACGGATCAGCCGATCCTGATTGTTCGGCAGTTCCATATCGGAACGCTCAACATATCCTTCACTCTCATACGTACGCGTAACAACAATCGCAACATCCGATTTTTTCGCCAATTTCACAGCGTTATCAATCAACTTATCTGACGTATCTGCTGGAGGTTCCCAGCCCAGACGAACCATACCACCGGAATCACGACCATTTGTCGGATAATCAGCGCGGTATTCAATACGTATCTTGTGCTTTTCACCCGCTTTAAGGGAGATGTTTTTCTTCGTAGTGCCCAGCTTTTCACCTTGATTATCCACGAATAGCTTATCGTCGAGATACAGCTTGCTTGATCCCAAACTGGTTAATGACAATGCATAGTCACCATCCTTGGGAGCTGCAATTGCCCCTGTCCAGCGTGCAGATATCAAGCCGTTCAGTGTCGTTGGTGTATTGGGAACTTTAGGGGACTTCGCATTGAAGCCCTGATAATTATAAAATCCAAGGTTCATATTGACTTGGTCATCATTGCGTACAAGAATCGGATTGCCTTCCATCTTGTTATTCTTCCAGTATTCGCCTCGAAGCCCCTGTTCGCCATCTCCATAAGTCGCATATCCAACACTGATATCCTCTTTCTGATCAGACGTAGTCAACAGTGAAGACGGAACAGCAGATGGCCCTGGCATAATGTCTCCTGCAGAGATCGGGTCTGTGCCCGGTGCATATTGGACGGTAACTCCTTTGCCGACACGATTGCGGATGCCCTCTAACGGACTCACGGTATACGTCGGGTTCACCAACGAACTGCCTCCGCCTGCCACAGTGCCGTTATCTGCATCGGGGCCAATCACAGCAATGGACTTGAGTTTATCTTTAGACAACGGTAATGCATTGTTTTTATTTTGAAGCAGTACCATACTTTCCTCAGCCAATTGACGGGCTGTTTTGCCATGGTCACGGATATCAATTTGATTATTTTGAGCCGGGTGATCGAATAAACCTTTGCTGAACATTTGCACCAGAATGCGCCCAGCCTTATCATCAATCGTTTTTCCACTTACCTTGCCATTCTTAACAGCCGCCAGCAGCTGATCTCCCCATTTACCATATGGTGTACCCGGTGTTTCCAGGTCCAATCCGCTATTTGCTGATTCGACTGTACTCAGGTTCGCACCGTAATCACTCATCACAAAGCCCTTGAATTGCAGCTCCTTCTTCAAGAGGTCCGTCAAAAGAGTTTTGTTCTCACAAGCAGACTCGCCGTTGACCTTGTTAAAGGAGCACATGGCCCCTCCCAAATCTGCCTTGGCGATGACTTCTTGGAACGGGCGTATGTAAATCTCATGCAACGCACGGTCACTGACTTTGACATTCGTCGTGAAGCGCTCCGTTTCCTGATTATTCATAAGGTAATGTTTCGCAGTTGCCAAAACAGGGTGGCTTTGTATACCTTTGACATAAGCGGTCGCCATTTGCGATTGCAGTAGCGGGTCCTCACCCATAGATTCAAAGTTTCGCGATCCCCATGGAATACGGGCAATATCCATCCCCGGTCCAAGCGCAACATTATGAGTTGTATTAAAAGCCTCGTCTCCGATCAAATCACCATACTGTTTGGCAGCTTGGGTATCCCACGTTGCAGCCAACGCAATTGGAGCAGGCAACGCAGTAGATTGCTTGTCCTGCACATCTGGATTGGCGATGCGCACACCCGCAGGTCCATCTGCCATCGTCAGTGCCGGAATACCCAACCGCTCCATCGAATTATTATAAAATCCATAGTAATTGTTGACCTTACCAGTCACCAAATCTATTTTTTCTTCCAGCGTCATTTCTTGCAGCAGCAACGCTGTCCGTTTCTCAGCCGACAGGGCCGTGTTCATCCAAGGCCGATCTGTCTGGCTTCCTGCCGCTCCTGCAATATTCATAGGTCCGATCACAACAGCCGCGATAACTGTCATCATCACCATACGGAACAACCATGTAGATTTCACTTTCACGTTTGTAACTCCTCCTTGATGTTAGGTCATGAGGTGAATGCCTATTCAACTCTCACAGGCTTGCAAAGGCTCTCGATCCTGCGAGCTCCGACAAGAATCGAGAGCCACGGGATAAGCAAGCAAGTCAGCAAAAGCCGCAATGGCTCAAGTGACACGTTTACCACCCTACCGTACATTTTCGAAAATTTCATTGAAAGTTTTTGGAAGTACAGCACTAGGACCTTCATTCTGCTCCATAAAAAGAGAGCGCTCACAATTCACTTAACTGATAATAAAATTACACTTTTGTAACTTTTTAATGACTATTTTTTAACTAATTTAAATCACAAAAAATGATTCATATGTCCCACTCTTGATTGACTCATATGGCGTTACCTACCGTGCGACCAAAGTCGCTATTTGGGAATTGGAAATAATTATGTATGATCGAAATGGTTTAGTTCGTCTATATATTGCACTTCGGAGCGATTGGAATCGAATTTTGCAAAATCCTGGTATAAAAAAACGCTCACAAACAAAAAATTCCAGAGAACCTGAAAGGTCCCTGGAATTAACGTGATTATTCAAACGGATACCGAAGCCCCCACTGTGAACGAATCTGATCCATCAGTTTCATAATTCCTAATGATTCATCCAAAGAAATAGTAGAACTTTCGAGCAAGCCTTCGTGCAAGCAACGCCCGACTTCTTCTGCTTCAAAGGCATAGCCTGTAGAGGATCGGTCATCCTGAAAGTTTTGTGCCTCTTCACCGTCCACAACTAAAGTAGCCGATGTGCTGTTCAAGAATGACGGAATGTGGATATAGCCCTTTGTTCCATGGATGTATGCCTCATTCGTCAATCCGAGACGGACTGCCCCGTTAAGCATAGCCGTGCGTCCTTTTCCATAATCCAGCAAGATCGAAAATGTCTCGTCAACGCCTGTCTCACCGATATGAGCAGTGCTCCATACATGCTCAGGTTCAGGGCCGAAGACCATTGAAGCAAAAGAAACCGGATAAATCCCTGCATCTAATAGAGCACCTCCGCCCAGCTCAGGGTTCAAAAGCCGCCCCTCCGGGTTCCAATCTACCCGAAAACCAAATTCCGCCTTAACCAGCTTTACCTCGCCAATGAGACCCGCATGTATCCACTCTCGCACTTGGCGAATCGGAGGCAAAAAACGTGTCCACATTGCTTCCATCAGGAATAGCTTACGCTCACGTGCAAAGCCGATCATTTCCTCCAATTCTTTGCTATTGACGGTGAAGGGTTTCTCACACAAGACTGCTTTGCCTGCCCGAAGAGCCATCAGAACATTCTCTTTATGAAAAGGATGAGGAGTCCCTACGTAAATAGCATCTATCTCGGGATCTTGTGCTAATTCCTCATAGCTCCCGTAAGCCCTTGATATTTGATGCTTAGCTGCAAATTCGGTAGCGCTTTCAATAGTGCGTGATCCAACAGCATACCCTTCTCCATTCGTAACATGCGCCAAATCCGCCACAAATTGATCTGAGATCCAGCCTGTGCCGACAATTCCCCATTTAATCTTTTTGCTCATACTTGTGTCCCTCCCAGCAATTTGGTTAACGTTGACTTACAACATACCCTTTTATTCTAGCAAACGCCTGTCCTAAACAAAAGAAACATTTGCTAGACGACGGTTTCTTTTGTGGCCTAGCAGCATCTTCATTTATACCCATTATTGAATGACGTATCTGTAAAACTTTTTATCCACTTTCATGACTGGAAAACCAATCGGCAATTCTCCAGGAGCTATACTAACAAAGCCGTTCTTCTCATAAAAACGATGAGCTGCTACGAATTGTGGTGTTGTTCCAAGATAGATTTCTTCAATAGACCTTTCCTTAGCCCATCCTATGGCATGATGCAATAATTGATTCGAAACATTGAATGTTTTACCTCTATAGTTATGTTTTACAAACATCTTTCTGAGTGCTGTCTTACGGTTCCTAATATCTAACAAAGCTATAGTCCCTACTACGGTTCCTTCACTAAGAGCCACCCAGAAGTTGCCGTTACCACGCTGATAAAAATTTTCAATATCAAGCAAATCCGGCTGATCTTCTTTGGTTATGGCGATATTATATTCATCTTTTTGAATATGTAAAATTAAATCGACAACTTGTGATTGATACTCGGTTGAGTACTCTTTTAGAAAGATACTATTATTCATCGCTGTGTTCTCCTATGATCGTCGATTGTTATACTGTTAGATTCCTATCAAACCACAGAACCTAAAATATTACCCATATCTCCTTATTCGTGCTCGATAAACGCTCAATATTAAATAACTCAACCTCCGCAACTAAACTAAGTTTCCACCTACACAGTCGAGGATGCAAAATCATTGTTTAGGTGCGAACGTTGAGTTAATTATGAATCTATATATATCAGAATTCTATTCTACGCTTGAAGCTGTGTAATAATTTGCGGGTCCTTGATCTTCTGATCCTCGGCCAACAGCACAACTTTGGATAGAATCTCGGCTGTTCTTGGGTCCTCGTCCAGAAACGGCAGGAAGATGCGTCCACGATGCTGCGAATGCACCGGGATAATATGCAGTGCTCCCTTCGCTTGCTTGTAGACACCCCCGCTTCCCAGATGCACAGCATATTCGCCAAGAGTCCCATCTACACGTGCATAATTCCCATCCAAGCGTACATTGCTAATTTTCAGCAGGCGAAGTGATTCCTGCACAATAACCCTACGCATTTCAATGGTCGTCAGACTGGCCTCTGGATCAACGCCACCTACATGGGCAACACTGACGACCAGATCCACATCCCGCATAACTTCGGAGAACAGAACAGGAGGAACTTCGTTCAACGGTACGCTCTTATACGTTGTCCGATCAAAGAACTGCACTGTCTCCAGTGTAGGAGCCTCGGTATCCGCTGGTGAGAACCAATCCGCCATGGCATACAGGTTCGCAATCAGATTCTCAGCATAGTACACCTTCTGAAGTCCGTCCTCATAGCTGACTGTCCATTGGCGACCTTTCAATAGGGATACCGTTTTATTCGGCTGTACCTGGTGTCCTGCATATCGACGGGAAACGGTCGCATTTGCACGTTCATCAGCATTCAGCAAGTACAGCTCACGGAACACCTGCTTAAATGGCTGGCGTATCTGGCGGTCGAATAAGTCCTTCTGGAATTCGCTCCAACGACCACTTTCGAACAAATGAAGGGGATGGGCAATAATCAGCTTATCCTCTTCTCCTATAGTATGCTGTTCAGCAAAAGGAGCCGTCAATACCAACGTTTCCTCATTAAAATATCCGAGGTGATCATCAGCCTTGAACACCAGTGTCCGCACCAACGGAGCAAGCACAGGATTACCCAGCAATCCTCTCAATTCCTTCACCATAAAGGTCGTACCAGACTCCATAGAGCGTTCCAATTCTTTGCGAGCTCTGCGGTACTGATCCACTAGATCTCCTTTAAGCTCCTTCAGCGACGTAACATACTCATCCTTCTTGAAACGAGCCGGAATGGATTTCAGCGTCTTGCCTTTGCTGACAATTTCAATATCTGCCGCTCCTTCAGTATCAATGACGAGCTGCACCGTTGTAGTCTCGTCCAAAGCATGTGGCTCAAAATAAGACCGAAGATCATCCAGCTTACGAGCTTCCATATCCCATACGAGACGGGTTACGTCATCATAGCCTGCGTTACGTGCCAAATTCCCGAGCGCAATCCGTGAAACGAGTGCCTCACTGGCCTTACGCTGTGCGCCGAATTTTTTGCTTTGTTCCAGAAACCTCTGGATAAAATCATAACGTTCGCGTATATCTGGTTCAGGCGGCTGAGCAAGTGGAATCAGACTGTAGGTCAGCAAATGGTCTTTGTTTCGCTTGTCCTCCACTGATTTTTCCATTTCACTCCGTTTGAGCTTACCCAGCGTCGCATCTGCAAACAACTGGGATCGACGATGATTGGCTCCAGCCGAAATATACTTGGCACAATCGTACAGCAGGTCAAAACGTTCCTCGCCCAACGTCTCATAGGCCTCATGAAACCAGTGAATATCGAAGGCACCATCATTAAAATCTTGCGGAGCAATCGGCGAGTAATGAGCTACAATCGTTTCCTTCTCGGCCGAAAAACCTTCATTGATATGCGCATGGAAATACCATGCCGCACTGCGAAGCCCTTCCCAACCGAGATAGTCTGCTACAATCTCAATCCACTGCGGGGCATACATAGCCGCCTCCAGCAGACGTTTATCTGTAATTTTAGTGTTCTTCAGCTTTTCCTTGAGCAACGTGGCATCCTCACCATCACTCGGATAACATGCCTTGAGCAAGTGGCTGAACGATTCCTTTTTGGTAATACGATCACCGTAGCCGTACACATAACCACGCACAAACGTTTCCTTGTCGAGACCCTCCAGAATACGGATGAAATAATCCATACCTTCAAATTGGCTCAAGCCCATAACCTTTGGCGTAGCCTCGGTAGGCAAATCACCTCGAACCAATTCAACCTCTAGCAGTCGATCAATAACCGTACGACGTATCTCCAAAAATTCTGGTTTGCTAGAAATCCATGTATTGCGGGCATTGGTTAAGGAACTCATATGTCTTCTGCTTTCACTACCAGCCAGCAGCTCCCGATACACTTCACCTACACCAATCAACCCTTTTTCATATGCTTTGAAGTAATCCTCCAGATCCAGCGGAGAATAAAAACGATTTTCCGCTCCTGGCAGTTCTGCGTAGTTCACAAAGGTATGCAAAAAGCGCTTAAAGGACTCATCATCATGGACCTGCCCCTTCTCCAGTGCCACCCACGGGCCAGACAATAGATGGAGCATTCCCATATCCTCTTCAGGTCTGTCCTTAGGCATGCCTTGCATTAGTGAATTTAAAGCAAGGTCAATTACGTCAAATGTTTGGTCACCGGATGTGTCCATAAAATAAGCATTAACTAGTGTGCTTACCTGATCGGAATAGGTCAGCTCTGCCATCCACTTCTGCACCTCGTTAATGCGATCCAAAGGATACATTTGCTCAGCGAAATCTTTACGCCATCCTTCCAGCAACTTGTGCTTGCTTTGTTCTGAATAGTCCATGTTAAAAGAAAAGTATCGATAATAGCGATCCAGCGTTCGGTCCATAGGCTCTAATCGGTCATAAAAAACAAGCTCCAGCAGTTCACGCGCTTCCAAGCCGCTTTCCTGCAAATAACGGTCCCACTCCTCATAGAGAGGATATAAAGACAGTCTGGAATCTACTTCTTCATCGACCTGAACCTGCCGTAGAGGGCGAAGGTTCGTCCCAATAAGCAATGTATCTTTGTAGCCCGAATAATACTCCGCAGTATATTCCACATCACGATGATGATGAACAAGCTCGTCCAGTCCACTCAAGAACTGCTTGAGCTTCTCCAATGGACTAACAAAAATATCGGCCAATCGAAAATCACCCAGATCAACTTTCTCTTCCAACCAAGCTTCCTTGACATTAGGATCGTACAGTCCAAAACCGTTAGCCCCTGTAAAAGCATCCTCCTGTCCCAGCTTGGACAGCAGTTGCTCCTCTTTGGCTGTAGGTTGCTGAATGATATCCGCCAAAGTCCGCAGGCTTTCATACTGTTCGGCACGATCCGGGTCTGCATATATCTTCGTCAATACTTCCAGTCCACCCAATCGTTGCAGCTCCGCCTTAGCACGCAGCAAGCGTTCCAATGAGCCAGCGAGCGGCTCTTCCGATTGTGAGAGCAACACACCAATGACACTTTGGCGCAATGATCCCGTCTTGAGCTTTAATAAGGCTTCCATTTGTTGCATTTCTGGTTCCGACAGCGTCAGCTTACGCGCCTTGGCCACAGCGAACTCACGGATACTCATACTTTTGTCAGACAAACTGGAAAAAATAAAATCACGTTGTACCGCATCCTCAGGTTTTTGCACAAAATGGTTCAACAGTTCGCCACGCAGATTAGGGCTAATCTGTTCCTTTAAGGCTATGATTTCCCCAATCCAGGAAGCATCCATATCATAACCAGCGAGATACAGCATTTTTTGAATAGGTGCATCTGAGCGGTGATACAGATTAACAAAATCCAGCACCTTGGAGGGCTCGGTGGACTCACCCTTTTTCATATGTACAAACAGGTTATGAAGTCGTTCAAAATCCTTACGCCGCTCCTCTTTGCTCTCCAGCAAAGGAGTACGCACCACTTTAACGATCCGATCCGCGACCGTCCCGCCTTCTACCCATTCATAAAAATAATTGCTTGTATAGTTCGTCAGTATCCAATATTGAAGCTCTTGGTCCGTTTCACCCAGATATTCTCTCGCAATTCCGAGGCGCACATCCTTGTTGTCACTGTTAGACAGTACATACAGTGCTACGATCTTCTGGTAAGTTACTCCTTGTTCCATGAGTTTCCGAACCTGTCCATACAAATCACGTTCCTCATGTACTGCCGTAGCCCACAAACTCATATAAACTTCATTAGCATTTGAGCTGGTCAGCCATTCCTGGCGCAGTTCACTACGAATCAATGCTTCATATGCCTGCTCGATCAGTTGACGAACGACCCGCTGGTTGGCGGATTCCAAGCCCATTCCCGTCCATACTGCAAGCGCCCGCACCACTGAACTGTAACGAATGAAGCCTTGGTCGATGATTACCTTCAACAGATATATTAGAGCCTCCGGGGTTCCTTCATCCATTTGTTCCACGATACTTTGGCGCAATCCCTCCTGGAGTTTGGCGGCTGCCAAGAGCTCGCCGATCATGCGATAATTCTCCTCCTGATGACTCAGGAGCATGCCTTTAATCATATTGCGCGTAAGTAACGCCGCCTGATTATCCCCATAAATAATAGCTTTTAACGCCTCAAGCACCTGTGAATTACCGTGATCCAGCTCATAAGCAATCCAGTCACCAATCGTTTCCTGAATCCGGTAATCTCTGCCTGGTTCATAATCCTTTTTTGTTAAATAATCCATTACGGAGAACCCGATACAGTCCATTCGGATCAACTGCACCATTCTTTTATAAACCCGGGAAGTATGGGCCGTAATATCCGAAGTGCGAAACGGTTTGCGCGCATACCCTGTGCTGTATGGATATTCAGTCACATGCTCCGTTAGATGTGCGAATACATCGCCCGCTGTTTGTCCAATTAGAGCATGTAATACCTCTGTCAGTGGCTTAAACAGCGGTTCTCCGCTTTCTGTCGCCCGTTCTTTTAATATTCGCTGACATTCGTTAAATGGCTCCTCATTCTCCTGTATGTAATGAAGCTTACCTAGTTCCACAACATACTGAGCCAACTCCTGTTGTGGTACATCCAGTTGCGCCGCGCGCTCCTTCAGTGTGGTGAAATATTCTTGCTCATTGTTCTCTTGATGCATGTTTCGTTTCCCCCTCTACCATAGGCCTCCAGCCAGCATTGTGAAGCGTATAAATACAATCTCATTCCCATCCTTAAGTGACAAAGGAGTATCGAGTTCAATAGTTTCCTCGTCACATACAAAAACTCTGTATAAACCATCTTCAAATGCCTGCATCGCCGTGTTCACGGCATCCTTAATATCCGGGACACCATCATTATATATGGAACCGAATCCCACTTTGCCTATCTCGCCTTGTGCCTGAACTTCTTCTCCCGTAAGGAACGGAATCAGCGCGACACTCTCCTGCTTTTCCCGCAGCTTTTGAACATTCAGAGCAACGGTTGCAGTAATCAAATCTCGCAATGTTTCTGGAGCAGGACTCAGCTCTATTTCCTGTCGTGCGAGTGCTGGCTTGCGCTTCCCCAAACTTTTTACAGTTACAAACAGCTTCATGTCGTTCCCCTTCCTTTTTATTCACGCTTTTGGCCCGTTGTCAGCTGAATTTTTCGACCCATATAAAAACACCGTTAACAAAATCGAAAACGAATGTTTGTTCGTATTTTTATTTTAATATGTTCCTTATCATTACTCCATCGCCCTTTATGACCAAAATTCGCAGCGGTGCAACACCCTAAAACCTTAAAAAGTAAGACTTTATACCCTGTTTTCGATAATTCCTTTCCATATTAAGGATGAAAAAAAGACCTGCACAAGGGAGACCATCTGCTCTTCACAGACTTCCTTCCATTATACAGGTCGTATTTCATCATAAAACGATGTTTCAACATACTTATTTATTTAAAATGCTGGAACAACGCTATCCTTGTAATTGTCCTCAAAAAATTTACGTACTTCCGGTCCAGTCATTCGCTTTGCCAGCTTTTGAATAGCATCGGAATCTGCATTATCCTTACGCGCTACCAGATTAATGGCAAAGTGCGTATCGTCTTTTTCGGTAATCAGCGCGTCCTTCTTCGGTGTCAGACCGAGCGGCTTGGCATATGCGGGATACATGGCAGCCATGTCCACATCATCCAGTGACCGCGCCAGCATCAACAAATCCACTTCTTTAAACACAAACTTTTTCTTATTCTCAATAATATCGGCCTGTGTAGCATTATAGCCTACACCTTCTTTAAGCTTGATCAAACCATTTTGCTCCATCATTACTAAAGAACGTCCAGTATTGGCCGGGTCATTGGCAATGGCAATAGTCGCACCTTCCGGCAGGTCTTTAACGTTCTTGTATTTTTTGGAGTACGCGCCGTAAATGGCGTTGTAAATAGGTTTTATCGCCACCAAATCAGACTTGTTGCTTTCATTATATTGTTGCATAAAAGGAGCATGCTGAAAGAAGTTAGCATCTACTTCCCGGCTTGCCAATGCGTTGTTCGGTTGGATATTGTCTGAAAGCACGACGATTTCCAGATTGACTCCGTCCTGTTTAAGCAGCGGCTTCACGATATCCAGCACATCTGTCATCGGTGGGATTAGCGTTGCCACTTTCAAGGTCACTTCTTTTTGGGAATTTGCTTCTTTAGACTGTGTTTCTGGAGCAGCCTGCTTTTGACCACCGCATCCAGCAACCAGTAGCATAACGACAGCAAATAGTGTAAGTAATTTCAAGTTCGTTTTCATGTTGTTTTTCCGACTCATTTGATGAGGAACCTCCAAGTAAATTGTGATTGGGAAGATAAAAAATGAGTTACAGTACAGCCGCTTCGCGAATGATTTGATCTTACGATCGCTGTTGAAATAGGATTCTCTCTAATTTATGACACAATTTATAGGTTAGAATCCCATTTCAAAGGCGAACGCTGACGCTTCTTCAGATTCAAATTCTTCGCTCCGCTTTTGAGGTACTGTAAAGTCATTCTTATTTCCCATAGTGGGTGGTGCAAGTGTATTACCATACAACCTATCATCACCGCTTGTCGATCCGGCGGGATATGGTGCTTCCGGTGAACTGGATTGTTTGTACGAAAATAATCATGACGACGATGGTGAACGCCATCAAGCCTGTTTCAAAACGCTGGTAACCGTAGCGGATGGCAAAATCGCCTACCCCGCCGCCGCCCACAATGCCCATCACCGTGGAGTAGGAGATGAAGCTAATGGTGGACGTGGTCAAACCCAGTACAAGCCCGGAACGAGCCTCCACGTACAGAAATTTAAAAATAAGCTGGAGGGTGGATGCCCCCATAGAAGTAGCGGCTTCAATTACACCCTTGGGCACCTCGAGCAATGATTGCTCCACCAGCCTCGAATAATAGGCGATGGCCACCACTGACAAGGGAACCGTTGCAGCCATCGTGCCCAGCGCCGTCCCTACGACCAGACGTGTAAATGGAATCATAAACACGACGAGCAGCAAAAACGGGAATGAGCGGATAACATTGACCACACTGTTCAATAGGGTGAACAACAGTCGATTTTCATATTTTTGCCCTTTACCACACAAATACAAAATCGTTCCTGCCGGAAGCCCTAACAGTACAGCTGCTGCAATAGAAATCCCCACCATGATAAACGTCTCTCCGATGGCTTTCCATATCTCAGACTGATATTGCGCAATGATGCTCAGCATTTCATTCATCAGCTTCACCTGCTCCCGCTGTTGAACCTACCGCAGTGTCAGCTACACGCTGCGTTGAAAGTAGCTGCCCATCTCGCATTTCTGATACACGGGTACAAATATTGCGTACTACATCCATATCGTGCGTTACGATTACAATGGTAACTCCCAGTTCACGGTTGATCTCCCGTAACACGCCCAAAATATCGGCGGTCGTCTGCGGATCAAGCGCCGAGGTCGGCTCATCACACAGCAGCACCGCAGGTCGATTCGCCAGCGCTCTGGCTATCGCCACGCGTTGCTTTTGGCCTCCGCTCAGTTGTGCCGGATACTGTTCTACTTTATCAGCTAAACCGACGAATTGCAGGCATTCGCGCACACGTTCCGCTCTCTCTTTTTTCGCGACACCTGCCAGCTCTAACGGCATTGCCACATTTCCACTGACCGTCCGATTGTGAACAAGATGATAATGCTGAAAAATCATCCCTATGGATCGCCGCGCTTCTCGGAGACGTTTTTCCGGCATGCGAGTCAGATCTTCCCCGTTTACAACCACGTTTCCCTCATCCGGCCTTTCCAATACATTCATCAACCGGAGCAACGTAGACTTACCGGCACCGCTGGCACCTATGATACCGTGAATTTCCCCCTCCTCCACTTGAAGGGACACGGATTGAACCGCATGAAATTGGCCGCTTGAGGTGGTATAATGCTTGCTTACCTGATGCAGCGTAATCATGAAACTTGGCCTCCTGATGATCCATTTCTGCGGGAAAATGTAATAAGCCCGCCAGCCCGGGCGGGTCTGTACGAGCCGTCAATTCCCATTGCATTAATATACCACAGAGCAGAAAACGGGCAAAGCATTTTGACAACAATTAACGTACATCCCATACCCCTACATAAGGAAAGCGGATACCGAGTCCCCAAGCCAGCGTAAGCATCACCACAAAATAGAAAATAAACAAAATATCTACAGCCGAATAGCCAATCGCATAATAATACGTGCGCTTGGTTTCATTAGCAAAACCCTTAGCTTCCATAGCAATAGCAATGCGCTGCGCACGCCGGATACTTTGAGCGAGCAGCGGAATCGCATATCTGCGGAGTGTGGCATACATATTCCATTTGGACACATGCTGATGTAAGCCTCGAATGCGATGAGCTTGTCTCAATGCCTGGAATTCCTCCACCATCATGGGCATCAACCGCATAGCTGCCAAGAAGCTGTACGCATACTTCGGAGGGAGCCTCCATTGCTGCATCAGTGAATAAAAAAGGTCCACCGGACGAGTCGTTAAACCAAACAGCAACCCTACCGCAGCCATACTCAGCGCACGAAAGCCCAGATGCATGCCTCGGTAAAAGCTTTCCTGCGTCACATGGATCAAGCCCCATGTCCACCAGGTCGTCCCCCCTTTGCCGAACATCATCATGCCCGTTGAAGTTGAAAGAAACACCAATATAAAGGGAGATCCGTACAGCAGCAGCCTCTTCCATGGATGGCCTGACCAGACAAGCAGCAACAGCATAGAACACGCAACATTAAACATGACATTCGGATCATGAATGACTATAACGACCACAAACAGTATGGAAAACATCACGAGCTTTAAGCCCGGATTCACGCGATGCAGCCATGTTTTATGATGGGGAAAGGACAGGTTCATACTGTAGTTCCCCTTTCTGAATCCGCCATATATCGGTACAATATCGACGGACAATTTCCGGGTCATGTGTGACCATCACAATGGCCGTGCCTGCCGCTCTCAACTGCTCCAACATATCCAGCATGACAAAGGTATTACGCGCATCCTGACCAAAAGTCGGCTCATCCAGCAGCAGCACTTCCGGCTCACGGATCATGGCCGTAGCAATACTCAACCGCCTTTTTTGGCCTAACGAAAGCTGATACGGATGACGCTCGTCCAGCCGCTCCAATCCGAACTGTACGAGCATCCGATCCACCCGCTCCCGGCACTGTTCAGCACTAAACAAGCTCTTGGGTAACGAATACTCTAGTTCCTTTCGTACGGTATGCGCTACGAATTGCAGCTCGGGATTTTGAAATGCAAACCCGATACGCTCTGCCAGTTGTTCCGTACTGCCTGCCTCAATCCCACACACGCTATAACGTCCCTGTGTGCGAAGTAAACGCATCATGGAGAGCAGCAGCGAGCTTTTGCCAGCCCCGTTTTCACCGACCACGCCAATCCAGTCGCCAGGCTTCACCTGCGCATGTTCCACATAAATCACTGGACTTAAACCGCGGAGGCCGCTAAAATGTTCCAGCTCCAGCAAATCAGTCCCCGCACCACTCTGTTGTGTCACTGATTCACTCCAACGTGGCGAAGACGATTCATTCCATACTCCCGGGTACCACACCCCGTACTCAGACAATGCCTGCCGATGCACACGAAATACTTCTTCTGCCCTTCCATCCGCAATGATCTCCCCTTGAGCAGAAAGCACCACAATCCGATCCACATCATGGACGATTTCATTAATTTTATGCTCTACGATCACCAGTGTCTGGTCTACCGAAATATTGCGAATGGTATCCCACACCTGTGTAGTGCCTTCCTCGTCCAACAAAGCCGTCGGCTCATCCAGAAAAAGCACTTCTGGCTCCATAGCCAGCACAGACGCAATCGCCAAACGCTGCTTCATTCCCTGTGACATGTTGCCAATGGGCATGTGTATATCATCCGTCGATAGACCCACCTGTATCAGCCGCTCGCGAATACGGGATTGCATCTGTTCCCGGGGAATCTGATTATTTTCCAACACAAAAGCCAGTTCCTCGTCTGCATATGACATACAGAACTGCGTATCAGGATCTTGAAATACAATACCTGAGACACTTGGGATTACAGCAGCATCGCATTTCATGGGCACTTCTATCGTGCGTGGAATCAGACCGCTTAACACTTGGAGCAGCGTTGATTTACCGCATCCACTCGGTCCCAGTAGCAGCAGCTTTTCCCCCTTGTGGACAGACAAAGACATATTGTGAAAAAGCAGCTCTTGCTCACCGGGAAATTTCAACCGTAGACGGGTGATCGAAGCCACCACATCTTCGGTTGCCCGGCTCATCAATCCAGCCCCTTATAATCTTGTTCCGTTGCAGGTCTCAAACTTCGTGTAACTCCGGTTACCTCCAATGCCTTAGCCAGATAGAACGCGAATACCCCGGCAATCACAATACTGCCAATCATCCGAAATCCAATATACAAAACATAGTTCCAGGTCGATAGCTGATCAATATACCCGTAACTGAAGTCTAAAATCAGAGAAGTGACAGCCGCCCCAGCCGCAGCTAGCGAAGCAACCCACAGGTTTGCGTTCCGATATAGAAAAGCCGCAAAAAACAGCTCCGCTCCCAGGCCTTGCAGTAGGCCATAGTACAAGGTGGACATGCCCCATTCGCTTCCCAAAAAAGCGCTGACCGTTGCCGCTGCCACCTCTGCCAAAATCGCAACACCCGGCTTGCGAATGATGAGATAAGCAAACGTGCCTGCCATAAACCACATGCCATACATCAGTTGCTCAGCGTGTAGACCAAATGGTTTCATCAAGTCATAGGCAGGTCCCCATATTTTGTAGACCAACCCGAACACAACAGATATCACAATCGTGACCAAAATATCAGTCAGCTTCAACCCTTTGGACGCTCTTACAGCAGTATTCATTATTGCGTGCTCCCCTTTTTCCTTATAATTGGCCTCTTGGCCATAAAAAAAGCTTGTCTGGAGCTGAATCTCCAGGCAAGCTTTATGCGCAGTAAAAGGTGAAGCACCATACAAAACATCATTCGTCGATATGCCTTATATAACCAGTAGTCTAAGCTACTACACTGATACCAAGCCAAAGCCAGGGTCAAGGTAAAATGTTAGGACATACATTGAATCTATCGACAACCGCAAAACAAGCGGCATTCCTGTATAGTGTTCTTGGTTTCTCTACGCTGGCATTACCCAGATCAGATTTCACGGTCAGTGGCAAGGGCCACCCTCTCAGCCTGACTTTCTCAAGCTCCCGACAATGCTTTTTTAATTCACTATAATATATACCACATCTATGGCTTTGACAATCCTATAATCCGAAGAAACGTTTGGCTGTCTCCGTCGTCGCGATTTCGATCTCCATCATGCTTCGACCTGTACATTCGGCAACCGTAGCAGCAATATGAGCGAGATACACGGGCTCATTACGCCCTTCTTTGGGCTTCACGGGCAAATTACGCGGGGTCAAAAATGGAGCATCCGTTTCAATCATCAGACGGTCCAAGGGAATATCTCTGACCAGTTCACGCAGATGTTTGCCACGCCGTTCGTCGCAAATCCAGCCGGTGATCCCGATATACAGTCCCATTTCTACATACGTATGCAATTCCTGTTCAGTGCCAGTAAAACAATGCACTACCGCTTTATCCACAAGCCCTTGATACTCCCGAAGCATAGCGACAAGGTCCTCATGTGCATCTCGTTCATGCAGAAATAACGGCATATTCAGCTCACCCGCCAGTTGGATTTGCTCGCCAAACCATCGACGCTGCACATCACGTGGCGAAAAATCACGGTTATAGTCCAATCCGCATTCCCCTATGGATACAACCTGCGGCTGACCCGCCAACTGGCGGAGCTGCTGAATCGTGTCTGCGTTGCAGTCTTTGGCATCATGGGGATGCACGCCAGCTGTCGCATACAGCTTGCCCGGATAACGTGCTGCATACTGAGAAGCCTCCCGACTGCTGCGGACACTGGTCCCGGTAATAATCAGCGGTGAAATCCCTACAGCCGCGGCTCTCTCCACCACCTGTTCCCGATCTGCATGAAACGAACGGTGCATCAAGTTCACACCAATATCAATTAACGGTGTACCCCTTTCCATCTCAATCCCTCCTTCGCAAACTACAATCTCGGATCAATCGGCTCCGATTCCAGAGATAGCGCGGCAAGGACGCATTCATGAATACGATCTACCGTATCCTTGCGGACAAAACGTTCCACGCCTTCCACACCAAGCGCTCCTTCCATCAGGGCATGACGCTCCTTTTTGTTCGTTCGACGCTGCTTCAGACGCTTTAAATTCTCAGGGGCAAGATAATCCATACCGTAAATGATGTGCAAATATTTCCGGCCTCTCACCTTGATTGCAGGCTGAATCATCTTGTCCCGATTTTTCATCAAAAATCGTTCCGGTTTGATCACAATCCCCTCATGACCATCCTCTGTCATCTCGTTCCACCAGCGAATGACCTCTTCCTCGCTTGCTTCGTCCGTAATCACGCGATACTCTGTCTCCATAAACAGGGAAGACAGCCCAGCCAGCTCCCGGTTTTGCTCCATATGCCAAATATGAGAATAGTCGAAAAAAGTCTTTCCGCTGTGTGCCAGCGTATGGAACGGTGCGATACGAATTTCATCCAGACCGTCCACATCCCAGCAATATTTTTGAAAAGCCTCTTGAAAGGTTACAGCATTCGCGTACTTCTGTTCCATTTCCTCCAACCAGTCTCCAACCTCTCGACCTGCAACCTTCGCCTGCTTCAGCTTGTCTACCAGCTTACTGCGATCCAGCAGAGCTGCTTCCCCCACATGGGCATACTGTGCAGCAATCAGTTCCCGAGCCTTGAGATTCCACGGTACAATTTCCGCATCCAGCAACACAAAATCCGTCTGGTTCCGTTCAAAATATCCAGCCGTCTGTAGATCCACATTCAGCTTTTCCAGCACTTGCTTCCCAAGGCTTTGTTCAAAGAAAGCTCTCCCGCTCCGACTGTAGATCGTTCCCAATGTCGGGTAGCCTACATATTGAACAGCAGCCTGTTCGTTTTTGAATAATAGCAAAATAGCCCGGCTACCCATATGTTTTTTCTCGGCAACCATCGTTTGTACTCCTTGTCCACGATAATAAGCCAGCGCCTCACGTGGATGCTCCAGATATCCTGCCTCTGCAGACACCGCTGGAGCAGGACTCATCGTCGGTGGAATATACACCAGCTCCTCCATGGGTACAGTCACATGTGACACGGTATCTATAGCGGATTTGATCCATTCTCCTTGTACGCGCACTTCGCCATACGATTCCGTCAGCACACTGTAACCAGCGATGAGCTTGCGTAAATTCGGCGGGGAAAACCGTTTTCTCTGCCACCGGACAAGTGGGCTATCGGGATCATTCGCATAGTTCTCATGTGCCGGAACGCTGACAAATTCCTTTTCTGGATAACGATAAGCGGTCAGCATACCGCCAAATACCACACCCTGATCAATATTCACCGTCTGGTTCACAAGGGTAGGCTGCGGTCTCGGATCATGTCCCCATACTACTATTTCTCCCGATTCATGGTCTACGAACCAATCCTTGCGGATCGGTTTTCCGTTAGCATCCTGCCCTTCCGTATCTCCATAGCGGCAATAATCGGAAATACGTGCCGACTGTTTGCCAATAAAATGATCCTTAATCCCGGCATGAGCTACGACCACATGTCGCAATCCATTTCTGCCAAAAATAAGATGAGAAGGTGCATGTAGCAGAAAATCTCTCAACTCACTTCTAAGCTGTTCCGCCGCTGCCTTGCCCGCTTTTTGTTCATACTGGGCCAGTTCCTCTGCAAATCGTTCATCCCCATGACTGAGAGTCACCTTTCTTCCATCGAGATAACGGCCGATTTTCCAGCCATGATTACTGTCAATCATATACGCTAGTCCGGCATCCACGTGCTTTTTCCAGAACTGCACCGCTTGTAACGATTCTGGGCCACGGCTCATTACGTCCCCGACAGATACCAGTCTTCTGCCATCTGGATGATGGTATAGTCCTTCCGTATCTTCCGTATATCCTAGCTGCTCTATCACTTCCAGCATCTCACGGTAGCACCCATGGATATCACCAATGATGTCAATACCTGAGCCAATCTCATGAAACAGTGGCTGCGCACGGCGAACAAAATTCATTTCTTCTATATCCTCAAGGATATAGCAAGCGTTAAAGCCTTCCTCACCGATACCACGCAGGTTCCGCTTTAACAGCTGTGCCTGCTGCTTGACCCGTTGGCGACCACGCGGATGCTCCCTGCCTAAATCCCGTTCCAGCAGCACAGCTTCGGGTACATCCAGTACCCAGGCCATCACAGGAACATGCGCCTTGGCTGCCAGCTGAACATATTTTTGACGGTCCTCAGCATACAAATGGGTGGCATCCACAACCGTCAGTTTATTCAAGCGACAGCGCATAGCCAGAATCGTATCCATCGCCTCAAACGCCTTAGCTGACATTTGCTGATACTCATAGAACAGTACGTCCGATTCCAGCCTTGGAAGTCCACTCCAGTCTATAAATTCCGTATCTCCGACCAGCTTGCGAAAATGATCCGAGGATACCACTTCTGTCTCCAGTAGAATCCCTTCGCTCACCAGCCTGTCCAATAATGTAGTTTTGCCACTGTTGGAGGCCCCAACCAACACAACCAGTCCAGCATGCGGTAAATGAATCGTATGTTTGGATGAATTGCTCATGCTTCCTTCTGCTCCTTTCTGCGCGTAAATATAGCCATTTGGGTCGGTTGTCCAAAGCCTTCGACCTCTTCTCCGATCCCCTTCAGCGCTACCGAATAAGGAGCTTCCGCAATCCACTGCTCACATCGTTCCTGAAACTCGCTTCTACTCCATTCAAAACGGTGATCGCCATGCCGTAGCTCTTGCTGATTCATACGATACACTTCATTATATTCACGATTGGGAGTCGTCACGATCAGCACGCCCGGCTGATACTCCGTCACAATTGTCTTCATCACCCGGTTCAGACGATGCTCATCCACATGCTCAATGACCTCACATAGAATCATCACATCTTTGCCCCGCAATTGTTCGTCATAATAAAAGAGAGAGCCCATCATGGGTGTAGGGCTGATCGCGTCGGCATGCCTTTCCAGCTTGGCAAAACGCTCCATGGCTCTCACTTGTGCATACGCAGACGGCTCGACCGCCCAAATCTCTTCAATACCCGTCATTCGGGCCATCCGAGCCGATAGCTTCCCTTCCCCTGAACCAAAATCTACGATTTTCTGTCTTCGAGGCAGCTTGCGAATCACGTCCATAATGGCTTGATATCGCAGTTCATTCAGCCGTACAGTAGGCTGCTGCTTCCCTTCCTCCTGTGGCTGTTCTTGCTGTTGAACCTGTTCGTGCTTATCCTTTTGAGCTTGGACAGTATCCTTTTCAATGTGTTTTTTTGTACCTGTTGTTTCAGCAGAATCAGATTGCTCAAATTGCTCAATCAAATTGGTAAAACGAAGCGTGCGTCGAATGATCAGCTCGCGTAGTGGATGCTCTGGCAGCCAGCCTTCTCCGTAACGTCTCAGCTTGTCAAACTCTTCTTCACTAATATAGTAGTGCTTATAATTATCCAGCACCGGAATCAACAGCAATAACTGACGAAGCGCATACTGCACTGTCTGATGACCACTTAATGTGACATATCTGACGGTGCTTCGATTTTTCAGCTGAAAAGAATAGTCCGCTTCCCCTCGTTCTATAGCCACTTGATAACCCAGCGGAGCAAATAGTCCTTCCACCACAGAATCCGGCAAATCCGAAGCAATGGGCCCAAACGATAACTCCAGCGCAAAAGGGTGCGTCACCCATCCTACATAGTCTTCCTTGGGTTTGCCGTTCAGGGCCGTGCCAAGCGAGCCACGAATATAAGTGCAAAATAAGCTGCTGGTTACAAACTCCCGGTCATTAATATATTGTGTAATGTCATAGCTGTCTGGACTGTTTTTGACCAAATCTATCGAATCTGGCGAGGCCTGAATGACGATCTCAGCCTCTTCCTCGGTAAAAACGGTGTACACCATGCGTACACGTGCGCCTTTTTCTGTGCGATCATACGTATTGTAAGGATTCTTAGCAAGCAAATGCGAAATCATCCCTGCATGGGTTCCAGTTGCTTTTAGCGTGATGTGCATACTCGACTTCTCCTTCCCAGCTTATGCTTTCCATACTTCATTCACCGCAGCGCGGAACAAATCATCCAACTGCTGATCCCGTCCACTCTCCACATGCTGAAGCAAGGGCGCCTTTTGTTCAAAATAAGCAATTTGCTGCTGGATAAAATCATTCACCACCGAAAGCTGTGGCTCCATATCCAGTTCCTCGCCCGCTTTTTTACGTTGCAGCAAATGCCCGATCACCTGATAAAGTTCTGTATCTGACGGAATTAATTCCTCTAGCAAGTCTCCAAATTCAATCAGAGGCATGCTGTTGTAACGTTCAATCCAGCCACAGGCCAAAAGTGGGCGTAGTACATAAAAGTACTTTTTAATTTTCACCTGTTCTCCTTGCAAATAATCCCGATAGTTTCCTCGCGCCATATTCAGATAATGGTACATACAGGACTTCGGAGAGAAGGTTAACGGCGATATCGCACGAATCTGGGCAGCCACTGAATACTGCTCCAGATAGGGAATCGGAGATTGCAGCCATTCCAGCAAAGGCGGATTGGATTTACGAAACAAATGGAGTGCCTTTTTCAAATCCCAGCCGTTCATATCCAGCAAATTGCTGATTGGCCGCTCAATCACATCCCGCTTATCAAAAATAGACAAATACCATTCTATGGGTCTTACATAGATAAATCGTATATCATAGTCACTGTCCTGTGAAGGAAACCCCCATGCCCGACTGCCTGATTCACAGGCGTATATAATACGTATTTGCTCCTCCTGCTCCAACGCGCGCAGCTCACGCAAAATCGTTTCGCGCATTTCTGGTTGAATGAAACCCTGCCCATGCTTCACATCTGTCATGTTGTTCCCTCCCTTATCATTAAAGTATTTCCCGAATCTGTTCTCTAATCGACTCATCCGTTTCACCTATTAATAAGCGGCGAAGACGCATAGCCGTTTCCTCTCCCGTCCAAACATGTTGCATCACCCTTCTGTTATGTATTGCTTCTTATTTCATCGTGCTATGTTATATTCCTATGATGCTTTATTTTGGATGTCGTGAACATGGTGAAAGTATTACAAAGATGAATAAATTCCCTTTTTCCTGCATCCCTTCCCTGTTAGAATAAAGGGATACTTGCTTTCGGAGAACGGCAACAGAAACGGGGAATGCATCATGGCGAGAGAGAGTTTTGATAAAGAAATTCAATTCCTGCGCATGCTCACACTGACCAGCGGCGCTTATAATCGGCAGCAATTTGCAGACAGACTGGGCATTTCAGTGCATACCTTTGATAAAACAATCCGGCGTCTCAAGGAAATCGTCCAATCCGTACAACAGCAGTTGCCTGAGGACCAGGGACATGATTTTAATGGGATGCTGCGCTTTAATTATTACGAATCCGCTGATCCATTACTACTATTCCTGTTTCGGGCCAAATCGCTCAAGGAATCAGAAAGCGTCCGCTTATCTCTTCTGCTGACAGCGCTACAGTCACAGCCTCTGACCACTATGGAATTGCTGGATGCTTGCTGCAACGGGCTGCCTTCCGACAGTTCGCTGCCAGATGAAAAAACGATTCGTTCCGATCTGAAATATCTGGTCGAAGTGGGCGTGGTTCGCAAGGAGCCCGGCGGCAGACCTTACCGCTATGCTGTCCGCAACGATCTGGTGACAGGACTGACGGACGAGGAATTACTGGACTTATATGATTTTGTAGACATTATGGCCAACACCCAGCTTCCCTCTGTTCAGGGATATCTGTTGCGAGATCATCTAAAAAAAGCTATGCGCCGTCAAGCCGGAGATCGGGATATGATTGAACCTTTTTTATATAAATACCACTATTATTCACGCATTCTGGACGAAGCCCATATTCATCCGCTTCTGCATGCCATTCGGCAACGTCGCTGTGTAACTTTTTTATATTTTTCGACATCCAAACGAAGCATGTACGGGTCACAGAACACAAACCCGCTGTTTGAAAAAGAGACGGAGGGCCGTGAACATACCATTCTGCCCCTGCAAGTCATCTATGATCATCAATATGGACGTTGGTATGTTCTTGGTCATGTAGGCGGTAAAGGAATCATGAAGTTTCGTATGGAGGGCATGACTCAATTGGTGGAGGGCAAGCCTGTACCAGAGCAGTTTCATGCCGATCTGCTAGCGGTGTTGGAAGAAAAAATGCGGTACAGCTGGCTTGTTGATACCGGTCGTCCTGTGAAGGTACGGGTACGTTTTTTTAATCCTGAGGGCGCGAAGCGCAACTTTATTCGGGAACGTGTGCTGTCACAGGGACAGTGGGGTATGATTGCGGAGGAAGAAAGTGAATCCTTTATCTATGAAATCACAGTGAATGGAATCACCGAGATTAAGCCGTGGATTCGTAGCTTTGGATCAAGCTGTGAGGTATTGGAGCCCCAGCAGCTGCGTAAGGAATTCAGACAGGAATGGAAGGAGCTGCAAGCCTATTATGAGCCTGTTCGAGAAAATATTTAACTATCAGATCGTCTCTCGGCTGGATGAATCGGGCGCTTTTGCTACCACATCGCAGGAAAGAGTCTGGCTCCAATCTATGCTGACAGACTCGGCAGCAATAGAGGCCTTCACCCCGTCTACGCTTGACAAGCTTCGGCAGATGCTCGCAGACGACGAGCCGCTGGAGGCCGATGGAAGTTTGCGGGAAAAAGCAGGTATCCCTGCTGTCTCGGTATATCATCCACTCCTGCGTGAATTGCGTCCCATTCTGCGGTCCCGTTCAGGCATCTGTATGACCTACAAACTGCGCAACGGACGCATGCATGAGCGAATGTCCGGTTTTCCATATAAGCTGGAGTTCTCCATGGTCAAAAAAGAATGGAGCCTGCTGTGGTATAACCGCAGACACCGTGCGCTCATGTCTACCAAGCTGTCTAATATCGTGAGCATCACGGAAGATGAGCTTCTACCCGAAGAGACCGAAAAATTCACCCAACGTATACTCGGCATACTGGAGTCGCGCAAAGAGCAGGGCATCATCGAAATTATTCCCATATACAACGGTGAAATGTCTCGTATTTTATATGCTTTTTCCTGCTTTGAAAAAGAGGTCGAATATGTTCAGGAAGCAGATACCTATCGTATTACGCTCACCTTCCAGGCAGACGAATGTGAATATGTGCTATCCAAAATCCGTTTCCTTGGCAAACGTGTCAAGGTCGTCCAAGGCTCCCGGCTGATTTCACGAATGAAGGAAACAACGTCCAAGGCCCTTGCACGCTACGAAGAGGAATAGCTAATGAGGCAATATGAGATGTATCCATGTAAATAGGCCCTCCCTCCGTCTGTTAATGAGACGAAGGGAGGGCCTTATTAAACTACAGTTCGTATAAACGAGGTCATACACTTACATCCACATACGCCTGCTGTAACAAACGGGTCCGAAGTACGAGTTTATGGCAAGGCTTGTCCGCGCGCACTGACATACAATTCATACCATTCCTCACGGGTCATCAGCTCGCTCTGGCGTTCCGCATCCTGACATGCCTTGATTCGTTCAGGATTGGCGCTGCCAATGACAGGCTGAATCCGTGCCGGATGTTTCATAAGCCAGCCAAGGACGATCGCTTCACGTGTCGTTTCCTTTTCAGAAGCTAGCTTCTGCACCCGTTCTGCCGTCTTAACGACATGCTCAGGCTGCCCTTCCAAAGGACCTCCGCTAAAACGTCCCTGCGCCAGCGGTCCCCAGGCTTGGAGTTGAATATCCTCGGTTTGGCAATATTCCATCAAACCTTCGCCAAAATGTACATTTGTCCCTGCCTGCTGGTTCACATGTACTGTCTGATCTACAAAATGCAGATGGGCCAGGCTCATTTCCAGCTGATTAGCGATTAGCGGCTCCGGTAGGCTCCGTTCCAGAAACCGAATTTGGCTTACATTCATATTGGAAACGCCAAAATGCCGTACTTTGCCAGATGTCTTAAGCTCGCTGAACGCCTTCGCTACTTCTTCCGGCTCTACCAGCGGATCAGGGCGATGCAGCAGCAGGATGTCCAAATATTCGGTACCCAGACGCTTCAGGATACCATCCACGGACTCCATAATATGAGCATATGAGAAATCAAAGCGGCCCGGGAGCGTACCATCTGGCAGAAAAATGCCGCATTTGGACTGAATTACGATTTGTTCACGCAAGCCCGGCTGTCCCTTTAAAATCCGGCCGAAAATCTCTTCCGCTTTCCCCATACGATAGATATCCGCATGATCGAACATCGTAATCCCAATGGATTGTGCAGCTTCTACAGCTCTTTCCGCTTCAACGACATGCTCCTGCGTAAACGGTGCATGGCTCCATTCTCCACCAAAAGGCATACAACCGAGCGCCAGCCGACTATCGGAGATTCCACGTTTCTGTAAAGGCATAATCTTCATGCTGCTCCTCCTTCAACCCTCAAAATATTCTCTGCTTCATCCACATATGAATAGTTCGTGGAACCGCTATCACACACCTATTTTACCACTTACTTACGGTCGTGTTCCACTTTGGTCCCCATCCACATCTTTTATCCGAATATCCCCATGCTCAGATAACGTTCTCCGGTATCCGGGGCAATGCAAAGTACCCGTTTGCCTGCTCCCAAACGCCGCGCTTCCTGAATCGCCGTCCATATCGTAGCTCCGCTAGAGGGACCAACCAGAATCCCTTCCTGGGCAGCAATCGCTCGTGTCATTGCTATCGCATCCTCATCGGAAACCTGCACGATTTCGTCATACACTTCCGTATTCAGCACAGTGGGAACAAAGCCTGGACTGGTGCCAACCAGCTTATGTGGACCGGGTTTTCCTCCAGATAGCACTGGCGAACCCTTCGGCTCAACTACAACAATCCGCAGATCCGGCAAATGCTGACGTAGCATTTCACCTGTTCCCGTAATGGTACCGCCCGTTCCCGAAGAAGCGACGAACACATCCAGCTTCCCTTCCGTCTGTTCCAAAATTTCCAGTGCCGTCGTCGTGCGGTGGATATCGGGATTGGCCTCATTTTCAAATTGATGCGGGATAAAGCTCCCTTCAATTTCAGCCCCCAGTTCGAGTGCCTTGCGAATCGCTCCTGGCATCCGTTCTTCCGCTGGTGTCAGTACGACCTCAGCCCCGTAGGCTTTCAGAATATTGATCCGTTCCTTCGTCATATTCGAGGGCATCACCAAAATTGCACGGTAACCTCGGGCTGCCGCATTCATCGCAAGACCAATTCCCGTGTTGCCACTCGTCGGCTCAATAATGGTGCCTCCCGGCTTTAGATGTCCTGCCTTTTCAGCCTCGGCAATCAGGTTGCCCGCCGCCCGATCTTTAACACTGCCGCTTGGATTAAAATACTCCAGCTTCACATACACTTCCGCATCCTGCGGCCCTGTGAGCCGTTGGAGTCTTACACAAGGTGTATCTCCTATTAAATCTGTAATACTATGTACCACTTTAGGTGCCATCGTTGTATCCTCCTTAGATCGTTCCTTACAGCGTCATTTACGATCTTAATATCATACTACCAAAATAACATACTTGGCTCCTTCCTACCTGTCGCTTTTGTAAATTACATAAAACTCATCAACTTAGTATGTAAAATTCTTGCAAAATGGGTCGCCAGATATCGCCTGTAATGATATACTCGCATTACTATTTTTCCAGGAGGATACAAGACACTTATGAGTAATCAAGAAAATATGACAGCAAATCGCTTTCCCCCCTCCTTGCTATGGTTGACCCTTGGTGCCTTCGCCATCGGCATGACCGAATTCGTCATTATGGGACTACTGCCCAATGTAGCCCATGATCTTCATGTTACGATTCCGCAAGCCGGGCAGTTAATCACCAGTTACGCGCTTGGTGTAGCCATTGGTGCGCCTGTGCTTACTGTATTAACCCATAAGGTTCCGCAGAAAAAGCTGCTATGCCTACTCATGACCATATTCATTTTAGGCAATCTTTTTTCCGTCATTGCTCCCAGTTACGAATTTCTGATTGCGGCCCGTATGGCTACTGCATTATCGCACGGAACCTTTTTGGGAGCCGGTTCCCTGATCGCTGCCCGACTGGTTCGTCCTGACAAGCGCGCGGGTGCCATTTCTATGGTGCTGACCGGTTTGACCGTGGCGAACATTATTGGTGTGCCCTTTGGAACCTTTATCGGACAACAACTCGGCTGGCGTGCTTCCTTTGGAGCTATTGTGGTCATCGGCTTGATTTCTCTCTTTGGTATCATTCGTTACATTCCGGTAATTCACCAGGACAAGCCTTCCAGTCTCCAACAAGAAGTCAAAAGCCTGTTGAATCCAAAAGTGCTGCTGATGCTGCTCACAGGTGCAGTCGGTTGTGGTAGTCTGTTCACTGTCTTTACGTACATTACGCCTTTGCTTACGGACATTAGTGGCTTTGCCGAACATAGCATTACCTGGATTCTCGTCCTGTTTGGTCTAGGGGTAACGATCGGCAATATCGTTGGCGGCAAGCTTGCGGATTGGAGACTACTTCCATCTCTGATCGCAAACTATGCTGTACTGGCTATTATTTTGGCCATTCTGACATTTACGCTTCAAAGCCAGGTATTGGCCGTCATTACCGTCTTTATCTGGGGCATTGCTGCGTTCGGCATCATGCCGGGTATTCAGGTTCGCATCATGAATCTGGCCTATGAGGCTCCTTTGCTTGCTTCTACCTCCAGTCATTCCGCATTGAATCTGGGTAACGCAGGCGGCGCTTTTATCGGTGGAGTCGTTATTAATCAAATGGGGTTAGCCGCTATTCCATGGGTTGCATCGCTAATCACTGTCGGCGGTCTGCTACTCATGATAGTTAGCTACATTGTGGATCGTAAGACGGCTCATACTAAAGCAACAGCGGAGATACAGTCATAGAATCGTTCTGTTTGTTGGACAGTGTACAGCTATCAACCGGAGAACAATAAATGGCGGCATATCTCTAAAAACAGCAAGTTGGACGTAAACGATTGGTTCATTTTTCATAGATTGAGAGATATTGTCCACTCTCTTCTTCTAAATTCCTCATAGTATGCATTGCAATACAAATTTACGAGGAAAGAAGTGTGTATGATGAGCCTTTTTTTTACAAACAACACGAGTAACACGATCTATGCTGCCTATGCTTATCCTGATTCCGACTGTCATCCCATGAATTATTCTAAAATGGGCTGGTATCGGCTAGAGCCTGGTGATACGAGAGAAATATGGAGCGGGTCTGTAGGGGGAACCACATTCTATTATTATGCTGAAGATCACTCCAGAAATACATGGCGTGGCACGTACCGCACACGGCTTCCGAGAAATACTAGCCATGATTTTCATTGGTGTTGGAACGATAGCAGAGGATCATCCAGACGAGTGGGGATGCGCCGACTTGCCATTGATTCATCTGTAGAAAATTACACTGTTGAGTTTAGCAGAACCAACCAAAGCTTACTCTCAACAAAGACAACTCGCAGAGCGTTACCTTCCAAATCGGAGGACTCCGGCATTAACAGAATTCCGAGAAGACCGACTCGATTTAAAAAAGGAACCCCAGTTCCAGTAAAGTCCAAACGATAAGTCAAAGAATTCGCCAATAAAAGGCGCAACCTGGTTGCAAACACTACAAAGCCCCTTTGAAAAACACAATGAACCGCAACCCGCAAGATGGACATTTTTTTAAAAAAGTGACCCCCTTGCGGGTTATTTTTATTTCACTCTGGACATTCAGACGCTTGTTGCAACCATAGTATTTTGCCTCGCCGTTCAGCTTAACCAATGATCAAAAAAGTCCCGATAGCCCTGCTTCATCACCTGACTTGAAAACTGTTCCATGGCGTATGCCTGATTTTCTGTAGAAACCCGACGCGGTGAGGCGGCAGCCATATTGACCAGCTCGAACCAGTTTTTCTCATTCCCTGAAAAAGAATGCGTAGAGCTGATATGTCCATAGCAAGGATGCTCTGGCTTCACGACAATTTTCCCCATAGCGAGCGCTTCGGTCAGCGGCATTGCGAATGTATCGAATTTAGAGCAGCTCCAATACACCTTCGCCGTGTTCATCAGTGCAAATACCTCATCTTGCGTCAACGCAAATTGAAGTTTAACATTGTCCGGGATATCGTACTTCTTCATACTTTCCTTGTAGCGTTCACCGCCAAATACCATATAGACATCCTTGTCAGGATTATGCCTCGCATACTCCAGCACCAAATCCGGACGTCGGTTCTCCTCATCTCTACCAATCCACATCACCCGGTTCTCTACCACTTGCGAGGGATCAAAATGCTTTTCCACCAGACGCTCATTAAATCCGATCGGGATGACTGTCACATCGGTAACGCCAAACTTCGAAGCCATCTCCTGCTTGAGAAACGCAGTCTGTACAATAGCCTTGTCCACGATCTGATAAAAAGGCTTCATCATCTCATAGCCTGTAAGCGCCGGATCAGGAAAACTATGCGGAAAAAGCACGCTGTTTTTAAAAAACATGTTCAAATAGGTAAAGCCAGATACCGTATAAATAACGTGCTCAATCTGCTGCTCATGGAGTTGGTCCAGTACGATGTCATAGTTGACCAGGTCTCCCTTTTCGTGCTCATAGCCCGGAAGCCAGTCATGGCTGCTCACATGGCGCTCCGGTGATACAAATACGATGTCCACCCCCAATTCCAACCCGATCTGCTTCAGGCGTTCTGCAAAAATACGTGGACCCTGCGCTTCAGCAAATTGTATTTTTCTCATGACTAAACCGACTTTTTTCATGAATATATTCCCTACCTTCTTTGGCTAACTAAACACAGTCTATGTCTTAAGCTACTATCTACATTGTTGGGCTTGTCCCCAATCCATCATTGCTGCACATTGGTTCAAACAGGCTAACGTTTCATCCAACTGGGACTCTAATTGCTCTTTTGACCATTTGTCGGCGTTTCTATGCAGGTTCGTTCCAATCCTTTGCAAATCACTTGTGATTAACAACAGCATCCAGAGCGAAAATACCACCGCAAACATGCCATATTCCAGCATAAATGCCGTTCGATCCACTCTTTTCCCTAACAGCTCCAGCTGCTCCACGTATGTGTCCAGCATACGAATACGCAATTCGGACGTCATGCGTCGGGGAAACAACGGATGGGACATATCGATCAGGTGATATACATCCCACAGCGGTGTGTTCAGATGAGCATGCTCCCAATCCAATACCATAAGCCGTTCCCCGCTCAGCGCATAGTTCCCCGGATGAAGATCACCATGAGACAGTACAACCTGCTGTGAAAAAGATACATGCTCCAGCTGTACATATATACGCAGCATCTGTTGCTTAGATAAACCCAGTGAGCTGCAAAGCTTTAACACATCCGGCTTGCGCGTATATAGCTCGGAAACCATCTCCTGAATAAGTGGCTTGGGTCCCCGTAACGGCATCCCAGCAAAACGATCCGTCGGCAAAGCATGCCACCATGCAACAAGGCCAACAGCTCGCAATAAAGTTTCGTCTGCGTGTAGATGATGTAACGAACCAAGGTCCTCAAAAACCATCCATTCTCCTCCGCCATCCGCACCTGCATCAGACCAGGCTAGCAATCGAGGATAGATCGGTGATAACGCAGGAAGCACATGCTCATACACCCATCTCTCACGCCCCTCCTGACCATCGTTGGTTAGCGGTTTAAATATATAACTTTCAGAGGATGACACGTAAAAACGTTCCACATGCCGGCCATTCGTACCTGTATATAAAATTTCACGATTCCGCACCAGCGTATCATTTAAGGTACCGTCAACATTCACATATTGATGAAAAGGATTCATAGCCACCCAACTTTTTTGTATAAAATGTAATAGCACGATCATATCACAGTCCTCGTTCCGAACGAAGCCCAGATCATCTTGGGGTAACTCGCTGCACCCAAAAAGGGGCTTGCCCAAGCAGATCACGCGACCTGTTGGCAGCCCCTTATCACATCCATACTCCTATCCTTACTCTATTCTATACCGATTAATATTGAGTATTGCCGGACTCGCTCGTATTACCAGACTTAAAGCCTTTGAACAATTGTTTCACATTGTGATAACGAGTGTTCGTAATTTTAGCTTTGCTGTTAGGACCATCCGATCTCAGGATCGAGTCCTTTACATTGGAAATATCCGAGTTATCCAAAGTCATATTCACTCTGAATGTAGAACCCCCAAGTTGGCGAACCAACTTTCCGATATCATCGGCTCTAAAGTTTTTAATGTTAATCGTGCCTTCGGCATTAATTTGGAATACTTTATCGTACGCATGGAACGCTCCACCGCCCGTAATGTTTACCGTGCCTGGTTCTTTAAGCGTCAAGGCATCTTCACCTACATCCTCCCACGTTACGTTGGAAATAGTTCCGTTGCCATATACATGCACACCATCCGCAGCAGGGGCAGCGATGGTCACATTTTTTAGTGTTGCATTATTTTCAAGCTTGAAAATAGGCTTTTGAGCCTCTTTCTGGCTTCCGTCTCCCAAGGTATCGGGATCAGCCACTACAGTCTTGCCTTTACCATCGTATACTTCTCCAGCTTTAACAAGTATGGTCTTATGAACGACTTCTGGTGCTGCATGTGCAGAATAATTGCCGACAAATAAAGCGACCAACATTCCTGATAAAGCGAGACTGATTCCCTTTTTCAATACTTTAGCTGTGTTTGTTTTCATTTCAATTCATCCCTCTCGTAGATATTTTTTATTGTTCCAATTCTTCGTTGACTAGAACGCGTAGACCGTATCACCACCTTCGTACAATGAACCCATTAACCGATACATGTCTATAAAGCGTTATTATACTATTTACATATGTATACTTGGTTTTTGGTTCAAAGTAAATTCATTCTATAAATTCAGGTGCACACAAATTGTAAATAGAGCGATTACATTTACAATTTGTATAATTCTATTATAATCCTGCTTCCAGTAATTTCAATATTTTTTTCGGCAAAATATGTGCTCTTTTTCAATTAAGTACACAATTTTGCCTTTTTTATACTTGTACAACGCTGTTTTTCAGCAATTTATGCATCACAAGACTTGAATATCTAGTCTCGTTGACTTACTCTAGATCACTATAATGGTATTCACAAGCTCTTTTCCGTCCTATACCTTATTTTTGATGTGATCTATACTATTGAATGACACGTTTGATGAACGTATAATGTATTTAGTGCTTTGAAGCGTTACATCTCAACATTACTGGTGAGAAAAGAGTGGTTATCGTGCAAAACAATAGTGAGATTCCGTTAAAAGAACAAAATATTGTGCTCATTGGCTTTATGGGTGTAGGCAAAACGACGATCGGTTCCCATCTAGCTCGCAAGCTGTATCGCGATTTCGTGGATATTGACCAGGAGATTGAACAAGAGTACAACATGCCAACAACCGAGATTTTCAAAACTTATGGAGAGAAACGTTTCCGTGAGATTGAAAAAGAGCATATTTTGAAGCTGTGCAGCAACACACGCCTTAAAATCATTTCCGTTGGCGGTGGTGCATTTTTACAGGAAGAGGTGAAACAAGCTTGTTTGGCTTCATCGATTGTTTTCTTCTTGGATTTGAATTGGGATTCCTGGAAAGATCGGCTTAAGATGCTGATTGACACCCGCCCCAATCTACAAAACAAGACTTTAGGGGAAATTGAGGATCTTTTCCGTTCCAGACAGGACATTTACGCGGTGAATCACTCCAAGATCGATACGGATCAGTTGGATGCGGAAGAAGTCGCAGACTATATTATTCAAACGCTGAATCTAGGTTGGGAGTTATATGAACCTACTCGCGGATTGAATTAAGAGTTACACCAAAAAGGAGGGCTCCAGCATGCTTACCGCATGGGGCCCTCCTTTTTGGTTCACTACGGATATATTACTGACTGGCGAGTAATGCTATCCATCTTTTAAGAATGGCTATGCAGCACCGTCAATATCTCTCTCAGTTCAGTGACAGGAATCTGCCCCGGAGCGGAAGCTTTCTTAGCAGCACCAAAGGTCAGAGCCGAACCAAACAGTTCTCCGGTCAGGCGGCTCACGACACCTTTCCCCGCCATCGACATCGTAATAATCGGCCGATCTGCATGCTCTTCTGCCATGGTACGTGTGGCATCCAGCAAAGTGAGAACATCGGCTGTATTGGTCGGCATCACTGCTATCTTAGGCAGATCGCCTCCCAATTCCTGCGCCTTGCGTAACCGGGACACAATCTCCTCCTTCGACGGCGTCTTATGAAAATCATGATTAGATATAATCACATATACGTTATGCTTATGTGCTGCTTCTACCAGCGTCTTCACATCAGCTTCCTCATTAAAAAGCTCTACATCAATAAGTTCAACTTGTCCCGTTTCGGCTACTGTACGGTTCAAATCCACATAACTCGCCGCACTGATTTCCTTTTCTCCGCCTTCCCGAGCGCTACGGAACGTAAATACGAGCGGAATATTTGCTAAAATAGACCGAATTTCATGTAAGGCAGCTTTCACCTTTTCCAAATCCTCCACATGCTCGAAAAAATCGACTCTCCACTCCACGATATCCAGGTCGAGCGTACGCAAATAAGTAGCCTCTTCCTTCAACTGCTCCAACGTTTCTCCCACCATGGGCACACAAATTTTTGGCGCTCCTTCACCGATCAGAACATCTCTCACCTTTACGATTTTAGCCATCTCTATCTCACTCCCAAATTACAGTTTCAAGTCGAACATGTACAATAATTCATAGTATAACGCATTCTGAATAAGCATGCAGATGATTAGGTCCTGTCGTCATTTATTTGGTATCCAGTACGATTTTAGGGGACAATTTGCGACTTGCTGGAAAAACTAAACTGTACCGAAAATTAACAAACACCGCCAGTACGATCCCTAGCACATTCACAATAATAGCTAGCATAAAAACACTCGGTATCTGAGAATGTTTCAAAAGAAAGCCTGTAAACACAGGAATGACCGTGTATGACAGCGAGGTTGCTGTATAAACAAACCCGGTAATCTGTCCTTTACGTTGACTAAAAAATTCACTCATTACGGTTAACGTCAGCTGGAGTACACCCGATATTGAAAACCCAATGACACTCGCACAAATAATGGCCGCCGCCCCTGACTTGAAAAGAAGAAGCGCTCCAAAAGCCAACAAGGAAATACATGGATAAATAAGAATAATGTGAACAGGTTTAACCCATTTTCTTAACGCAATTACCAATACAAACACGGAAATCAGTGAACCGACATTGTAATAAACTAATAATCTGAGAGACTCTGATTCGGTCATACCGATAAACTGTTGTCCAAAAGTAGGCAGCCATAATTGCACAATATAAAGCAAGGTAGGTCCCGTAAATCCGAGCAAGATAAGGCATATCCCCTCCTGCCAAAACCGCGGCTTACTCCGGTCATTTGTCTCCAATTTTCCCGTTTGCTCAACGCTTGATACAGAAGTATCACCAACTGGCTCCTGGGGTGACTGAACCCGCATGTCTGGGAACTTCAACTTGAACAAGTAAATTGCATTTAAAGCAAATATGAGGGCTGGTAAAAAGAAAGAGAACCCATAGAAAATATCATGATTCATAAAAAAGATAATCATTAACGGCAAAAATGCCGCCCCGACGGATATAAAACCTCTCACCAACACTGTAGCCGAACCAGAGAATTGGGGGAAAGCTTCGATCAGCGCTGGATAAGTACCTGAATCAAGAAAAGAATTCGCTACACCTGCCAGCACTGCCAGTATGATCGCCATCTCAAAGCTGGGACTCAGCGGTATACCGACCAAGAATACAGCCATCAGTAGCCCTGCTGCCACAATAAACGGCTTACGACCATAACGGTCGGAGAGCACCCCGGATATGTACAGCGTAAACAACCTGCCAAATCCCATCGCAGAAACCAAGAGACTGATGCCCGCCTGATCTGTATGCAAATGCTCTGTTAAAAAAGACATGTGGGACGCTAGCATAATATTAAACATGCCGAACAAAAGATAGTTTACATAAAGGCCTGTCGCCACTGGAAAAGAAGAACGTTTCATCATGAATTCACCTGCTTTTGTAAGTAAGTCTTGTAGTATTAAAAATGTGAATCATTTCACATTACCTGTGTCGATGATGAAGTATAGAACACATTTTAAGATTTATCAAGTTTAAATATTGCGGGACCTCAGCCTAGACGCGCTGATGCGTTTTCAGATAGAACTCCTTGCCGTAACTTAGTGCAAAGTTCCGAAAGTCCACTACTGCCGGGGATAAATATCTATTTTTGATGCTGGCTAGGTAGATAAAACGCTCGTATTCTGGATTTACAATAGGCACTGTTTTGACGTTAAAATAATCTAACGATGAAATGCGAGGCATAACCCCAATTCCGTAATTGACAGACACCAGTCCTGCCATTGCTGTATCCTCTTCAATCTCGCAAATAATCTGTGGCGTAACGCCCGCTTTGGCGAACAAATTTTCAATAATGGGCCGGACCCCACTCTTTTTGTTAAAGAAGATCACCGGATAATCTGCCGTATCCTTGAGATCAATTTGGTCTAGAGTCGCCAGTGGATGTTCAGGCGAAACAATGACAACCAGTTCCTGCTGAGCCAACGGAATAAACTCCACATCTGGTTCATTTTCCATGTGAGAGCAGAACGCCACATCATAATGTTCCTGCTTCAGCCCCTGGATAATATCGTTCGTATTCCCTTGGTGAAACGAAAAGGAGATATCTTTACGGGCATCTAGAGCTGAAAAGGCTTGAATGATCGCTGGAATGAAGTGTGATCCTAACGTGTAAATGAACGCCAAATCTATATTTCCATGGCTTGGACTCACTAACTCCCGTAAATTGTGTTCTCCCTTTTCTAATTCATCCATCGCGTGCTCCACATACTTTAGGAAAAATCGTCCGTATTTGTTTAACCGAATATTTCTCCCCTGCTTCTCGAACAGATGAACTCCCAAATCCTTTTCTAATTCTGAAATCGCATGACTTAAACTGGGTTGAGTAATACATAGTCGCACAGCTGCCTGGGTAAAATGCTCCATCTCCGCAAGTACACGAAAATATTGTAAGTGCTTCAGGTTCATAATTATGTACTCTCCTTCTTTAATTCATATTTTAAATTATAGACCCAAACTATGAAAAAAGATAAAAATATGCATTGGATTTATAATAACACTCCTTATATAATAATGACATAGAAAGAATGTGAATAATTTCACTTATCTGTAGGCGTAATGTAATACAGCTGGACGATGCCTACCTAGGCCATTGATCTAAAATTTAAGTTGGGAGTTACACTTATGAAAAATCCTTATATCAGAATGGCAGCAGGGCTTTACATCAACTATTTTCTTCTGGGTATGATCAATGTTATTCTATCGTCGAATATGAGCTTCCTGACCGTTCAATTAAACACGGATAAAGCAGCCATCGGCTATCTGGTGTCCGCGATTGGGATCGGTAAGCTGCTCGCTCTCGGGGTAGCCGGAAAAATGTCAGACAAATACGGAAGAAAACCACTCATTGTTATTGCATCATTTGCTTATTTAATCTTCCTGATCGGCATTCCACTTGCGCCCAACTATACGTTGGCATTCGTGTTTGCTATTATCGCAGGGCTTTGCAACTCTATGATGGATGCAGGAACGTATCCTGCATTAATTGAAGGCTTTGGAAAAAAAGCCGGGTCTGCAACGGTGCTGGTCAAAGCATCCATCTCGATCGGTGCCATTGTGATTCCATTCATGATTGCTTTCTTTATTAATCACGACATGTTCTATGGTTATTCCTTCTTTATTCCAGCAGGGATTTATCTGCTGAACGGTATCTTCTTGTCGATAACAGCTTTCCCCAACCACAAAGCAGAGGAACAAAAGGCTTCAACGGAGGCTGCCCAATCCACAGATACTTTCCGCAGCGAGCCTAAGTTTTGGCAAGAAGGTTTATCTCTGATTATTATCGGTTTTACTTCTACTGTATTGTTCATGATCGTGCAGCTATGGCTTCCTACCTTTGGACAAGAGGCCCTGGGCATGGACAAAGCCAGCGCCATTAAATTGCTGAGCTACTATAGTATAGGTTCATTGGTTTCCGTTATCTTGTTAGCTGTGGTACTTGGTAGATTCATTAAACCGATTACTGTCATGATTGTATATCCGCTTATTGCCCTGCTTTCTTTACTGGCTTTAATTACATGGCACAATCCTGTCGCTACTTTGATCAGTTCGTTCCTGATCGGCTTGTCTACCGCAGGCATATTCCAAATTGCCCTCACGGTTATGACGGAATTTTTCCGCAAGAACAAAGGCACTACGACTTCTCTCGTGAACATAGCAGCCAGTCTTTCGTTCATCCTGATGCCTTTGGCTACCGGGGGCATGTCCAAAAGTTTGGGAATTACCTCGGTATTCATTCTGGATATTGCGATTGCTGTAGTCAGTATTTTGCTGGCCGTGTTTGTTGCTTATCGATATAAAAAAGTATTTCATTAAACCACACAGATTACTTGGAGGCTTATATTATGAAAAATGCTGGACGTATTGACGGAAGAACACAATTAATTGGACTGCTTGCTACACCAATCGGACACTCTTTGTCCCCGGCTATGCATAATCTTGCGTTTGAAAAGCTGGGTCTAAATAACGCGTATATGGCCTTTGAAGTAGGAAATGAACAACTTGAAGAAGTGGTACGGGGGATGCGCGCTCTGAACATACGTGGTTATAACGTGTCCATGCCTAACAAAACAGCTATATTACAGTACCTTGACGAGCTGGACGACAGCGCTAAATTTACAGGTGCCGTCAACACCGTCGTAAACACAGATGGTAAGCTGAAAGGCTACAGTACAGATGGATCTGGTTATGTTCGTAACTTGCGTGAACACGGCATTGACCTAAAAGGTAAGAAAATGACACTTGTCGGCTCTGGCGGCGCAGCTACACCGATTGCTATTGAAGCGGCTCAAGCAGGTCTGGCTGAAATTTCAATCTTTGCCCGTAACGATCAGTTCTTTGCTCGTGCAGAAGAGAATGTCCGTATTATTAATGAAGATATGAAACACACCCAAGTCAAGGCGAATATCTATCCATTGGAAAATCAAGAACAGCTACGTGAAGAGATCCGCACAAGTCATATTCTCGCTAACGGTACAGGTGTTGGTATGAAACCGCTGGAAGGCAAAAGTGTGATTGAAGATGTGTCCATGCTTCGTTCCGACCTGATCGTAACCGATGTAGTGTACAGCCCAGCTAAATCCAAGCTGATGGAGCAAGCAGAATCCGTAGGTGCAACCGCCATTAACGGTCTGGGCATGATGCTGTGGCAAGGCGCATTAGCCTTCGAACTGTGGACAGGCCAAGAGATGCCGGTCGCTTATATTAAAGAACAGCTTTTTGCTGATAAGCTGTAGACATAGAGCTGCTAACAAGTGCACTAAGCAATGAATTCCTTCTATTATATACTCATGCATGTACTCAAAAGACTATGCTCGGCGAATGAACACTTCTGCCGGGCATAGTCTTTTGATTAATCCTTATAAGGGTCAAATTCATTGGCCCCAGCCATGCATACCCCAATAGGCTTCAGTTCATGCATAACTTCTACAGTCTCGGAATGAGCATCCAGTACCTCGCGCAGTTTACGGTAGACGAACGGGCTTTCATCTGTACCGGCTCCGCGCAGCTCGACACCATAGTTCCGAACGGCCTCCTTCATCTGTACGTCTGTGATTTGTCCACCACTCCGTGTTCGGGTTTTCCAATTCATTTTACCGGCTGCCTGGGTACGACTCATAATACGACCTGCGCCATGGACTGTACTATAGTAGGAATCCCGATTTTCTACCGTATCTCTTCCACGCACAATTACCGAAATATCGCCCATGCTTCCTCCAATAAAGCCCATCTGGCCAGGTGCCGAGGGAGTGGCGCCTTTACGGACCACAATGGTGTCACGCCCATCATGCTGTTCTTTCCATGCGTAATTATGGTGGTTATGCACAGTAAAGTCTACTTCGGTCCCCATAATACCAAGCACTTGTTCTATCACATAGTCACGTCCCGCATACGCATAGCGTCCAGCAAGGCGCATCGCACGGTAGTACATGTCCCCCAGCTCACTGTTCATATCCAGCAGCACAGGCGGCTGATCCATATGCTCTCCCGGCGCCTTTCCGAGAAACTCTCGTCCAGCGGCCAAGTTTAGAAACCCACTTGCTGTTTTGTGTCCAAAGCCCCGGCTGCCAAAATGATTGGCAATCCAGACCTGTCCTGTCGCTTCCTCCACGAATACATCAACAAAATGATTGCCACTCCCTACTGTACCCAGCTGTTCTCTCGCCAAGGACTTCAGTTTGTCATATTCTTGTTTCCCAATCGCTGCATATACCGCCCAGTCCGGATCATCGAACAGCTCATGGTCTACCTGAATTGCATTCACACGGCCTACGCCAAACGAAATATGACGTGCAATCTCATCCATCACGGCTGAAATACGCGGCATAATATCTGCTGCAAACAGCTTCGTTCTTACCGCCTTATTCCCGCAACCGATATCATACCCGACACCTGAAGGCGAAATTTGTCCGTCATACACCATCACACCGCCAATCGGCTGACTGTAGCCTTTATGATGATCTGCCATCAGCAGCGCCTGAATCACATTGCCGTTTTCGGCACATGTACGGGCTTGAGATAATGCCCCTGGATCAGGTGCTCCCCATACTCGTACTCCATTGATTTCTTGATAAGCCATCGTCGTTTCATCCTCCTGTAAGTCACTCCATGATTACACTTATAAAGTCGTTAATTGCATTATGTACGTTTTACCAGCTTCCGAACAGGGCGTAAGTATTACAAGTACAATAGTAGATATCCCCTAAGAAAATGAAAAAGGATACCCATGCAGCCAACCAGACTGTAGGATATCCTTTTATAATCATTTAGAAACTATGAAATCAATTATACCAATCTTTTTTGATGATTCCGAATTGATCCACAATAAAAGGTTTGGCATCATTTTTGTTTTGATCAATTTCATACGTTACGGCTGTAAGTTTGTTTCCGTCTATGGTGATACCAACAAAATTCTGTACCTGTCCTCGTGTAGGTCTACGATTGTCACTCGGATCTGGGCCATATACTGCCGCATGATTCTCTTCAGCTAGTTCAAAGAGATTATAGTACTTATCTCCAAGTTTTTCGCTTGGGTTCTTGTAGTAAACTTTGGGGCCAGCGGTTGCTGGGATGACATAGATACTTCCGTCTGGATTCACACTGTATTCAATCGTCTTTTCATTTAATGTATCTTTTACTTTTGTTGGCGTTGTTGCTTTACCCTTTTGATTGATTGGTTTCGTACGTGCATAAATATGATCGTGCCCTTGCACAACAAAGTCGATATCCAGCTCAGCCATTAAAGGTGCAATCTGGTTACGAACTCCGTTATTATCTATGATGTCAGAGTCTGTTGCATGATTAGAGGTAGTATAGGGACCTTTATGAATGTTAACAATGATCCACTTTGCACCTGCCCTTTTGGCTGCCGCAGCATCTTTCTTTAACCATTCAACTTGATCTTCAGAAAAATTGGCATATTTCTCTGAGTCCTCATTGGAGTTCAGTACAATAAAGTGAGCATTGCTGTAATCAAAGGAGTAGTACGCTCCTGTTTTAGTAGCAGAACCAGCTGGTTCATTAATATTAAAGTGATCATAAAAAGCGTAGTTCTCATCCTCGTGATTACCTGCTGAAGGAACAATGGTTGTATTCAAAAGACTTTTTTGTGAATGTCCCAACAACCAGTCCCACTGCTCTTCTTTGGTACCGGTGTCTACAATATCTCCGTTGTGGACTACAAACTGAGCATTACCTACAGTTTGAAGTGCTTTTTTGAGCGTCTGTGAAGACAATATGGCTTCATCTTCGCTTTTTGCTTGTGTATCAGCTAGATCAATGAAGGTAAATTCACCGCTCTTAGGAGCCGTTTGAAACGTACCTGTTTCGCTCCATATCCCGCGCGCTGCATCACCCACACGATAATAATAAGCTGTGTCCGCTTGAAGACCTGTAGCTACGGCTTTATGGACAAGCTCTTCTGCAGAATTGGTCGATGGAGAGGAAGTGCCTTCAAATGCGATAGCTTTCGTAAAATCAGCTTCTGAATCCGTTTTCTTTATTACTTGAACAGTGCTGTTCGTGAGCAGTTTTGAAGTATACCAGGTAAACCCTTTGGAGCCTTTTGTGTCTCCATAAAATGTAGCTGTAATTTTACTAATACTATCTGTGTTCCCTGATGATTCAGCATAGACAGCCGAAGCAGACGGACCAGTAATCAAACCTAGCATAAGAGCAATAGACATAGATATTGCTGACCATTTTTGAAACTTCTTAAACATGTGTACACTCCTCTTTGCGGTTAAATATGTAAAAGTTATAATTATGATCATAACAATCAATTGTTAATACGTTGTTTTTGGAAATATAGTACTTTGTAAAAATGAAGTTATGAGTGTGTTTTTATCCTACTTTGATCACCGAAGATTATGCTTTAGGTATATAAACCAAAAAAGGCCTACCGGATGTTTGCAAAGTTTGCGAAACCGGCAGCCCTTCTTCCTGTTCTAGGTGCTCTTGACATATAATATTAGACTGACCCCATATAAGAAGCAGTGACGGAGTCTTAGAAAGTTATTAAGGGATTTGTTAAATCGCTAACCAACTAATGTGAGGAAGTATTTTTCAAATCTGCTTCATAACGAAGGCCGAATTGTTGTCTTGCCTCCTCCATCACTTCAGCGACTGTAAGTGAACACTCCAAGGAGTTAATGGAACTGTTGCGTTCACCACTCTTGATCAAATCAATAAATTCCTGAATTTCATAATACATTGGCTCACGCGTCTGAGCTTTGGTTAGATCCTCAATTGTGCCGTCCCGATAATGAATTTTCACCTCATAGGGCTGGCTGATTTTATCGATCACCATCGTTCCATTCTCACCCTGAATTTCAGCAGGCAGATAAGAATCTGTAATTTTGGAATACATGACGATAGCATCCATATCAGGATACTTCATCACGATACTGCCCTCGCCATCGACACCAGAGGATAAAAGTACACCAACCGCTCGAACCTCCTCAGGTTTGCCGAACAAAGTCACCATAGGATACAAACAATACACTCCAAGGTCCATCAAGGAACCATTGGAAAAGGCCGGATTAAACGCATTCAATACCTTACCTTGCTTAAAAGCATCAAAGCGTGAGGAGTATTGACAATAGCTTGCAAAATAACGCCGAACCCGGCCTATTTTATACATATGATCCTTTATTATTTTAAAGTTAGGCATCAGTGTGGATTTAACGGCCTCCATCAGCAGAACATCGTTGTTGCGCGCGGCTTCGATCATGCTCTTCACCTCTGCTGCATTAGACGCAAAGGGTTTCTCACACAACACGTGCTTTCCATGATTCATACATAAGATCGCCTGCTCCGCATGTAAGGAATTGGGGCTGGCAATATATACAGCATCGACCTGATCACTTGCGGCCATTTGCGCCAGGTCTGTAAAAACCTCCGGCTGGCTGTTATATTTGTCAGCAAAAGCTTTGCCCTTATCCTCTGTGCGTGAGTATACCGCCGTCAGGGAAAATTCGTCCGTCTCCATCGCAGCTTGAATAAATCTCTCTGTTATCCAGTTGGTTCCAATAATACCAAAACGCATCACAGTATCCCATCCTTCCCGTGAGTCATTACAAATTATATGTACCTATTCTCGCATTCCAGCCTAAACTTGTCCACTATACCGTTATTCATACCTCATGCCTCAACATGTTCGTTCGACAAAAAAAGACTGTAGTCTATCAGCATAATTTATACTGATTGTACCACAGTCCCTGTCATTTATTTGGGGTTATATCTCTATTTTTTTGATATCACTTTTCCTACTTCTTCCAAAATGGCATCCATGGAAGCTGGGTCGTGTACATCATACTCATCAATGTTCAGACGCAGCACAGGACAGGCATCAAATTCGTTGATCCAGTTGGAATATCTGCGATGCATTTGCTCCCAATAAGAACGCTCGGTCTGGATCTCCATCTCGCGACCACGCTCCTCAATCCGACTCAGTATGGAAGGCAAGCTGCCTTCCAAATAGATCAACACATCAGGGTGCGGGAAAAACGGTGTCATCACCATCGCCTCAAACAGGCTAGTATACGTTTCATAATCGGTAGGGTTCATCGTTCCCTGATCGGCATGCATTTTCGCAAAAATGCCTGTGTCCTCATAAATAGAACGATCCTGTACAAAACCTCCACCAGACAAGAAAATATTCTTTTGTTCCTTGAAGCGTTCCGCGAGAAAATAAATTTGCAAATGAAAGCTCCATCTTTCGAAATCGTGATAAAATTTCTCCAGATAGGGATTATGATCAACCTGCTCCAAAGAGGTTTTAAAACCAAGACGTCCGGCCAAAGCACCCGTCAGCGTGGATTTACCTACACCCACTGTGCCCGCTACCGTAATCAGGGCATTCGCAGGAATGTTGTAATTATTCACTATATAAGCTCCTTTACATCGGAAACAATTTGTTTAAATTGTGCCTGGTTTTCTACAAAATCAATTTCATTCCCGTTCACGGTCAATATACGAGGGGAAGGGGACTGTTCAGCGAGAAACTGCATGCCTTTATCATAATCTATGATCAATTGCTCCAGATAGGCGGGGTCCATCTCCTGTTCAAAAGAGCGTGCACGCTTGCGAATTCTCCCCAGCAAGGTATCCAAATCTGCTCTAATATAAATGATAATGTCCGGCTTAGGCATATCGTCTGTGAGCAAATGATAGATTTGACGATATTTTTCGAGCTTCACACCCTTAAGCGTACGTTCGGCAAAAATTAAATTCTTGTAGATATGGTAATCAGAAATAACGGGCTGAGCTTTCTCGATATATTGCAGACCGGTATCCTCCAGCTGCTTGTACCGATTGCAGAGAAAGAACATTTCCAGCTGAAAACTCCACTCATCTATATTTTGATAAAATTTATCGAGAAATGGGTTCTCCTCGACAATCTCTTTGATCATCGGCAAATGTAGCTCGGTTGAAAGCATCGAAGCTAACGTCGTTTTACCTGCTCCGATTGGCCCTTCAACGGCTATAAATGGGGCTTGTTTCATGGGGTTCTGCTCCTCCTTGTACTCCAGTCCATCCTGTGGACAACTATCCTATTGTATCACAAGGTAGTACGCTAAAGGCATACCAAATCTATGGATAAAACAAAAAAAACAGAGCGCTACATTTTGCTTCATAGCGTCCCTGTTTCTCATTTAAACCAACCTTTTTCGTTAAAACGTGTAATTGCCTCAATCCGGTTACTGACACCCAGCTTATCGAGAATGACTGAAATATAATTGCGCACCGTCCCTGTCGTTAAATACAGTTCACCAGCAATCTCTTTTGTGTTCTTTCCGTCAGCGATGAGCGCTAAAACGGTCTTTTCACGCTCTGTTAGCGGGTTGACTTCGGCATAAGCATCATCGACCAGTTCTGGAGCGTAAATACGCCGACCTGCCATAATACTTCGAATGGAGGAAGCCAGCTCTTCACTAGGACTGTCCTTGAGCAAATAACCGTGTGTCCCCGCCTTGATCGCTCGTTCAAAATACCCGGGACGGGCAAACGTAGTTAAAATCAGCACCTTACAGTTCAAGCCTTTGAGTTCCTCAGCCGCATCCAATCCGCTCTTGATCGGCATTTCGATGTCCATAATGCATATATCGGGCTGGTGCAGCTTCACCAGTTCTATAGCTTCTTCCCCGTTGCTAGCTTTTCCGACTACTTTCATGTCTTCTTCCAAGTCCAGCAGGGAGGCTAGAGCACCCAGCAGCATACGTTGGTCCTCCGCGATGACAATTCGAATCATGGCCCCACCTCCTCATTCGGCTTTTCAGTGATATTGGGCACTTTAATAACCAGGGTCGTTCCCTGATCTGAACGCAGCTCCATACATCCGTTCACGAATTCGAGCCTTTCTTTCATACCTTTCAGGCCGTTTCCCCGAAAGGCCCCATTTTCCCCCGTAGCGCCGACTCCATTATCCTGAATCCGAAGGGTTAATTCCTTACGGGACGGCTCAATGGTGATGGAACAAGCGGTGGCTCCACTGTGCTTAACCACATTTGTCACTGCTTCCTTCATACACATACTAAGGACATTTTCATTCATTAATGATGTATGCTCCAGCTTCGGGTCGCCCTCTAGAGTCAATTCAATGTGAGCAGCCTTTAAAATCTGCCGAATACGTAGCAGTTCATCCTCTAGTCGCATACCGCGCATTTGAGTAACCATTTCTCGCACCTCTTTTAGTGCGCTTCTCGCCGTGAGACGAACATCGTTAATTTCAGCATGAGCCCGCTCCGGGTACTGATCCATCAGTTTGCCCGCCAAATCGCTCTTCAGCCCAATGAGTGACAGCTTCTGACCTAAGGTATCGTGCAGGTCACGCGCAATTCTTTGCCGTTCCTCCAGCTTAATCAATTCCGCTATTTTCTTATTGGCATCCTCCAATTGGACTTGGAGCCGATCGCTTTTGTTGCGATTAAAATTCGTAATCGGAAGGAGAATCACACCGATCAGATTGAGCAGGATAAAAGGAATCTGTTTAATAAAAACGGGATTCTGAGAAACAAAACCGTAATTGATCAATCCAATCGTAATAATCATTAAAATAATATACAGCGTCGTAAATGCAGCCTTACTTTTAATATTACCGATCAGATAGGCGATAAATATGGAAAAATACATATAGCTAAACAGCAGTGTCATGGTAATCGATATGGCAATTTGTACACTGGTCCAAAAGTATATGAGCCAGCCTTTCGAGACAAAAGCCAATACATAACATGCAAAAAACACCAAAATAATAGCAGTACCCAGAATAATATGACTTGTAGATGAAGAGCTAAAGTAGTAAAAGGGCAGGATATAAAAGACGACCCACACATAAGGGCTAAGTCCCGTATTTCTTTGAAAAATCTGATACCATTTTTGCATCCTGCCCACCCTCTTCTACTTCACATGACTTATATCCCTTATCTTATCATACCAAGTTTCATACAACGCTATTTTCTTTCTGTGCTTACAACAGGTGTAGGGATGGGTTTCGTGACTGCAACACGTTTACTGAGGAGCGGCTTCACTTGTTTAAAGGTCAAAAAGGTTTTCGTATTTTCATCCCAAAGGCGGAACTTCAAAGATTGCAGACTGCTACTCACTGTGATCGTGGTTGCTTTTTGAAGTAACGGTGTCGCTTCATGTGCTTTTTCCAAATTATAATTTGGCACTTTGGGACTCAAGTGATGTACGTGGTGAAATCCGATATTCCCCGTAATCCATTGCAATACTTTAGGAAGCTTGTAGTAAGAACTGCCTTCTACGGCTGCATTAATATAACTCCACTCTTCATCGTGCTCAAAATACGAATCCTCAAATTGATGTTGTACATAGAACAACCAGATGCCCAACATACCGGATACAAAAAAGATAGGTGCCTGTACCAGAAGGAAGGCCTGCCATCCAATAGCCCAGCACAACAGTGCATACAATGCAACGATGGATATATTCGTCACATAAGTGTTCATTTTTTCCTTGCGTTTGGCTGTCTTGATATTAAAGCGATAGGAAATCAAAAAAGTATAGATCGGACCTAGTCCGAACATAACCCAAGGATTTCGATATATGCGATAGGCCAGCCGTGTCCATGTGGAAGCCTCTGTGTACTCTTCTACCGTGAGCACCCACATGTCACCTGTGCCTCTTTTATCCAGATTACTGCTGGTTGCATGGTGGATCGCATGACTATTTTTCCATTGATGATAAGGACAGAGCGTAATAATACCTGTAATCGTTCCCACAATGTCGTTCAGCTTGCGGCTTTTGAAGAAGGATTGATGACCACAATCATGAAAAATAATAAACGTCCGTACCACAAACCCCGATGCAACAATGGCAATGGGAAGCGTCAGCCAGTACGAAACCGACAGGCTAAGATAAGCAGCATACCACAATAGGATCAGTGGACCCAAAGTATTGATGAGTTGCAGAACGCTGGATTTCGTGTTTATTTTCTCGTAGGGAGCCATATTTTTTTTCAATTGGGCTAATGGGAGTTGTGTCATACTCATTATGATCCTCCTTTAAAATGACGCCTATACCTTGATCCTGTTAGGCGTACATGTTGATCTAATCTCAGTATAAGGTGAAGACTGTAGACGCTGTAGTCATAAACGTCAGCTCGGGTATATGACATTTGTCATATAGACAAGTAACATAACCCCTTTTCCAAATGTTCGCGGGTTTCTTTTCTGATGATTATTTGTTAAAATATAAGCTATAATAACGCTGTATGTGACTGGCGAAGTCAGTGGAATGAACCACGAGGGAGCATACAAAAAAAGCGTACCGTTCGCCTGGGAGAAGTATTTGCAGAGGATTCGTCTGTCTTGACGACCTTGTGCAAATACTTTTTTTTCGTTTACAAGACCATGACACCCTGTTGATAAATCACGCGATAAATTCAGAGGAGGCTCGGACTATGGCTATTATCATGAAATCCAAAGAAGCAGCTGAGCAAGTATATGCAACGATCCGTTCACAGGTAGAAGAAATGAAGCAGCAAGGACACCGTCCCCATCTGGCGACACTATTGGTAGAAGGCGATCCGGCTTCTGCCTACTATGCCCGGACCAAGCAAAAAATAGCGGAGAAGCTGGGCATCTCATTTCATCTTCATACTTTTGATCGTCATGTTAGCGAAACCGAGCTACTGCACCTGATCGGCAGTCTGAACAATGCACCCCATGTACATGGCATTATGCTGGAACTGCCGCTTCCCCAACATCTTTCCGCCTCCGTTATTAAACAATCCATCGCCCCCTACAAGGATATTGATGGGATTACACCTGATAACAAGCTGGCTACCGTAACAGGTGACGCCGGATTATATCCCGCAACACCTCAAGCCTGTATCGAGCTGCTCAAGCATTACGGTCACACATTGGCAGGCAAAAATGTCACTCTCGTGGGCATCGGACAGACAGTGGGACTTCCCCTTTTCCACATGTTGCAAAGAGAAAATGCCACCGTTACCGCCTGTCATGCAGGAACACGTGATATTGCAGAGCATCTGAGCCATGCAGACATTGCCTTCGTCGCAGTCGGAAGCCCTGATGTGATTACACAGGATATGGTTCATCCAGGTCTGATTTTGGTAGATGCGGGAATTAATGAGACGCTAGAGGGAAAAATAGTGGGGGATGCCGCTTTAGACGTTGGGGAGAAGGTCCATGCCATTTCTCCGGTTCCCGGCGGTGTTGGCACCTTAACAACTGCGATTTTGTATAAAAATCTGCTCAAAGCAATACATCTGCAACACTACTCCAGAGAGGTGGTCTATTCATGAGTGAACTGTCGTGGAATCATTCCATCGGACATTTTCTGAAAGAGGCTGCAAGTGCAGCGCCTACCCCCGGCGGAGGAAGTGTATCCGCACTGGCTGCGGCACTAGGCGCGGCTATGACCTCCATGACCGCCAACCTTTCACAAGGAGAAAAATATGCGCACATCCATAAACCAATCACGGAAGTCATTAGCAGCATGGAAAGATTGTCTACACATTGTGAGGAACTAATGGTCGCAGACATCCAATCCTTTGAACAGTACATGACCGCGCTGCGTTTGCCCAAGGAAACGGACGAAGAAAAGCGCTATCGTACCCATTCCTTACAGACAGCGGTGATCGCTGCCATTGAGGTACCCATGCGCCTGCTGGAAGTATGCCGGGACGGATTGTCGCAAGCCTACAACATTGTGGAAATGTCCAATAAAAATGTGATTTCGGATCTTGGCATCGGCGCGATCCTGTTCGAAGCAGCAGCTCAATCTGCCCTGCTTACCGTCGACATTAATCTTGCTTCGCTGAAAGACTTGGACGTCAAATACTCCTATGAGACCAAGACAGCCGCACTCATCCGTGAAATCGGACAGATCAAAGAACAAACCTTGTTGATGGTGCGCAGTCGAATAGCGAATTAGTCTGCTCATAACCGTGTTTAACCTGTTCCAAAACATTTCTTCAAAAAAATAGCTTATTGGATACAAAAAGAAGATACTATCGAATTACGACGAATAGTAAATAAAAAACCAGTCCAAACATGATTCATGTTGGACTGGTTTTTATTGCTATATACTGCGTATATTATGCGACCTCTTATTCGTTTTGGTTGACGCTTATAAATCCATTCTGTTTTCCATCTAGATAACCCTTACAGATCTGCTAATAAGTCAGGCAGAACTTTATAATTTCTAGCAAGCCAGTTCATTTCTTTAGCAAATCGGATAGGCACAGAATGTTCATCTATGTTGGCGTTGATCCACCAAACACTTTCCATATACCACAGCCATTGTAATGATCTTATTAAACACCCCCCTACCATCGTATGCTCTTCCCTGTACCCCGCCATAAATGCTGAAACAAGGGGAAGTTTTAACTGCTTATCCCAGGCAAAAGACATGACTGCTCGGGCAATATCCAACTGTGGATAGTCATAATCCAATCGGTCAAAATCCAGAATTGCACTGAGCTTATCATCGTTGAATAGAACATTGTCCGCCCAAAGGTCACGATGGGCCCAACCGGGTGGAGGTGCATCCATTATCTCGATAGGTATCATTTCTGTTGCTTTGCGCTGGGTTTCGATATCAGCCAAAAGCTTTTTTTTATCGGCTTCCTCCGCTTGTTTCCATACTGAATCCCAATGGGCTAGTCGTTCCTTACGGCTGGAAAGCACAAGTTTCGGGGTACTTTTGCTCCTGATTGTCCCGTCGTTTAACCAGTGGTGCATTTTTCCGGTTGCCTTGCCTAGTTCATATAATTGGTAAACATTAGCTTCTCCTGGTGAGACCAACGTCCCTGGGCAAAATTCCATCACTAGGAAGCGTTCTCTACGATCAGATTCCATAAAGACTTGCCCCTCATGATTAAATAACCGTGGACACGCCAGACCAAGCCCATGCAATCTTTCTTGTTGAGAAAACGCTCTCAAAAGATCATCAAAATTATAATCCTTATATCTTTGTTTATTATATTGTTTCAATAAAAAAGTCCCATTGTTCGTGGTGATTTTCCATTTTAGATTTAACCACCCTCGTTGGATGGGAACAGATTCAATTATATTTAAACCAAAAAATCGATGAAATGCTTCCATTAGGTCAGCCTGAATGATTTCATTTGTCGAGAATGTTTCCAATAGACTCACTCCTTGCTAATCAGCACATTACTATTCTCTTGAAAAAGATTAGAAAGATCACATATTGGTCTATTATACTTCGTATTGTCATTTTTTTGTTATTCAGTAATTCAACAAAAAAACACTTCACCCCGGTCAGCTGTCCGTGTAGTGAAGTGCTTATCCATGTGAATCTCACATCTATTCTTTAGCTTTATTCTCTTTTTCTCTTTCGACCAGCATATCTACGATCATATCAATTTGCCCGGTAATAGCGATTGGATCATAGCGGTAATACGTATCAAAATCGTTAAAGAACACTCTATTGTTCCTCACCGCAGGAAGATTCCCCCACACAGCGGACGACTTTAGTTGCTTGAGCGCGTCACCCTTTTTCTCGGGGTCATACGTAGTCAGGAACATATAATCTGCGTCATACTGTGGCAATACCTCCATCGAAAGCTGCACCGTTTGTTCCTTGGAGTTCACTGTTTTCTTTGGCATGTTCAGTTTAAGCGCATTGTATACAGCTTGGCCGCCGCGACCCGCATTGTCACCAAAGATCCAAAGTGCGTGCTTGTCCGTCAGCTCATACAGACCGAAAGTTGCTTTTTCGTCAATCACACCTTTAAGACGTGCGCGACCTTCAGCGGCCTTTTTATCAAATGCAGTAATAAATTGCTCGGCCTTCTCCTTTTCCCCAGTGATATCGCCGAACAGCTTGACCGTATCATAGATATTAGTCGTCGTACCGTAAGGAATGTACAGGGTAGGTGCGATTTTAGACAAAGCCTCATAATTCGTATCCTTCATAACCACGATCAGATCGGGTTTGAGTTCCAGCGTCTTTTCCAAATTGGTCGGATCACCCACCTCTTTCGTTCCTTTTTCCTTCAGCAAATCGGTCAGAAAAGGATTTTGAAACGCAGTCGGCTCCACACCCACCACGTTAGCACCCACGGACAGCAATTCTCCGCCGTAAAAATCCGTTACAATGCGCTGTGGCTTAGCAGGAATTTGAATATCCCCTTTAACCGTTTTAAAGCTTCTAGTCTCTCCAGTAGTAGCCGACTCTTGCTTATCTTCTGAAGATGAAGCCGGACTACTTCCATTATTATTTCCGCCGCAAGCGCTGATGAATACAGACAATACAAGTAACATAGCTGTCATCATAAAATACGATTTTCTTTTCAACTGATTAGCCCCCTATATATTGTGGAGATGATCTCCAATACAGATGATAATGATTATCAATATCGTAAGAAATATATCAAGCGTCGTCCTTGATGTCAACTGAAAAACGAACTTTGCATCATTTCACTTAAAAAAACAAAAGACCTGCCAAAATGATGGCCAGGTCTTTGGAGCCGTCTCAAAAACCTACACATTGGGGCTAGGCTGCTGAAGGCTGCTTTCTGATGATCGCTGTTTTGTTTTATATTCTTCTCCCCAATCCTTCATCAGGTTAATAATCGGGATCAGCGTTTTTCCAAATTCAGTTAGAGAGTATTCGACCTTAGGAGGAACCTGTTGGTAGACTTCACGGTGAACGACTCCGTCCTCTTCCAGCTCGCGCAATTGGAGTGTCAGCATACGCTGAGTAATTCCCGGACAGATCCGCCGAAAATCACTAAATCGCTTAGTCCCATACATAAGATGATATAGAATAATCCCTTTCCATTTGCCCCCAATCACGTCCAGCGTGAACTCAACTGGACACGCCTGATCATTTCCAGCGGTACATTCCCCAAAGCCGCCTTTCCGATTGCGCATAGGCTTTTCTCCTCCTTGGTATCATTTTATATACTACAGCACATTAATGTGCGTACTTCAAAAACGGTCATGTATATTCTAATATTAAGCATGTCACTTGGTAAGCGTCAATTTTAATCACATCCATAAGGAGTGGAATAACGATGGAAACCTTAACTACTACTAAAGATCAAATCTTATCTGCATACGAGTTCAGACATGCAACGAAGGAATTTGATAGTCATAAGAAAATTAGCGATTCCGATTTTGATTTTATTCTTGAAACCGGTCGTTTATCTCCAAGCTCATTTGGCTTTGAACCTTGGAAATTTGTTGTCGTTCAGAGTAAAGCTATGCGTGAGAAGCTGCTGCCTTACTCTTGGGGGGCGCAAAAACAACTGCCAACAGCCAGCCATTTTGTACTCATCCTCTCTAGACTTCCTGAAGATATGGTAGCCTCCTCCGATTATATCAAGAGTATGATGGAGAACGTACAGCAATTACCCGCTGAAGTGATTCAAGGCAGAGAGAAAGTGTATGATGCCTTTCTAAAATCTGATTTTGGGCTGGAGGAAAATAAAAGAGCCTTGTTCGAGTGGGGCTGCCGACAAACCTACATCGCACTGGGCAACATGATGACTGCCGCAGCTCAAATCGGCATTGATTCCTGTCCTATCGAAGGTTTTAATAAACAGGAAATCGAACGCATCCTCTCCGAAGAAGGCATTATGGATGCCGAACATTTCGGTATTTCCTGTATGGTGGCATTTGGATACCGTCTGAACGAGCCGCGCGGCAAAACCCGGCGCTCTGTAGATCAGGTTATTGAATGGGTGTAAAACCTTTACTCTAAAACAAAGAGGCGTCCCACAGCCATTTCCATGGCTATGGGCGCCCCTTTTTCATAAAATCTCAAGTCTTATAAAAAATCTGTCATTCAAAATCCTTACTGATAGTTTACTTCTTCTGCAAAGTAAATCTCCTTCAAACGATCCTTTACGCGCTGAATTTCATCTGCTGTTAACGGAGCTGTAGGATGCAGCTTAAAGTTCCTTCCAGTGACATAGCTTACATCCGTGTTCTTATCCAGATTGTATGCCATCTTCGGAACCGGACTTCGGGTATAGTCAGTAAAGTCAATAATGGACCATGCCGCATCTCCATCCTCCTTGGATAAAATAATCCGCTGTGAGGCGTTTTCAGTCCACAAGTAACGCAGATTGGCTGGTGAATTATTGGAGTCCATAACTGCCTTAAAGCCTGAGCCTCTAAACATGAGCGAAAACTCCGTATGATCATTACTCAATCCAGCTACCGATTCATAAATCTGTTTCAGCCCGTCCACGCCTACAATCTCAACCTCACGGTCAACAGGGAAGTGATTCACAAAGTTCTCCCATATTTGAGACATGTTATGGTTTTTGGCAAGCCAGTTGACATCCAAAATAATGGACATGTAGTTTACTGTATTCAAACGTTGATACGGGTTATCTAAATACTGCTGCGCTATATACAGTTGTGGTGCCGCATCCGTTTCGGTCACATATGGATCGCCCGGATGGAGAGTCCAGCGTGAGGAATCTTTGGTATAACGTGATCCAATCGGATCAATCGTAATCGAGTTCATAAATACGATACCGCTATTATTTGTAAGCCCCTGTGCCGGAACAATCGGATTATCCTTATGGGACCAGTAAGGCATCAAAGGTGAACCCTCACCATACATGTTGTTCACATTATACTGTGTAGCCGACCAACCCATCGCTGAGGTGATCTTAAAGTGATCCTTAAGCCATTGGGCCTGCTCAGGATTCACCGTAAAGCCAGTTAATGATTTAGGCAGATACTTCCGATATTGGTCTGTATCCATGCTTTCAAACACCGAAGGTGATCCTAACGAACCAGATTGGTGCAGCTCATTGAGTGCATTATAACGATACATATACAACCACTCGTTCATCTGTGCTTCCCATTCAGGGAGACCAAACAGATTATTCGGATACCCATCCAAAATCCCGACTTCATCGCCATACTGATCCACATATTCCAAAACCTTTTTAAGCTGCGGACGATTTGATTCCACAAAAATAAATCTATTTTCCATAGCCCACGTCACTTTTACGTTGGGACCAAAGTGATCCATCAGCAATTGACGTGACTGCTCAATTTGCTCTATCGTGGTCGTACTGCCCGCATCTTTTCCCTGCAGCATCATGGAGATAGCAAAATATTGCTTTTTGCGTGCCCCTGGTACTACAGTTAACTCCGCATCGGATATGAAGTGAATTCCCTGAGAGGGTGACTCAACCTCAATCTTGAATGGAATGACAGAGTTCAATGCAGGTATCAGATGCAGATTGGCAATATGTCCATCCTCGTCAAATATCCCTCTGGAATCCTCAATCCGAAGCTTCAAGTCTGACGGCAATAGACCGGACGGTATGACCTCTCCCTTTGCATTTTGAAATACATAGGGCATGCTCCAGGCATTAGGGTCTAGAGTCGCGGCCTGTGAAATGGAGTACGTCGCCAAGTATACGGACCTGATTACACTCGGTTCCTCTACCGGAGGAGTCTTCCCTTTCACGATCAGCTTGGTCTGTGCTTTAAGCACCTGATGGGGTTTAGCAATGATGACTTCCATCTCTACAGGAATGTAATCATCAGCAGCAGGTATATTTTCGGAATGCGCAATTTTCCCATGTTCATCAAATACACCTAATGTATCACTAAATGTGTAAGTAACACTTGTGACGCTAACATCGGGAATGCTTACCAAGTGCCCTTTATTGTAGAGATCAAAGGACAGCTGATACGAAGGATACGTTTCTGGTTGATTTACCAACTCGGGCGCCTTGATTACGACCTCATCCACTAGAAAATCCGAAGAATGGTCCGGTGGTTCTGACGGAGTCACAGGTGGTGTCACTGGCGGTATCACTGGTGGTTTGAGCCCAGGATCTGGTCGTACAACTGGCGGTTCCGGGTTAGGCTCAGTAGGTGTTACCGGAGATACCGGTGGATCGGGCCTTGGACTGTGGCTTTTAGGCTCTTCGATTTCCGGATTCGCACGCTGGTGACTAATTTCTGGCGCCAGGTCGACCACGATCTTCTTCGCATCCGGTGGACTGGCTGGCTGATTCGTCGTTGCAGTTCCATTTCCTAATGACTCCAGCAAACGCTTGGCACGTTCTCTTAGACCGTCGCCACCTAGCCATATCCGATACGCTACCAGTGTAGCATCCTGCCGTCTCACAGACTCTTTGGGATGGAAATAATGGTTCGTGTCCCCCTCGATCAGCTCCAAACGTTCCATCAGCCATACGCTCGTTTGTGCATAGGCTGATACATCAGACTGATCCACAAAACTGGATTTATTGGAAGCACGGGTATCTTCAGTGACACCGAAATATCTGGCATACCACACTGCCATATCCTGACGAGTCATATTGTGTTTTGCACCGAATAACTGATCACTAATTCCTTTGGTAATGTTCTCTGCTTGCAAGGTCTGCACATAGGGTAGAGCCCATGGTGACACATCACTAAAAGGAGCAACGCTTTTGTTAACCGAAGTTCGCTTTAACGTTTTAGCGAAAATACTCGCCCACTCCTGTCGCGAAATAAAATGTACAGGTCGAAAACTACCATCCTGATAACCCGTAACATACCCTTGAGCAGCCATGGCTTCAATTGCATCGGCTGCATATGAATGTTCAATATCGTTAAAGGCCCTGTTTGCAAAAACAGGCACAGTATGTATACAGAACAACCAAACAGCCAGTATAGCAGCGATGTACTGCCTAATTTGTTTTAACTTTTTTTCATATTTCATATTATTTTGGATTCTTGCACCTCCTTTACAATATAGCATCAGGTTACTTGCACCTGGACTTCTGTGTGAATTTTGAAAATTATTTCTTTTGTTTTCAAACGAATTTCATTTCTATTAACACCAAACTGTATATACTTGAATTATCGGAATAATATCCCTAGGATTGAATAAAGACAGCAAAAAAAGTAATTATAGATTACGGTTCTATCCGTAATATTGTCATTATTTTAAAGGCATATATCCCGATCTTTTAAAATGGTTTTCATTGGGAATTAAATTTCCAACATTCTTTTATTACTAAATTTTCTAATGCGAGCATCACAATAAAAAAGATAACATCATGTATAAAGCACCCTACACAATGTTATCTCTTCTTTTGTTTTTATTGGCTATCTCCATCATCAGTTGATTCTTTGTTCCCCGTACCCTTAAAAACATAATAATAACCTTCTGAAATCCCATCTTGCGGATAAGCTGTAGGATCTTCGCTGGTTACTTGACCTACAAGCTCCCGATTGTTAAACGTGTGAGGACCTTCCTCTATTAACGCTTCAGCAGACATCCCACTGATAAGTCTTACGGTACTGGACCAGAATGTAACTAAATATATATCGTTAGCATTAAATTGAAAGCGTCCTTCACTGGGTGTCCCCTCATAAAACAGCTCAGACAAAGAAGCCGCTTCTGACCCTCTCATAAAAATTTGAATATCACTAGTTCCATTCCATCTATGAGGAATTCCGCCTCTAGGATTTATATACTCTACAACCTCAGGCTCTTGATCGCGAAGAAAATCAGTAACTGTAAATTTGTACACATCATCCGTTATACTCTCGGTTACAACTCCAGTTGTTTTCCCCGTTTTATAGCCGCTGAAATCTCCATACACATTTGGGGTTTGGCTTAAAGCTGCAAAAAACCTTTCCTGATCCATATATTCGACTCTTCCAGGTACTGCAGTCAATCTATATGTCTTGACCTCAGTGCCCTTGTACTTATCCCAAGTATATTCTGTAGCTGCATAAGATACTCCACCGTTCCAGCCCACAGATGCCACCATGAGAATACCTATCATCAATAATAATGACCATTTTTTCAACAACATACCCTCAACCTCTTTCTCCAAATACACTCAAATCATTATTAGCATTATAGCTTTTCAATAATTCTATTAACAGTTAAATATTAGAAAAATATAAATTCAAATATAAACACGTGGACATGAAACGTATGCGCATTCTCTCTTGTAGCTTAGTCTGCAGTATTGCTCACAGTAGCATCATACTGGCCTGTCTCGTATTGTCCAAATTGGTGAACTATGTAGTCGAAACCGTTGTTGCTCCGGTTGCAGATATCCAGTATCATTTTCCCTCCTTTGTATTTATTTGAAGTCCCACGGTCTGACCTTTAAAATATATAATGTACTAGGCGTTATATAGGAAGGGGGAACTTATCTATGTTCAAGAAAATGGATATTTACCGAATCCTCACTTTAATATTTGCTGTAGTTGTTATGATCTCTTCCTCTTTATCACTCGCATACCCAGACACCTATAGGGACTCATACAAAATCGCGCAATTTTTTCTAGGGTTTATATTTTTATTTTCTGGAATTACAGAGTTTAAGGCTAACCGTAAGAGTGTAGCAATAATCAACTTCTCCATTTTCGTTCTCACTTTTTTTGTATCTATATTTACACTTGTAGTGCGAACAGGATAACCACACGGTTCTATACCTCAGTAACAACCCTTCCATAAGCCCCTCCCTCGTCATGTAAAAGAAAAGCCGAGCGAACTCAGGATCATCTGAATTGCGCTCGGCAAATGTTACGTATTTAGCAATCTTTTAGTTTTCCTCTAATTCTTCAATTCTCTGCCGCTTTCCTATGCCAAAGACAAAATATCCAACAACGACGATCGCCATAAATGTTGCCCCGACAATCAACGACAAGCGTGTGTCTGGATTAAACCACATTCCAACGATCACCAGCAACAAAAAGACAATGGTGATGTAGTTACTGATCGGAAAAAAACGAGATTTAAAGGTGTGATCCTTCATTTCGTCCTTCCACTTTTTCCTGAATTTAAATTGACTGATGGCTAATGCAAACCACGGTACCATGCCTGGAAGAACACTGGCGCTGTAAATATACAGAAACAGTTTGGAATCAGGCATTAAATAGTTAAATAACACCCCTACCAGCAGCAAGGAAATGGTCGTTATTATACTATTTCTAGGGACGCCGCTTGGAGAAACTTTCCCAAAAAACTTAGGAGCTTGTCCGTTCTTAGCCAATGTATATAACATTCTGCCCGCACTGTAAATACCACTGTTACAACCAGACATCGCAGCTGTAAGTACAACAAAGTTAATGATACCCGCAGCAGCCACAATTCCTACCTTGGCAAAAGTCAGAACAAATGGGCTGCCGATCTCGCCTATTTGGTTCCAAGGATAAATCGTAACAATGACAAAGATTGCACCCACGTAGAAAATCAAAATACGCCAGATGATGTTTTTAATGGCTTTTCGCAGTGTCATCTTCGGATTTTCAGCTTCACCTGCCGTAATACCTACCATCTCTATCCCTTGGTAAGCCGCTGTTACAATGCAGAGTGCAAATAGAAACCCTTTCAAACCACCTGCAAAGAAACCTCCTTGGCTGTACAGATTGGATAGACCTATCGGTTGTCCACCGTTACCAAGTCCAAAGAAGATCATCCCCGTACCAACTACTAGCATGAAGATAATGGCGACAATTTTAATCATCGCAAACCAAAACTCAAATTCCCCATAAAATTTCACAGCCGCCAAATTGGCCAATGCAATAATAATTACACCTGCCAAAGCCGGCAACCATTGCGGGATATCTGGGAACCAGTAGCCCACATATACCCCAATCGCAGTGACTTCTGCCATCCCTACGGTAACCCATAAAAACCAATAGCTCCAGGCAGTCAAGAAACCGGCTAAAGGGCTGATATATTTATGAGCAAATGTAGCGAATGAGCCTGTCACCGGTTCAAGAATCAGCATTTCCCCCATAATCCGCATGACAAAAAACATAATAATCCCAGCTAAGAGATATGCCAACAGCACTGAGGGACCTGCCCATTTTATCGTACTTGCCGACCCCATAAACAAACCGACGCCAATCGTACCTCCAAGCGCAATCAACTCAACGTGCCGTGGCTTTAGCCCTCTCGTTAATTGTTTCGATTCCAAAAGAACGCTCCCCTTCGTATATGTTCATCATCAAACGCTAATGATCCGGAAAACTGTCCCCAAACATTATTAATTTTTCAGACTGACGTGGTCGTGAATGAACGACTACAAAGTAGTTCCACGATTCGTAAATATACAAGGAAACCACGTCCTATTTACCGTCCAAACCTTACTGTTTCTAAGACCGAGTCCGTAGCATTAGATGCATTGTATGACAAAAAACGCCTAAATACAACTGCTAATTAGCAGACATTTTTAGGCATGAAATGGAAAGGAAGGCTTTTCATATTTTCTGAACAATGGTCAATTTAATGCAATGCATTAGAGTGCTAAACATACATATTTCTTCAATGATAAATATCACGATATTAAGCCTATTTGAAATCTGTATTCATACAGTGGAAAACATGAATCCCGAATGAAAGAGCACCATTTCAAACATTGCCTTGTGATATAAATAGTGAATATATATTTATTTGGGATTTTTTATAAAATTTTTTTGATCCTTGGTAAACATATAGCCACGTCGTTCGTAGAACCTGTGAGTCTGTATCCGACTTGGATGAGATAACAGTTTGATCCCGGAAAATCCATGGGACTTCCCCCACTGTTCAAATTTCCCTAACATTTTTTTCTTTCACTTTTAAAATGCCTCCTTTTTTCATCATACGATGCTTTATGTTGAATCATTAATCCTCGCAATCATACCCGTTAAAACACTTCAGCATCTCGATGAACGCTTCAAGTTTAGAATCCTCCCATGTTGAAATACGTTGATAAAACTCTTTTTCTTTTTCTTTTAAAGCTTCCAAGGCTTTTTCACGACCATTGGCTGTCAGGGATATCAACACTCCCCGACGATCCTCAGGATGAGTTTCACTTTTTACATAATTCAAGTGTTTAAGCTGAGTAACAAGACGGCTGACAGAGCTTCGATCCATAGCGGTGGATTCCGCCAAAAATGTAGCGCTTGCCGGACCGTATGACAGGAGACAACGTACAATTAGAAAAGCTGCAGGTTGTAATGATGGATCGAAAAGTGCCGCAGTTTTTACATTGAGTGCATGCGACGCGCTTATAAGTGCATTAAGTTGTTCACCAAGATTCAGTTCTAATTGCTCTCTTGTAGAATCTGGATGTTGAGTTTTATTATCCATATGTCTCCACCTTATTTGAATGAGTTCGAATATATATTTGACATATGTCAATCAAAATACATATACTTGATATATATCAATCATATTTTCAACTTTGGTAAGTGTCAAGCAGAAGATCTACATTATAAAGCATCCACAACCGTAAAGCGTAGATATGAATATGGATGTAATTGGATCAAGAATTTGGAGGATGATCTATATGTCGACATACCCGATTATTGTAATCACTGGTGCTACTAACGGTCTTGGACAATGGGTAGCAATTGAATTAGCCAAACGTGGAGCACATCTAGTCTTAACAGCCAGAAATGAAAAACGTGCTGAAACGACTAAAAATATTTTAAAAGATCTGGCGCCCAATACAAAGGTGGACTTTTTTTTCGGAGACCTGTCTCTTATGAAAGATGTCAAACGTATTGGGGATGAAATTAAAGCTAATTATCCAAAGATTGATGTATTAGTGAACAATGCTGGAATACATGGATTTGAACAGCGAATAACCTCAGAGGGTTTGGCAGAAATGATAGCCGTAAACTATCTTGCCCCCTGGCTGTTAACGCATACACTACTCAAGTCACTCATGGAATCCACAAATGCTAGGATCGTCAATGTGGCTTCTGAAGCATCACGCAACCATGGTGAATTAAAATTACCGGAGGATTTAACAGATACATCTGCATTTACCGCAAGAGGTTCATCTAAGATATACGGAAAGACCAAGCTTCTTAATATCATGTTTACAGAAGAACTTGGACGTCAGCTGGATGGAACTGGAATCGTAGTTAACGCACTTAATCCAGGCTTTAACGTTACCGGCCTTGGACGCGAGTTAGGATTTTCTTCGATACTTGCGAAAATATTGAACGCTTTGCATATCGGAGACCCACGGAAAGGAGCGGACATCATTATTCGTTTAGCAACAGAATCCCAATATCAAGAAGTGACAGGCGGATATTTTAATGTTGGTACTGGTAAGCCGATTGTACCGACATATCCTGGTGGGAATATCAAGATGCAACGCCTACTTTGGAGTACTACAACCGAATTATTACGGCAAAAAGGCGTTATGGAATGAAATAGAATCTAAAATCGAACAATCTAGCCTCCAACGAATGGTTCATTTTGTAAACTAAATCTCTCTTTTAACCGATAAATACATATGTTGGTTCTGTACTTAAATATCTCCTCTCATCTTTACCTATTCAAGTACAAACGCGTATTTTTCCTAAAAGGGGGCTTTCTATGAACTATCTAGACGAGCATATACTTAGCCTCAAAGCTAAAATGGTGGATCAGAAGACAGCTAATAACGATAATGTGAAATCCATCCCAGCTCAAACTCAGAAATCGGAACAGGACGGTTCCAGGTTTGAAGAAACAAAGCTACTTCATATTGAAAATGATTATCTCACGTTGGAGCCCATTACAATACTACACGGAGAGATTGGTTTCTACATCCCCAAGTCCTTTACTCCTATGCCAATGGAGCAAGCTATAATCAAATATCCTTCAGAGCATCGACCAAAGGTCATTTATACCTCATCTGAGGAGACCATCAATATCACTTTTAATCCTACAGATACCGCTCTGGAAGCGGAAGAACTGCCCGATTTTGTAGAGCAAATGGCGGATATTCTACGGTCTGTACAACCGATTCGCAACTGGTTAGGTACCGAAATGGTCACCAACTGTTCCGGACTTTCAGTTGGACAGATTCGTTTTGTGGCGGCGGGGATCGACGGTAATCTATACAACGAAATGCTGCTCTTTATCCACAATGGACGAGTTGTCATAGGTTCCTTTAGCTGTCTGGAGGCAGATCTCGAAGTCTGGTTACCTGTAGCGGAATACTGGGTTCAATCCCTTTCTGTCCTTCCACCCTCCGCCTATTCTACAAATGAGAAAGGAATGATTACACCATGAGTCTGGGATACGATCAAATTCAAATTCACCCTTATGAACAAATTGATCTAGAAGAGCTCACCTTAACGAAAAAAGTTAACGAGCATACTCGGCTTTATTTTACAGGTGTTATCCCCGAAGACTTGCAAGACAGTTACGTGGAAACGACAGAAAAAAATACCATCATTGAAGTCAGCCAACAAGATGAATCTGGCGCAAGCAAGCCGCTATTTAGTGGGATTGCCCTCTCAGTTGAGGTAAAAGTCGTGCGAGGTGTGTACTATCTGGAGGTGGAAGCCATTTCCCATACGTACCGGATGGACATGAAGCAGCGTACTCGTTCTTTTCAGTATACGAAAATGACGATTCCTCAAATGCTAGAGCACATTGGTAAGGACTATGAAGGGCTGGATGTGATCGACGGGGCTACTGGCGGAGAAGCCATCGGGCGGCTTGCCATTCAGTATCAGGAGACAGACTGGGCTTTTTTAAGACGCATAGCCTCCCGTTATCATACGAGTCTGATGCCTGTAGCTCGTTTTGACAGTCCCAAATTTTATTTTGGTATTGAGGACAGCCCTGCACAGGCGATACTGGATCATACCCGTTATACCGTACGTAAGCAGTTGCTACCTTTTCGTTATTTTCAGGAGAATGAACAGACCAAACTGAGTGAACATGATTTTATTTTTTATGAGGTAGAAACGGATGAGGTACTCGACTTGGGCGCTCAGTTGAATTTTCAGGGGCATAACCTGTATGTGATGGAAGCCTACACCGCCATGAGCCAAGGACTGCTGCGGCATCAGTATGTGTTGGGTTCTTACCAGGGATTTCGGCAAAAAAGCTACTACCAGGATAAGCTGGCAGGAGCTTCATTAAGCGGTATTGTACTGGACGTACGTCAGGATCAAGTGCGCATTCATCTGGATTGTGATGAACAACAGGACACCAACCAAGCACACTGGTTCAACTATTCTACCGTGTACAGTGGCGGTGGTCATACCGGTTGGTACGTCATGCCAGAAAAAGGCGATTCAGTTTCCCTCTATTTCCCCGGTAGTCGGGAAGAAGACGGCGTAGCAGGTAGTGCCGTGAGACGGGCAGATCGCAAGAGTACGCATAACCATTTTTCCAATCCGCAAATGAAAATATGGCGTACCCCGCATGGCAAGGAAATTCGGCTAGGACCGGATGAACTGGTCGTTACAGGTAAGGACGGCGCCATTTATATCAAACTGGACGATAAAGAAGGCATTCATATTGCGAGTAGCAAACAGGTGAATATTACGGCGGGAGGCAATCTCAGCCTATCTGCGGGGAAGACAATGAGCCTGTCCGCAGGTAGTCAGCTCCGTATGGATTGTAATGGCAGTCATATCGAATTAAGTGGGTCGGCAGACATGAAAGGCAGCGAAGTGAAGTCAAATTAAGGATGATTAGAAATGGAAAAGCAAACAGATGTGTTAGATCAGCAACAAACAGCCCTTCATCAGGCTTGGTCTTTCATCCGCAAAGAATGGGCGTTGAAATGTAAATCAACACAAACACAAAGATTACAGCATATAGTAGAACATTTTCGCGCCTTTTGTGAGCTGGTTCGGCAAAAACAACTCACAGGTCGTAAAGGTCATATTGGTTACATCACCTACTCTATGCTGCGCACCACATGGCTTGAACAGAAGCCCGTTTATCTTGTTGAAGCTACGGATGCCTTATGGATGCTTGATGCTGAGCCCGTTCAGTTGGAGTACGATGCGAGTTGGATTTTTCTCTATTGGACTCAATTACGTGAACAGCTTGGGGCTGAAACTTTGAAGCAACAAGTCTCCCTTTCCGAACTTGAACTGGAACAGATCATGCTGGAAGCAGCGGGATATCTTCATACGATGATCGTTAGTCTGGTTCGTCAGGCTATGAAGCAAGCAGTCGACCTACCAGAGTTTGAGGCGTTGGATCGTGAAGAAGCTTTTGAGATTCGCGTCGGAGAGTATATGGATCATAGTGTCTCTGTGTATCGGGAAGATCGGAGACCCATGGATGCAAACATAATAAAGTCTTGGCTGGAGGAAAAAGAAGAATCGGCCTACAGCTACCAAACACTGTCTCAAGTTCAACTGTCGAATGGAGACTACAGTTCCTTGGATTTTCGCTATACAGTCTTTCGCCAGATCGGGATGCAACAAAGTCGATTGCATCACTGTATCCTCGTAGGCACGGTATGGCAAGAAACTCAGCTAGATGGAACCGACTTTTCGCACAGCCTGCTTCACGGAGCCGATTTCAGTAGCTGTTCCCTGCAAGAGGCTGTACTGGACGAAGTTTTAAGCAATAGCGAATATGGATCGGATGCTTGGCTGGATTGGGAACCGTTAGGATTGGATGGAGTGAATTTTACAAGAGCTAATTTACAGGGAGCTAGCTTTCAACATGCACAGCTTCAAGGGGCTGCTTTCCAAGATGCCGCGCTGCAAAGAGCTTTATTTAACGGCGCGGATCTAACAGGTGCCTGCTTTGTAGGAGCCGATGTTACTGACGCTTCGTTTATAGGTGCATGTTTAGTAAAAGCTAATTTTACAGGAGCAAAACTACACCGGGTAATCTTTACAGATGAACAACTAAGCGAAGCCATTGGCCTTGCTGCTATAGAAGCGCCACTGGCTACACAGATAACAGATACAGTGAGTAAAGGAGAGTGGATGTCATGAGGTATTTCCGACTCATGGCGGACGAGCGCGTAAAGCATCGGGTGGAGACTGCTCCCCTGTCTCCCTTACAAGTGGAGGATATCCTTTCGGATCGCACCATTCAGGCGGAGGACACTCCCCTGTTTTTAGCAGTACATACAGATCCACGAACCGTATATCCGGATTTTCTGGAGTTCCCTTTGCCGCTGGTTTCAGACTCCATGAAAGCCCTGTTGGAAAAATACATGCCAGAGCTGGAATGGAAGGCCGCTATACTTACCGATTTTCAGAAAGCCAGGCAGGATGTGTACTGGATACTGCGTCCACCTGTGGTGGACTGTCTTTCCTCACAAACCGAGTGGTATCCCGACCATACCTTGAAGCAACTGGTACTTAAGTACGGGAAAATCGAACCGTCTATATTTCGGATTGCCGGCTTGTTGGAAGCACATGTCTATATCAATCTCGCGGTAGCGGAAAGTCTGCTGCGTCGTCCATTTACAGGTGTTCGTGTGCAAAAAGTGGAGATGGCCACAAAGGAGGAATAATCCGTATGGAAGAAGCAAGTGTGCAACCTGGAACAGGTGCGAAAAAAAGCTATGTCGTGGCGGGTGCGATTTTAAGCTGTAGTTACGGTACACAGCCTACGCGTTTGAAGCGCCCTTTTAGTCATGGGGTGTATGTCAAAAATAAAGCACAGATGAATATTGGAGATTATGTACCTGGAGTGAACATAAAATCTTTTGGAAATTGCTCCAGTCCGCTGAATCCGGCTGTGCAAGCCAGTGAGATGGTCGATATTTATGGAGTGAAAAAGGCCCCGTGTATTCCTGTCCTTACGATGCCTTGGTTGAACGGAAAAAGCGACATGCGCATCGAAGGCCAGCCTGCTCTTACGCAGAACTGTACGCATCAATGTCTTTATTGCGGACACATACAGATCGAAAATGACGGTCAGGAGCTGGATTAAACAGTTACAACCTACCCCTATAAAAACAAAAGCGTTGGTGAGAGATTGGCTATCTTCTCCACCAACGCATGATATAGGTTATCTTCAAATCGTTTGCTCCACATCAGGTACCACAAAAGGTTCGGTAAGGACAGGTGGATTCCTCAGGCAATGTAGAGTACATTTCCTGTTCGGTAGAGTAAGCATAAGGGTTCGAAAGAACTTCAAGAAGCTGCTCCATCACACGGTAGTCTTCTCGTTCCACCGCAGCTTCTAGTGCTTCTTCTACCCGGTGGTTGCGTGGGATGATTGCAGGATTACTGCTGCGCATCAGCTGACGCGAGGAGGCTTGTGATTCCTGCTGTCTGCCCAGCCTCGCCTGCCACTGCTCGTGCCACTGGGTGAATTCCGCAGTGCTGAACAGAACCGTATCTTCCAGCTTGTTCAAAGTTAGGGCACGGAAGGTATTGGTGTAGTCGGCACGATGCTTCTGCATGATACTCAGAAGCTCCTCAATAAGAGATTCATCCTCCTGCTCTTCGTTAAAGATCCCTAGCTTCGCCCGCATTCCTGCAAGCCAATGATGGTGAAACATTTTTACAAAATCTGAAATTGCATCCTCAGCCAGTGTGACAGCCTGCTCCCTGTTGTCATGCAGCAGTGGCAAGAGCGTCTCAGCAAATCTCGCGAGATTCCACGCAGCAATATGCGGCTGATTGGCATAAGCATAGCGTCCCTGCCTGTCGATGGAACTGAACACCGTCTCAGGATCATAGGTATCCATGAAGGCGCAAGGACCATAATCAATGGTTTCTCCGCTAAGGGTCATATTGTCGGTGTTCATCACCCCATGAATAAAACCAACCAGCTGCCATTTGGCAATCAGCTCGGCTTGACGCTTAATCACTTCCTGAAGCAGTGAAAGGTAACGGTTTTCGTCATTGGCAACTTCCGGGTAGTGTCTTTCCAAGGTATAATCAGCCAGAACACGGAGATCTTGGGACGTGCCCCATGCTGAGACGTATTGAAAGGTTCCGACGCGAAGATGACTGCCAGCCACACGGGTCAGAATGGCTCCGGGCTGCTCGGTTTCCCGGATGATCGACTCACCCGTGGATACCACCGCCAAGCTGCGGGTGGTAGCAATATCCAGCGCATGCATCGCCTCACTGATGATGTATTCGCGAAGCATCGGACCAAGTGCCGCACGGCCGTCACCACCACGGGAATATGGCGTTCTGCCTGAGCCCTTGAGCTGAATATCAACCCGTTCACCCAAGGGAGTGATCTGTTCGCCAAGCAGCAGAGCACGTCCGTCTCCTAACATGTTAAAATGCCCGAATTGATGCCCTGCGTAAGCTTGAGCAAGAGGTGCAGCTCCTTCTGGAACCTGGTTTCCAGCCAGCTCCGCTACGCCATCATTCCTTTGCAGCGCTGTACCGTTCAACCCCAGTGATGCTGCCAACGGATGATTAAGAATGATCAGCTTGGGTGCGCGGACAGAAGTTAGGTTGAGCTTTGTAAACAATGATTCCGGCAAACGAGAATAACTGTTGTCGAAGTTCCATCCTATTTGATCTGCTATTTCTTTTTTCTCCGTCATAGTGTCTCCTTTTCTGCTGCGGTATCTTAGGTTTTCCTATTTTAGTTTTTACTTCTGTCCATTTATTATCCAATTATGAAACATGGAACATGCTTTTTTTATTGTAATCGATTATCAAACATTAATTGTATTTGAATACCGAACGGGTCTTCAATAATACCGTAGGCTTTGCTAAACACATTATTTGATAAAGGCACAATAATTTTTACTCGATCATCCGTAATCAAGCTATTATAAAAACGTTTAATTTCTTCTAGGTCAGCACTTTGAATACATAAAGAAGTGTTATTACCCACTGTATATTTTTCACTGATGTTCATTGTGTCTTCTGCTATCATTAGTTTTGTTTTTCCGATGGATAAGACAGAATGAGAAATATAATTTTTATTTTCATCCGTAAGCTGTATGGAGCTGTTACGTTGGGCCATGTCTTGATAGGTAACAAGAAACAATTCCTCTGCGTTGAAGTGTTTTTTGTAGAAATGTATAGCTTCCTTTGCCTTTCCGTTCATGGATAAGAAAATAGCTACTTCCAGTGTTGTACTCATGGTATCAATCTCCTTTTATATGTCATGAATTTGATATATTCCCTTGAACTTATTATCATATAAAAAGGTATCAAAACATGACACCTTTATAAGGAGATTTAGATGAAGAAGTCAGAAAGATTAAATGACATGATCAGATACTTAAACAGTCGAGAGTTTTTTAATTTAAATGACCTAATGGATAAATACCATATCTCAAAAAGTACAGCTCTACGTGATATTAGTTCATTGGAACAATTAGGTATGCCTATTTTTTCGGAACATGGCAGACATGGACGATATGGTATCCTAAAAAATAGATTGTTATCCCCCATTATTTTTACGATGGATGAAGTGTATGCTCTGTACTTTGCAATGTTAACGTTAGAAGCTTATCAATCCACCCCCTTTCACTTAAGTGTTAATCAACTGAATGAAAAGTTTGAACACTGTCTTTCTAAAATACAAATAAACCAGATTCATAAAATGAAAAAGGTTCTACAATTTGAAATATATCAGCATAATCATGTTAGTCGCTATTTAGATAAAATTCTAACAAGCATTCTTAATGAGAGTAAGTGTAAAGTTAAATATGTAAAAAATAATCAGAACAAAAGTTACTATGTTCAATTTTTCAAAATTTCCGCTAAGTTTGGCCAATGGTATGCTACTGGAATAGAGTTACATACGAATAAATATAGAGTTTTCAGATGTGATCGAATCACCTTTGTAGAAGAAGAGGAGAACAATTCTCGCTTTTCTATAGATGAACTCCTTAGTCGTTCATTAGAAATGTATCAATCTGAGAAGAGCATTGACTTTGAAGTAGAGATTGTAGAACAAGCCCAGGATATTTTTTATAAAGAACATTATCCTTCTATGAAAATAGAAAATGGTGATAAGACAGTCATTAAGGGATTTTATAATCCTGGAGAAGAGGAGTTTATCGCTCATTATTTTATGAGATATGGTCATTATGTACGATCAGTGAAGCCAGAATCTTTAAAACGGATTATTAAAGATAGAGTTGAGCACCTCTTACACCACTATCAAAAATTATAAAATCATCGAAGGTTTGTTCAAAATTCCCTCTACATTGTAGCAAGGAAAAGAAGGCACACGCTCCTTTTCCTTGCTAACGATGACATTTGAATTATGGCTTCCGTTTGGCGATAACAGCATAGGATACCGTTCTTGTGAATCCAGTTGGATTCCATGCAGTAAACACCCATCTGTCTTCGGCCGCGGAATAATTATTGAGAAGAAACCCTTGTTCATTTCCAGAGAAAGTCCATGCACCGCTAATCAAATTGTAGGCGTTACCGTTAATCGTAGTGCTTCTAAAGCTATTAGGAGAAATAGTGATCGGAGCGAAAGTGAAGCGTGCGAATCCATCTCCAAGTTGAGTTACACGAATGGCTTTTTTAAGATTCATAACCACATGACTTCTTTTTTTTAGCTTTCTTCCCAACTTTGCTTCCGCATTTTTAATTTTCATTAAGGTTGCCTTTCTCAAAGAAATCATCTCCTTAATTGTTCTACTTATAGTTAATGATGAGGTAGATACTTTTGAATGGACAAAATCCCCGGTAAATTAGCTTGATTTTCTGGAGTTGCTGAAACAAAAAGCCCTTCCTTAAAATAAAGGAGGGCTTGATACCGCTACTTCTCATTATTTTCCGTTCCTAATACCGATTTTGTTAAGCCGATATGGGTGATCATGGTGTCATACGGATCTAATTCCATGGTTTGTTTGCCGTATTCCGTTTCAATCGTCGTTCTTTGAAGTTGATCGCTATTGTTAATAACAACCAATATTTTACTTTCTGGATAATAAGCACACTCTGTATATAGGTTATCTGTAATGTACTTCGTTTCATGTAACTCATTGCCTGCAAACCGAATTATATTCAGCAGCAACCTTGTGTTTTCCCAGCTGAATTCGAAAGAAGGAAGGTAGATCCCCTTTCCTTTACCGAAGGCATGAGTAGACAATGCTATCATACCACTCGTTTCCTCCACTACCGCAGCTGACCCATCGGTAAGATAAATGCTATTCTTTGGCGTTATACTGGCTCCTTTAGGAACCAAACCATGCTCATCCCTAACCTCATAAGTCCATTTTCCATGACCTACCCTGGAGCCTGTATCCTCATCCAGACCGAGAACATGTGCCATTCTGAAAAAGCTGTCGTGGCCTTCAACCGCAGAAGGCTGGTTGATACCAATAAAGACACCACCCTCATAAACCCATTGGGTCAGTAAGTCTACACACTTGTTGTCATTCCAGTGCTCCCCACCACTCCATGCTGAACCAGCAGAGCCGGCATTGATCACTACATCACAATCCTGTAGAATTCCCTGACGGATATCTTCAAAATCAATGAACTGCACTTCAATCGGCAATCCTGATAAAGCTTCATTGACATGAATCAAATCATGCATATACGTTTCATGGAAATGGCCGGACAATGTCCACGATCTTAATTTTCCCCAGCTATGCAGAATAGCTACCTTCGTCTTCATGTGATAGGGTTTGCCTTCGTGATGCAGTTCTTTAATTTCTCTGAACTCATTGGCAATCTTTTCGATATAATCACAAAAATCCGGGTAAGGCTCTACAAGATGTAAATATCCGCCCAGCCCAATCCGGTCAATAGGCTCCCGCAGCAAGGCGCGCCGGATATTAATCCAATACTTTTTGGCATCCAGCGTGGGGTTTCCCCCTTCCATAAAGGTAGGAAGCCCGCCTAAACCAACTGGAAATAAGTATGGATGCAGCCGAATCTCATGCGTATTCACTTTTACACCTGAACAAAGCCTCGCCTCATAACCTGAGAATACACATTTAATCAACCCGTCAAATCCAAACTCTTGAAAACGGTCATTGTAAGGCTCCATGCCAACCCAACTGTCATCATAGAAAACATAGGCCAGCTTCTCGTACCTATGCACAATGTCAATTAATTTCTTGCCAAATTCGATTACAAAATCATTGATAAATGCCATCCAATCCAGCTTGCGCTGCTCAGCCGGGATATGACTGACGCGGTATTTCCCGCCATTCACAAAATCCTCGGCAGTCATCGAATACCCATATTTCTTGGCAAACAGATTAAGCGCTCTTGAACTTACCGTAAAATCATATGAACCCCAGTCAGAGAACAGATGGCGATTGCGCTCATTACTGCCCCAGATCCAGGCGAAATTATAGAATAAGGAGGTAAACCGAACAACCGTGGTTTCCTTATGATGGAGACACCAATCTTCCATCCAATCCAGCAGATATTTTTGCGTTTCTGCATAGATGGGATCAATCTGCATCAAATGCTCTTTGTCCCAATGATTCGTTGTGTGATTGTACATGGAAATCTCTTCCCAGATCCGGTAGGCCATAAAGCTTACCGTGTATTTATGCCAAGGAACAATTCCGGTAATGACCACATTTCCGGATTCCCTTTCATAATTCCACTGTTCTCTTGGAACTTCCTCTCCGGTCGTTCTGTCAAAAACCTGCCAATAATTAAACGCCTCTTTGGAATCATTAACTTTGAATTGTTCAGCAAAAAAATCCTCCATCAGATAGATGGATACATAATCTTGTACAGCTACCTTCGGATTTGTAATTAAAAAACACTGCTGCAGCTTATCCAGATGGTGGGACGCCCACTCGTTATGATCTCTGATGATACAGATTGTCGAATATATGCCGTACCCAGCGTTAATAATCTCATCGGACAATTGCGTGCCGTCACTATCACGGATGACATCGGCACCCCACCGTTCAGCTAATTTCAGGGTCAGCGCCTCATAACCGGATTCTCCCGGTAGTGTAAAGTTCCCCGTAGTTTGTTTGGACAACTTGGTTCCCTCCTAATTCAACATATCAGACAGAAAGGCCAATGCCAGGCCTTGACCCCAGCCCTGAATCCAGTCTTTTGGAATATTCCGATACCCATCCCGATCTTTCATAACCGCTGTGCCGCCGGACACACCTAGTACCCGTCCGTCCTCGCTAATATGGTTCAAGATGCCCTTCAATGCCTTTTGCACGTATTTGGTATGCAACGGATTGCCGTTATTGATCATGGCTGCCGCGATTCCGCAAGATGCAGACACTTCTTCGTAGGACTCCTCGTCATCCAGTACCGTCCGCCACAGGCCGTTCTCCGTTTGAACCCCCTTCAGTGCCGCCAGTTGATCCCGAAGTGAACACTCCACGTCCATGCACCGCGGATATAAATACCAGTCTTTCAAATGAATTTTAACTTGCGACATGGTATAGGCTCCCCAAGCATTCGCTCTCCCCCAGAAAAATCCGGACATATGGTCCTGCTTGACATTATTGTAGCCATGGTACCAGAGACCGCTACTAGGGTCTTGCAGGTATTTAATATGCCAGTAATACTGATTTAAGGCATCTTGGATCATTTCCTCATCTTTTAATTTGGTACCTACACGTAGCAGAAAAAATGCCGCCATAAACAACGTATCCGCCCACGCCTGTTCTGGGAAATCATTAGCAACGGATACCGTATGCTGCAGAACATGGTCTCCAAACCTGAGAGCATGGTTCCGAATATAATCCACCTTGCTCATCACAATATCCCAATATTTCTGGTCCCCTGTTTCTTCATACAATGTGATCAGCATATGGCCCATAGCACATGTGTTTACCGTCCAGTGCGGCAGACCCAGCTCGATATATTCATCCGCCCACTGCTTAAGCATATTCAAATAGTCTTTATTTCCTGTTTTTGTATAGGCCGTGGATACACCATAATAAGCCACACCGCAAGGCCAGTCCCACGTCAAATCCATCGCCATTGTTTTTCTGACGACTTTGTCGATAACTTTTAATATCTCTTCCTTGTCACAATTCAATTGAAGCATCTTTATTCCCCTCTCCTAGCACACACGCCCCCAAAGGCGCTTGAGAGCTGTTTGTCGCCGTTTTGGAAACGCTTTACTTACTCCATTGTACGCAGTAAAATAGTCTCCATCTAAGCATATTCGCAACAAAACTGCGCAATTCTAATCATTTATGTATATCTGCTGGTTAAAATCAAAGTCATGGGGGTATTGAATATGCCCAGAAAAAAGAAGCCCGTTATAGAATATCGGCACTACAGCTTGCCTATAAATTTCCCTGTCTTGCTATTAAGCGGTGATCGTTGGAAGATTTCAGATATTAAAAGTGAGCATCTCCATTTCCATAACCATTTGGAGATTGGTATATGCTATTCAGATAGCGGCATCATGGAGATCAAAGGAGAATCTGTACCCTTTAAAGCCGGAGACGTCACCTTCATCCCCAGGTATCTTCCTCATACCACGTATAGTTCGCCCAATACAGCCAGTCTTTGGTCTTATATCTTTTTTTCGCCAGAGGACCTCTTTCAACATTCATTTAAAAGTGCTTACAGCAACTTCGAGCCGAATTTGTGGGTGGTGAAGGGAATGAACTGTATATTGAATAAGGAGCAACATCCCAAGGTTTATACACTTGCGACTTCAATCGTAGAGGAATTAAAACAGCAGAATCCTTACTATCAGGAAAGTACCTACGGTTTATTGCTATCCCTTTACATAGAACTCCTTAGAATTCATTCCAGGAATGAACTGTTGGCAGATCAAGAAACAGAGCATAGCCTGAAAAGCGATTTTGTCATTTCTCCAGTTCTGGAGTACATCACGAAAAACTATATGAACCCCATTACCATGGATTTTTTGGCCGATCTGTGCCATTTAAGTACAACTCATTTCCGAAGAAAATTCCATGAAATTATGGGGACGTCGCCTCTCGATTTCCTAAACAGCACCCGAATCGAAGAGGCTTGCAAGCAATTAAAAAGCACGGAGGATTCTATTCTTTCGATCTCCGAACAAGTCGGTTTTCACTCCATTTCCAGCTTCAACCGTTGCTTTTCCAGGCTTATGGGAAAGCCGCCCAAAGAATGGCGTAAAGGAGCACAATCCGAAGCGCAATCTGCAAAAGCGTCTATACTGGAGTTTACGGGGTGGGTTTAGCATTACAGCAGAAATAAACTTGATAAAACGAACTCAATATTCTGGATATCAAACTAGCCATTTTCTGCTTTATATGATTAATCACATTTTGCAATGGATCTAGAAAAAGCATAAAATTCAAATCTTTTAACAACTCCATTCCAGCAAGCCCCGTCATATAGCCATCTTCGACCTTGAAAATTAATTTATGTAATAGCAAAGTGCCTAAAAATAAACGTAATGATGAAATCGGTGAATCTCACAATATGACAACAGATGTTATATTATACTTTGGTTGAAGTTAAACAAAGGAGATGGAGATGCTTATGATGAATCAAGAACCAAATCAGCAATTAGGCGAGATTATTGAGCAGTTCATACATTCATTAATAGCAGAAAATAATAACATTCGATCTCAAAAAGTAATCAACATTGCAGATGAGGATACGATAGCTCATTTAAGGGGAATTGGTTTTCCGAAAAAAGGAAGACCGATACAAGAGGTCGTCGATGAAATGAGGAAAAACGTCTATCCTCACCAAACCTTCATGCAACACCCTCGCTTTTTCGCATTGGTTCCTGGTCCAATGTCTCTTTACTCGTGGTTAGGAGATATCATGACCAGCGCCTATAATACCCATGCCGGAAGCTGGATGCTGAGTTCGAGCGCAAGCCTTTTAGAGGGGGAAGTGATCCGGTGGATGTGTGACCAAGCAGGATATCCCGATACTGCTGGGGGCTTATTTCTGTCGGGCGGATCGCTATCGAATTTGACCGCTTTAGCAGCTGCACGCAATGCAAAGTTATCCGAGCAGGAATATGCCATTGGAACTGCTTATGTTTCAGATCAAACTCATTCATCGGTCGCCAAAGGGTTACGCATCCTCGGATTCCGCAGTGATCAAATCAGGAAGGTTCCAAGTGATACAAATTTTCGTATGGATGTTTCAGCCTTAGAAAAAAAAATAATGGATGATCAAGCGGCTGGGATGAAGCCTTTTGCAATCATTGCCACGGCAGGCACAACCAATACGGGAAGCATTGACCCATTAAACGAAATTGCTGACCTATGTGAAAAACATAATATTTGGTTACACGTGGATGGAGCTTACGGTGCGTCGATTTTGGCTTCTTCGAAATATAAGTCTCTTTTGAGCGGGATATCACGTTCAGATAGTATCACCTGGGATGCACACAAATGGCTAATGCAGACCTATTCCTGTAGTGTGGTTTTAGCCAAAGAAAAGCAGCACCTCGAAAATTGCTTCAGCACCCATCCAGAGTATTTGAAAGATGCCGAGACTGATGAAGAACATATGAATTATTGGGATCTGGGTCCTGAGTTAACCCGGCCTGCTCGAAGTTTGAAACTATGGGTGACACTGCAAGCTTTAGGAACGAATGCTGTCAGTGAAGTTATAGAGCATGGAGTTCAACTCGCAGAATGGGCTGAAGATGAAATCAAAAAACATAATCATTGGGAAATTGTAACCCCCGCTAAATTAGCGATTGTTAATTTTCGATATGCGCCAACTGGATTATCTGAGCAAGAATTAGATTCACTCAATAAAAGGATCTCCCAAGAAATGATGACAAACGGATACGCCTCTGTGCTTACGACACAACTCAATGGAAAAACTGTCCTCCGAATCTGCGCAATTCACCCAGACACTACGGAACATGAGATAAGAAATACAATTCAGCTTTTATCGAATATAGCAAGATCATTAAATGAGAAAAAAGTTTTTTTGCGATGAAAAATTTTGAAACTAATTGCTACGATTTCTGTAAATAAACGAAAATTATCAGCATCACACAATTAAGAGGGGCTTGTCGCCCCTTTTTACTGTTTCTCCCATACATTTTTCAAATTGCAGTGAGGACAACCCTGACACGACGTGCCCCCATCAATGGAAGTTATTTATTTTCATAACGTACTACGCCGTAGTTCATAAAAATACTGCACACTGGGATGCTTTAACTTCATCTTCTCGGTCATGTTTAAAATTCGCTTTTTTCCTACTCGTCTGTCCACTAAAGCTAGAATATTCAATAAGATATCATTACTCTCTAAGCTGTCCTCTATAGAAGTAGTTAAAAATTTATTAGCTACAACATTAAAATTAGACTTGCTTAATGAGGCCTGTGCTGACAAAAGCTCCTTTGCATGCTCTGATATTTTTCTACCTCTTGCAATTACTTGTAGACGATCCTCTGGAACGGTCCCTTTGGTATCTTTTCTGACCGCTTCAATTTCTTCATTGCTGATAGGAACTTGGATATTGGGATCATTCTTGATTTCCAACTCCGTCTGATACCATTGGATTGGACTAGTGATATCATTCATATTGAGTATGTTCTTCTTATCTACAGTTATATAACAAATTCCAGATTTATCAGGAAAATAACGGTAACTGGTAGCTCGGTATTCGACCCTTCCGTCTAACGCAGGACAGCGGAAGCTCTCCAGTTGTTGCTTCAATTTACTCCAGGACATATATCCTCCTATGTTTTCAATGTCTACTAACAGCCCGTCCCCAACTTGGCAATTTAATTTCCACGTTCCTCTACCTCATCATGATCCTTGCTTCCAAACTCATCAAGCAATGTACGCACTTCACTTGTTGATTTGGCGTTCATTAAGCTGTTTCTGAGTTCACTTGCCCCTCGGAATCCACGGACATATATTTTGAAGAAGCGGGCAAGAGGGCTGAACGAACGTGGCTCCTGCGCTGAATAATGATCATGGAGATCTAGATGAAGCCGCAGCAGTTCAAGCAATTCCTCACTGCTGTGTTCCTTCGGCTCCTTCTCAAACGCAAATGGATTCTGGAAAATACCACGCCCAATCATAATGCCATCCACTCCATATTGCTCAGCGAGCTTCAAGCCGGTCTGACGGTCCGGAATATCTCCGTTAATGGTCAGCAGTGTATCTGGTGCCACCTCATCACGAAGTTTCTTAATCTCCGGAATTAGTTCCCAGTGAGCGTCTACTTTGCTCATTTCCTCTCTGGTCCGCAGATGAATGGACAAATTCACAATGTCTTGTTTTAAAATATGGGTCAACCAGTCGCGCCATTCATCTACGGCAGTGAAACCAAGCCTTGTTTTCACACTGACGGGCAGTCCCCCGGCTTTGGCGGCCTGAATGATATCCGCTGCGATTTCGGGACGGCAGATCAGGCCGCTTCCCTTCCCATTCTCCGCTACATTCGCTACAGGACAACCCATATTAATATCGATGCCTTTGAAGCCTTCTTTCGCCACACCGATGCTCATTTCACGGAAATATTCCGGCTTATCTCCCCAGATATGGGCCACCATGGGCTGTTCATCCTCTGTAAAAGTCAAACGCCCACGTACACTTTTGTTCCCCTCCGGGTGACAATAACTCTCTGTATTCGCAAACTCCGTAAAAAACACATCCGGTCTGGCTGCTTCACTTACGACATGGCGAAACACAACATCCGTCACATCTTCCATCGGCGCCAGTATAAAAAAAGGTCGTGGCAAATCACGCCAAAAATTATTCGTCATATCAAAAGCTCCTCTATAATTACCAGGACAAATCTTTGGTCCCAAAATGGTAAATCTAACCTGTTCATATCCTTGCTTCTTCTTCACATATAACATGTTTAAGCAACGTAGTTCAAACGGCAGTATATGTTAAGCATAGACATCTAAATGAGTATATCATACCCAAGAGAGGAGCAGACTCCCCAAAAGACTCGCAAAAATAGGAAGAGCGTCGCCCTCCTTGCCATCTTCTATAACGTACTGCGCCGCAGTTCATAGAAATACTGTACGGCATAACTTCCCCCAGCCTACGCCATTCCCATGCGAATGGTTTAAAAAAAGAGCCGAGGAATAATATCCTTGACCCTTTTCGTCAAATTCTACACATGAATACCCAACATTTTCAGCTGATGCCACACGAGCATATTTATCAACATCTACACGATTTAGGTACGTTTCGATAATCTTATTGATGTTTTTATCAGTAAGTTTGTTTTGATTTTCACCTTTTTCAAACGCCAATACACCTCAACTATTAGCCTTTTCTGACCAACAGCGCAACACTCTCCACATGAACCGTATGCGGGAACATGTGGGAGTTGTTTGGATTCTGTGTTACTTGGTTAAAGCCCTTGATTTATAAGGCTTTTGACCAAGACATATTGATCTTTTTGTTTGTGTTTTATTACTTGTTGACGATGTTCGTCAACAAGGTGTCAACAAGTGGCTGTCTATTCAATTTCTGATTCTCACATTGATATCTAACCGACAATCAATCTCGTTCCTGAAGGAAGCTTATAAAATGATCCAAGGCAACACTGTACATATTATGGCCGGTTTGGTTTTTACTAATAAAAAACTTATTATTCTTTATAAATAGAATATCTTTTTCTATTTCTTGCAAAGAAGTGTTTGTATAGAAGCTTTTTTCAAAAAGCCCCTCTTTTATCATGTCTTGCGAGATAGTATTAATAGCGCGTGAATACTTATACGCTGAACTTTTGCTTAACTTTCTTCCGAGGATTTTATTATCATTTCCAATTAGCCAATCCTCGAACTCTTTAATCATACTCATGCCCCTACCTCCCCCTTCGCTTAGAAGTTTTTTCAATTTATCTAAGGCGAGGTGTTACTTGTTTTAGTTTAAAAAAAGGAGAAGTTATACTCCCCTCCATGAGTTCAGCTAATATTAATTAAAAAAGGCCGTTAATGGATCGACACCATGCAATGGAACAACTAGACCTCTATCCAAAAAGCGGTTGAATTCTTCACAAGCTGTTTCTGGCACCAGTGAGCAGCTGTGGCAAGCAGCTAAATTACAGGAGTCTGGGCCTTGCAAGCCAATTTCTGTACAAAAGGTTATCTTGAAGCGGTTATCGGCAAAGCGTTTATTCCACATCCTAACCAACCCGCCCATAGTTCCATCTGAATCTCCCGCGGCGGTATAAATAAGAACACCGCACATAATCAGTTGAATCACTTTTGATTTCAGTAGAGCGAATAAACGGAATAACATCATTATAATAGTCAGGTTTTCCAGCTTACACTGCTCCCAAGTTCTTGTGAAAGAGCCAAGGTTCATATCCTCCTTAGCTCTTTTCTAACACTATTATTTACCTAAAAGACTGATAAATTTGCTCAGTTCTTTTTTGGATTCATCAGTTGTCCCCTTCAACTCATTCAATAACCCAAACAAGTTATCATATGAATTCGCAATTTCTGCTCTAACTTCTACCAACTCTTGAGCCACTTGCGAAAGTGAAATACCTTCTTCTTCTTCAAACGTATCGACATAACGTGGAATGTTCAAATTGTAATCATTTTCTTTGATTTCATCCAAAGATGCTACATGAGCATATTTCTCAACATTTTCACGGTTACAGTAAGTTTCGATAATTTTGTTGATGTTTTCAGGAGAGAGTTTGTTTTGGTTTTTACCTTTTTCAAACTCTTTTGAAGCATCGATAAACAAAATATCTTTATTCTTGCGAGCTTCACGACCTTTGAACACTAGCACACATGTTGGGATGCTTGTCCCATAGAACAAGTTAGCTGGCAATCCAATAACAGTATCTAACAGATTGTTGTCGATGATATTCTTACGAATTTTACCTTCAGATGCACCACGGAAGAGTACACCATGTGGCAACACGATAGCCATTGTTCCAGCTTTATTTAAATGGTACAGTCCATGAAGAACAAAAGCATAATCTGCCTTAGATGCAGGTGCCACACCATAACCCTTGAAACGTGTGTCTTTTTCTCGGTCAACGTCTTTTATATCCCAATTTTGAGAATATGGGGGATTAGCTACGACTGCGTCGAACTTCAAAGGAATTTGTGTGCCATCTTTTTCAGCAAATGGCCAGTCAGCATCAAGTGTGTCTGCACGATTCAACTCCATATTGCGATAGTTAACACCATGCATCATCAAGTTCATGCGAGCTAAGTTATAAGTCGTAGTATTCAACTCTTGGCCGTAAAAATCAACGCTTCCTTCTTCATCACCATTTGGCAATTCTTTTTGAACTGTCAAAAGAAGTGAACCTGATCCCATTGTAGGGTCATATACGCGAAATTGATCTCCAGTACCATCTGCATTAATCGTGACAATTTTTGCTAGGATTTGACTAACTTCATGAGGTGTATAGAATTCCCCACCTTTTTTCCCAGCATTGGCAGCAAACTGTCCAATCAAATACTCGTACACGTCACCCAAAATGTCACGTCCTGAATCGTCTTTGAAAGTGAACTCGTTAATCATCAAAACGATATCATTCAAAGCCCTCGCACGTTCATTTGTACTTGAGCCAAGACGTGTGTCCCCGAGGTTAACATCTGAGAATACGTTAGCAAAGTCCGCTTCTGCGACTGCGTTACGTTTAGCATTTGTATTGAATGAGTAAAACATGTCTTGGAAGTCACTAGCTTTGATTTTGTGATTTTCAATTTTTGATACAATTTTGTCCCAAGTGTAGGATGGGTCAATCGCATATCCGATACCTTTACTGATTTCTTCAAGGTAATCTTCTTTTTCAGTGTCATCTTTCACTTCGTAGAACTCTTCCAACTCATTGACTTTTAAATATTCTTCTTGATTTTCTGATAAGTAGCGATAGAACATAAATGGCAAAATATAGTTCTTGTACTCACTTGCATCCATTGTCCCACGCAGTTTGTTAGCCATTTCCCATAGCTTTGATGTAATATCTGTTGCATTACTCATTTGTGTAGTCTCCTTTTCTTATACAAACATTTGTTGAAGCAGTGATTTCTTCAAATTTTCAAGCGAATATAACTCACGCTGATGAAGGGTGATGAGGTTGTCAAGGTGAGTGAAGAAATCAGTAATTCTCTCCTGCTCAGCCAAAGAAGGTATACTACACAAAACGTTAATAAACGAATCCCAATATAGTCTTTTTCTGAAGTCTGTGACTCCATAAGAGAGATTGTTCATCTGGAGAATCATTTCATCTCGGCGCAAACAGTAATCCATAAACAGAGGGTAAAGCTGTGCATTGGGAATAGCAGTAATGTATGCAGGACTTACCATCCCTTCTGACTTCACGACTCCAATTGCCCCTTGCCACGCACGCATCATATTTAGAACAAGATCACCGAAATACACATGCTTATATAGAGACTTATCTTCGCTTCTACGCACTTTTTTCCCTAACGTATCGCTGTCTAATTCTTCATTTGAAACACCATGATGGATAGAAACGGAAAGGATCTGTAACGAATCATATCCTCGTTCTTTCCTTTCTGTGTATAGTTCACCCAACCTACGCTGTTCCCAAGCGTCAGTAAATCCTGCAAATCGAATTTCAGGAACATTGGTTCCATCTTTCGGAAACATTTTTTGAAGGAGACTCTTTTTTGTATCCTTCAGCAGTTGCAACTCACGACGATGGAGTTCTAGTTGGTGGTCTAGTTTTTCAAAAAAGCATGCTATTTCTGTCTGCTCCCAGTAACCAGGTATAGCTACTTTTATGGAACTTAGAGCAGGAAACTTCAAATTCCACGTATCAGAAGTAAGCCCTTGTGAGTTTATTTGGAAAGTCGAAATCATTTCATGCCTTTTGAAGTTGTAAGCAAAGAATTTTGGATTACTATTTTCTTTCGGTGTGATGACCGTATATGCTGGACTCAAAATACCATCATACGGAGAAAAACCACTTGCTCCCTGCCACATACGCATGGAGTTATACGCAATATCTCCAACTTTTACAACTTTATAATTCGACTTATCCGAACTAGAATTATCTTTTCTGTCTAAGTCCGATGCCCTTACAACACCTGAATTTATCGTTACAGAAATCAATTCTCCTTCAGCAGAACGTTCAGACCTTTCTGTAAAGCAATCTTTTAGCTTGACCTGTTCCCAAGCATCAGTAAATCCTGTGAATCTGATTTGAGGTGATTTTGTTATTTTATCACTCATTTCCAATCTCCTTTTATTTTAAATATTGAATTGCCAGAGCAATTAACGACAAGCAGCGGTTAAAAAAGTAATCATAGTGACGATTATCTGTAATATCAATTTTATTTGTCTCGTGATGACGGATTCTAAAACTATTACCAAGGTTCGTTAGTGCTCTAAATTCAGCATCAAAAATTGCAATAAAATCATCCTTCCCGTTGCTCATATCATTTACCACTTTAGTTGCAGAGTCACGTTTGTCAAGATTAGTATAATAAGTTTTCAGGCGCTCAAGAGCGTCCCATATTTTCTCAACTGAATATTGGTGAGCTGCTGGATTTGGTGTTTTGTATAATGCAATTGCATCTTTCATCAATTCTCTTGTCCCATATTCAGCAATTTGCTGTACCTGTGTCTCTATTGCAGGTGAAAGCGGGGTGTTTTCTACTATACGCTCAATAAGTTTTCCGTGGGTTAATGTAAACAACAACCCCGACTCTTGAAATATTTCGTTTATTTCATTTCGATAATCATCGAACGCACTTGTTGTATCCAAACAATGAATATACCAATAATTTTTGTAACGATCATTATTCCATCCTTCAGAAATATCCTTTATATTTTCAGCAACATATTCTATAAGGTCAATTAATGAATATTGGTCATATTCATCATTATCTTTTGGGGCAGCTAAATGACCATACTCATCCCTGAAAATATTAGGAATTTTTATTGCCATTCTATTTTCAAATTGACTACTGTTAAATTCAATATAATCCTGGCCCACAAAGGAACTATGCTTCTGGAGCTTAAAGATATGTGTTAGATTTTTATAGTATTTTTGGCATATATTTAATAGCAAAGTATAAACTTCTTTTGAAATTTTACTCGTACGTGCAATTGGTTTTCGTAATCCATGGCGTTCTGTATATAAATTCATTTCTGATCTCCTTTTTGTAGTCTATATAATTTCATCACTCGACTACTCACCCTTCTTAATTTCGTCAGCCATTTCATAAAATGCCTTACGGAATTCAATGCGGTATCGTACCCAGGTCAATTCTGCAATTCTTTCATCTGCAATTTCTTTATAATCAGCTCTTGCGTCATTCATGATTGCTGTCAACTCGCCTTGTTTATCCATATCCTCTTGACCTAAACGGTGTCTCTTAATCAAGCTTTCAAGCTCCTTAGGTTTTGTGCTGTTATCAAGTCCCCAAGTACGGATGAAGTTCGTTACAAGTTGAATATTCGTATCCTTTTGTGCTCTATCCATAGCTTGGTTCATTTTTTCAACACTTCGAGGAGCTGGATAATTATCAAATTCAAATTCTTTTGAGAATATCTTAGATACAAAGCTGCGCATCTTAGATTTTTCTCTTTCGTTATCTGACTTGGCAATTTCAATATGGATTTCATCACGCGTTTTTTCCGCTTTTGACATATAATTGGCGTGAACTTCGTCAGCCATTCGAGCAATCAAATCAATTAAGTAATCATAGTTGATAGTAACATCGTGAATATGAACCATAGAGAGATTGACTTGCGAAATATCAATGTTTTCTCGCTTAGCACGTCGTTCTTTCAACTCACCGGCGATTACAGTTGTTAAGATTACTTCCTGCTCTTCAGTAATCCCTAATCGTTCATAGAACTCTTCAGGGTTATCATAGGCAGAAATAGGATTTTTATCATCATCTTCGGTATATTGTTTCAACTGACTAAGTAAGCGATTGTACTCTTTCAAATTCTCAAAGACTTCATCTTGTGCTTTTTCACTTGGTGGTAATTGCACAAAATCATCCGTGAGCGCCCCAAGCTTCTTGATGACTTCTTGCATCTCAGCTTGAACCTTGCTAAATGGTTTAGAAATGATACCAGACTCTTCGTTACCTTCCTTCAAATCTTCAAGTGAAAGCTGTTCGTCAGCAGATGCACGATTTGAATAGATAGCAAAAGCCTTATTCATTTCATACTCGTTTTGCTCTGGCCAACGATAATTAACGACATTTCCCCAAGGCTTATCGATCAGGTTGTGCATTCGGTTTGTACGTGAGTATGCCTGAATCAGGTTCCCACCCTTAAGCGTTCGGTCAATATAGAGCGTATTCATTTCAGGAGCATCAAATCCGGTCAAAAGTTGATCAACTACAATAACCAGATCTAAATACTTACCATCATCAGCTGTCTTGTTCAAACGTCGTGCTAAGTCTTCTGTGTAAGCTTTAACTGTCGTCATATCAAAAGCTGTGCAAAACATTGCGTTATATACTGTGATAGCTCTATGCAAGTTCTCGTTCGTTTTCAATTGATGAATACTATTGGATGTATCTGCCGAGAAACTCACTGCAACTTTTAATCGTTGATCTACTGGACGGTTCGCGTTTTCTTCAACAAACTTATCGAAGTATTCCATCGCTCTTGGTGTACTTGCTTTGTTACCTCCAACGTGGACTGTAAATAAGGCATTATACTTACGATCATTTGAACGTTTCTTCCAATTATCGAAGATGTCTTTAACTACCAAGTTGACATGTTCTGGGCTATAATCGTAAACACTACCACGAACGTTATCGTCGATATCATCTTCGGTTGGATCTTCGGGAGCCTCGATCGTTTCCTTGAATTCAACGTTAAACCCTAAGACGTTTTTATCCGCAATCGCTTCTTTGATGGTGTATGCATGTAGAATATCACCAAAGATTTCTCGTGTTTCGGGGAATTTTGGTGTACCAGTATAACCAACCCAAGCAGAATTAGGAATAGCTTTTCGGATCGCTTCAAGCATTCCTTCATTTTCAGTGCCATCACCGGTTGAACGATGGGCCTCATCAACGATAAAAAGAATACTTTCATTAAGTGGCTTGAAGCTATCTCGCGTTACATAACGTGACATCTTTTGAATACTTGTCACGATGATGTTCTTATCGCTCTTCTTCGTTAATTTGCGATGGAGATCTGAGATATTTGCTGTGTCACTCACCACACCAGTTTTCCCTTCAAATCCCGCAACAGGATCATAGGCTTTATAGGCATCAGCTGTTTGGTTTGTAAGCGCAATACGGTCAACCAAGAAGATAACTTTATCTACATTAGATAGACGACTTGCAAGCCAAGCAGTCTTAAAACTTGTGATTGTCTTACCTGAACCCGTAGTGTGCCAAATGTATCCTAACTTCCCATCATTGTATTTGAAGTCAAATTTTCTAACTTTATCAAGCACACGCTTTGTGGCATAGACTTGATAAGGACGCATAACTTTGATACTTTCTTTGTTTTTAGTACCATCAAGTACCATGTAGCGTGTTGCTAAATCATGAGCCATTGGAATTGACAATGCTTTATCCGCAAACGTCTTCCATGAACGAATAGGGCGCGCATCATCATCATTTTGCCAGTTGAATGCGAAAGCTCGATTAAAGCTTTTGAATGGCGTATTTGCCATGTAACGAATATCAAACGGTGTCATCGCAATTAGAATCTGCAAAGTTGAAAAGATACCGCTGTATTGTTTCTCAGCAATATACTGTTCCATCTGGTTCAAGGATTCCGTAGTGCTGTGAAGTGCTTTCTTTAATTCGATTTGAATAATCGGTAAACCATTAATAAGCAACGTCACGTCAAATCTACGTTTGGGCTTACCATCAATAACTTTTGGTCGTTTAATTTGATTTACCACTTGATAAACAGTGTTTCCACCACCAACTTGGGCTTGGTCGAATACTGTCAAAAACACATGCCTACCATTGTCAAGGCCAACTTCAATTTCAGAAACACCGTTAACACCATACAAAAATTGTCCAGCATGGTAAGGTGATTCAATACCAGTGATGATTTTCTTTACCTGGTTAAATTCAGTGACAGACAATGGTTCATCTAAACGGGCGCGATTGTTTTGTTCTAGGATCATTTTAAAGTTATCCCAGAGTTGTTCGGTTGTTTTGATGTCTTTTTTGTATTCCCATTGTTTTACTCCACCGATTTTAGTCAAATAATCGATGACTTCATTTTCGAACGCCAACTCCGATTGACTTTTCATTTGATTATTTCCCCTCTAAGGTTTCTTCTATCATTGAGCTCGTAAACTGCCCAATCAAGTCTGCGTATTTGTTTAGCTTACTTTGTAGCTTCAATGTTTCTACGTAAATAGCACCTATTTTCTGCTGCTCCTCAAGAGGAACTACGGGAATAATAATCTCCTCTAGAGAACGAAGTGGAATTCTTAGAACAGGGCCACTCCCTTGTGACTCCCTTTCCTTTTGTCGCCTCACTTCTTTGTAAGCATTAAACAAGTAAAGAAAATATCTTTTATCAAGTTGTTCGCTATCAAACTGTATTTTTGTGAAGTTAAGGGACAACACTTTACCAACATTTCTTTTACCGACAATTGTTGCAAGCTGTAATGAGTTACTGATAACAACATCACCTTCATTTAATGATAGGTTATTTTGAGATGAAGATTCTGACTCATCTTCAACTACTACGTCCTCATGATCATAATCAGCTTCAAAAGACAGCTGGTCATAATAATTTATTACTTGAATACCAAACTGTTTTTGCGCTCTTGTTGGATTTATACCTGGGACGAATGTTACGAACTCTTTTAATCCTCTTTTCTCCAACCAAATCGTCTCCAAACTACAGATAGTATTTTTTGAAATATTTCTATATTACATATTAAATCACATCGAATTTGTTTCGTCAAATGATATTATGAAATATTTATATATTTCATAATATCATTTGACGAAGCCTGCAGAAACTATTCTGCAAGCCATGTTTTTGTTTTACATTTCTGCAAAAAAGTTCGTCTTCCGCTGAATTGCTAAACCATCTCCGTTAAACTCCACTCCCTTTTATTGTAATTCCGTTTCCACAGACAGCTTCAAATTCGGAAAACCACGCCCATCACAATCAAATCCATCAGTCTCTAAAAGAGAAAAACCCTTGAAACCACCGACATTGGGCGATTAAAAGGGTTCTAATTCTTATATTAAATCTAGCAATGCAGTATGTAGGAGAACGTGCCGCGCTAAACTCTCCACTTTCATGTTGGAGATGCGGCAAAAGTCATGATTGTTTAAGGCTCCCTTCTCACTTGAAAAAGAAATATAAGGCACTTCCATAACGAGATTCATCTATTGAAGTTAGGACACAAGATTTCAGCCATAAGTCCCCTATACCTTACCAATTGGTTTTACTCTTCTTCGTAGTGGCTCTTCGCTATTACAATATGGGGGGATTAACAATAATTAGGCTCATAGCGTGATTTGACACGGAGCCTTTGCGGACATGAGGACTCACGAAAGCCATGATAGGTAAGGATACCGCATTGCTATCTAACTTATCATGCCCGCTTCTACATATATCTGCTCTCTCATTTAAGGATTGATATCTAAACTGCTTTCTCACTAACAACTGACATCTAATCCGCTCGTACGCCGCTTCCCCCTGCAACTTGGACATGTTCCTACAGGTAATAATAAAGGGATTTTAGAGCCACCGGATTCCAACCCGTAAACCCCAAAACCCCTTAACTAGTGATAGTCAATGGAGTCAACTCTACTATACGTTTTGCAAAAATTGTAGGAGTAAAAAAAACTAGATTGGGAATAACTGATAATAGTTTTTTATTTCTGAGGGGGATATTGATGAATAGTAAACTTACTCTAAATGTTAATGAAATCTCTGAACTTCTTGGTGTTTCTACGGATTGTATCTATACAATGGTTCGCGAAAAACAAATACCTCATATCAGAGTAAGAAGAAGAATCCTATTTTATCAGGAAGCAATTATAGACTGGCTCAAACAGGGATGCTCATAATTACTGTTCTAACTCGATCCATTCAAAAAGTTCTTCATAGTCATCCAAATTCCCTATGCGTCGTAAATAATCATGGCCTCCGTCTTTCAAGAACGAAATGTATGTCCCTGGAGTTGCCCAATGAGAAACAATCGGTATCAAGTCAGCTGCTCTTATCGATGTATCCTGATGGTAGTAAGCCCTAAACTTAGGGGCATATGACCACTGAATCATCATTTCACTCAGTTCTTGAAGTTTGTTTATTTGACCATCACTTACAATACGTTCACTTACGACACGGATATACATAGCAAGATCATCGATCGTAGAAGCGCCAATCCAATCCCGCCGCTCTACCCAATTAACAGAATGAGAAAGTGTGGCGAAATAATAAATCCAGTTGCTATTTTTAGCATGCTGAGCCGTCTCTATCAATTTGGCGAGGAATGAAGGATGTGGCTTTCTGTGCCATACCTCGATACTAAAGTTTTCAGGTGGTTTGAGTCTCCCGATTATCCTGACAATATTTCCCTGATGTGAACGTGATGATGTCGTGACGTATTGTTCAAGTGAAATGTATTGATCCGATATCAGCGCTTCAACCAAAGAACGATGCACACCATCTGCTATGATTGGATAACGAATTCGGTTGAGCATTTCGGTAAGATGGCTCACTTGCTCACGAGCATGTCGTAACACGTACTGCGCCATTGTGAAATCACGTAAAATCGGGTGACGAAATCCATACCCTCCTCTAACATCGGATTGATAAAGGAGCCCTTGCGACACAAGTGTTGCGATGATTGTACCGTTCGCTTGTGCAGATGGAATCCACTGACGATTCTCCATGAGAGAGGAGCTCGCCTCATCAAGAATACGCCATTTTTCTACCGAATCACCGCCTAAAACGATTTTGTTCCAGTACTCAAGAAGTAAACCATGCTTTGTATAAAAAAGTATCTGGAACATCTTCATCTAGTCCGCGGGCAAACGTACGTAAAAATAAATCTAGGTAAAGAGGTATTTGAAGGAAGGTGACGATACTTGGGGTTATTTCTCGTTCAATTCCTGCTTTAGAAATTACCCTGCGCACAAGATTGGCATTCCATTGCTCAAGATGAACTTTACTCCATCTCTCAAGTCTCTCTTTCAAAACAGGGGTGTCATCCCAATCTACCTGCCGGCAGCTTACAATGGCACAGAACCTGCTATGCTCACCACACGTTCGCAAAAGGTCACCTATAATGTCTCTTTTGTCTTTAGGCAAATGATCTAGGCTGTCGATCAAAAATAGCGAATATTGTCCTTGAAGAGCCGCTAGACCGCATATAATACGGAAAGCTTGCTGAACGCGTGACGTGTTTGCTTCTATATCCGCAACGATACTATCTGCCTGAAGCGGCGGGTATACACGGTATTGTTCAACTCGAGATGCGAACTCGTTGTAGATCTGAAATAACGAATACGATTTCCCCTGTCCAGCCTCACCAAGTAGGATTTGATTGAATTTTTCTGATGACCTGGTTATGGGCACTAGTGCTGGTTGCACGATACTGATTTCTTGGCGAGTCATCCCGTGAGCACCCTCGAACTGATGCCTCCAGCCACCAATACAAACAGAGGTGAGCTCGTCAATTATTTTTCTAATAAGCCGTATAGCCTCAGGGTCTTGATGAAGATAAATATCAAGCAGTTGGACTTCCCTAACTAGCTCTGAAATGGTGAAGCATCTCTTCACTTCGTTTTCGGTCGTCGCCTTCTGATTGATGAATCCTTCTAGTTGTTTTAAGAGCGAATGTGGATCTGGTCCATATGCAAGGTAGCCTAATTTGTCCTCGATCTGATTCACCAATTCACTTTCTTGGACCTCTTTGAGTCGGAATCGGTTCAAGGCCTGAATAGCAATACTGTGTTCTATCTGATTGCCTAATGGGGTTTTGGATTGGTTATCTGAATGGGTTGCAACGGTTAGCCAGTACAAAGCCTGTTGAATCAGCTGATCCACGTTGTCCACTCTTGAGACTTCTACTCCTTGATACCTCGGGTTAATGTCCTGAAGATTGCTTAGTTCTCTCCATTCATTAATCACTGCGGGTTCATTTTCAGCATTAGTCACCAATATCGGGATAACCTGTTCATGCCGATCGCCGGCTTGGATTAATTCAGCACGAATACTGAGCCAGAAGTCCCGGCGATCATCCTTATTAATTGCACCACGCTTCACTTCCATTACTTGCTGTGTTTCCTCTTGTAAAATAAGTACATCCCAATCTTTTTCATCAGAATCAGGTCTCGGGGATTCAATTCCGAAGACCATCTCATCGCGATGCTGTTCATCCCCTGCAGCAATATGCTCGAGTACTTTGCTTAATAAGAATAGATCCTGAAATCGAAAACCCTGCCTAGCTATAAAACCTCCTGACATTGAGCTCCTCCCATGAATACGATCTTTACATTACTTTACAGCTTTTCTTATCCAATTTACAACAACACCTCTTCGTCCATGGTAAAAGCAAAGAAACACCAACCTGTATTTGGTGTTTCTAACTGTTCCTTTAGCAAATAAGTAACTTGAATAACCTATTTACTTCTCCCAGATTACCTACTAATAAGCAAAAAACACCTGATTCAACATCAGGTGTTACCAAATATTAATCTATTAATTTCGTCAACAATCAGTCAACTCTAATATTTCCAAACCTCTGTTTCATACTATTGTACCATCTGTACTACTCTACAAACCCGCTCCACCACTGCAATCTCAGATACCTGTACCATTCCTAACTAACAAAGCTACCGATTCTACGTGCACCGTATGCGGGAACATATCCACAGGCTGCACTTCCACTGTACTGTACCCACCATCCTCCAGTATCCTTAAATCCCGTGCCAGTGTGCTTGGGTTACAAGATACGTACACCACGCGCTCTGGCTTCATCTCCAGAATGGTGTCGAGCAGACGTGGATCGCAGCCCTTGCGGGGTGGATCGACGACGATAACGTCGGCAGTGATGCCTTGCTCTTTCCATGCAGGAATGACGTCCTCGGACGCACCTACCTCAAACTTCACATTACGCATTTCGTTCAATAGTGCATTGCTCCGTGCATCGTCGATGGCTTCTTTGACGATCTCCACCCCATACACCTGGTCCGCATGCTGAGCGAGGAACAGAGAAATCGTACCGATGCCGCAATACGCATCAATCACCGTTTCTTTGCCTGTGAGCCCGGCATATTCGACGGTTTTGCCATACAGCACTTCCGTTTGTACGGGATTCACCTGATAAAAGGATCTTGGGGAAATCGCAAACTGTACGTTTCCAATGTAGTCGTAGATCACGTCACGACCCCACAGTACACGAGTCTCGTCGCCAAAAATAACGTTCGTTCGCTTTGTATTCACGTTCTGGCATATGCTTGCCACGTGTGGAATATGCTCACGGATACTGCCGATCCACGCATCTGCATGCGGAATATCTCGTCCATTCGTGACGAGCACCAGCATCATTTCACCCGTGCGAAAAGCGGTCTTTACAACGACATGGCGCAGTAGCCCACGTCCGGTTTCTTCATTATATGCACTGTTGCCCAGCATTCGGCCAATCTCTTTCACACGTGCGACAACTTCGTCATTACGCTCGTCCTGAATGAGACAGGTGTTCATATCCACAATCCGATGGCTGCCACGTGCGTAGAAGCCACCGACAAGCCCGCCCTCTGTGACACCAATCGGCACCTGGGCTTTGTTGCGATATCGCCAAGGCTCACTCATACCGAGTGTAGGATGCACGACTACGCCATGTACACGCGACATACTGTCGGCATTTCCATCCGCATTCATGGCCGAATCAGCAGTCGTGACTGTATCGGCCTCACCATCTGTATCCGCAGAAGCAGCCACAACCTGTGCAGTATGCTCACTGGGCTCTGTAGCCACACTCAGCTTCCCGATACGCTCCAGCACATCCACGACATGCTGGCGTTTCCAGCTGAGCTGCGCTTCGTAGCTCATATGCTGGATCTGGCAGCCACCGCATTGATCGTAGATAGCGCACGGAGCTGCAATTCGGTCTGGGCTAGCCTGCGCGATATCCAGCAGCTTGGCATAGCCATACTGCTTTTTCGTTTTCAGCACCTTTACCCGTACCTTTTCCCCCGGTAACGCACCCGGAACGAACAGCGTAAAACCCTCAACACGGCCTACACCCTCGCCATCGTGGTTCATGCCGATGATGTCTATCACAGCCTCATCGTTCTTTTGCACAGGCAGATCGCTACGCTCTACACTAGACCGGTTACGATTGGAAGCATCCTGACTTCGTCCACCGTTGGAAGAACGACGAGTATCTCGTCCGTTCTTTCTCTTCTTCCGATCCGAATCATTCATATTTTCATTCACATTTCCATTTTTATGTTTTATTTCGGCTTGAAGTAGCCCATTTCCAGCTCTAACTTGAGACTGTTCCGGTTCGCTCTCTCTTGTCGCCTTCATAGTCTTTTTATGCTGATTTCCTTGAACAGGAGTTGCTGTTGCTGCATTCCGGCGGCTTTTTCCACGTCCGCTACGGTTATTCGTCATGATTGTCACTTCTTTCTGATCTTCATTTTATGCGGTATTTTCCTTCGGACATCTAATTAGAATGGTCATCTAAACATACAAACATCAACTCGAAAATGCCGTTACTCCCCACGGAGAACGGCAAGGACCGATATGTTTCCTACAAAAAACAACTATCTACTCTACGATCTGTATATCGAACTGCTCAAACCAACGGAAATAGAACCATTACCGCTCGTTTCCTCACCGGAAAACATTCAAATGATGTGGTAAATTTCGGAAAGTCGCTGGCAAAGTGCCCCCCAGTTCGCCATCCAGATTAAGCTGGACATAGCCGGGTGAGGTCACTTCCATGTAATCTGTTTTAAAATAAACAATCTTCTTATCCTGCAAATGCTCACCACGCAGCGCAAGGGTTACCAATCGGATCATTTCCGCCAGATTGCATTTCCGTACAGCGATGACGTCGAGCAGTCCATCATCTATTGTCGCCCCGGGAGCAAGCTTTTCAAACCCGCCCACCGAATTCGTATTCGCAATCAGGAAAAGCATAAACTCGTCGTGGATCACTTCCTGACCCGATGCCTTGATGATCAACTCCTGTGGAGCAAGGCTGACCATCTTCTCCATACCTTTAAAATAATACGCCAACTGGCCAATCATCGTTTTTAGCTTGCTCGGAACTTCATACGTAAGCTCGGTTAAAGTTCCCCCGCCTGCAATGTTGATAAAGTAGCGGTCGTTCGCTTTTCCGATATCCAGCGGTTTCGGATTTTGACGAATAACGAGGTCGCAATAATCCTCCCAGTGCTTGGGGATGCCCAGTGCTCTGGCGAAATCATTCGTCGTCCCCAGAGGAAACACACCTAGGGGCGGGCGGTTTTCTCTTTCAGCCATCCCGTTAATGACCTCATACAATGTACCGTCGCCACCAGCGGCGATAATCATGTCATACCCACGCTCAATGGCCTCTATTGCGGCACGCGTTGCGTCTCCTTCACCCGTAGTTGCATGGCAAGAGGCTTCAATACCCCCTTCATCCAGGCGCTGCAAAACATCCGCAAGACGACGCTTCATTTCCTCACGCCCAGAGGTCGGATTGTAGATTAATCTAGCTCTTTTCATTCCGTTACGCCACCCGTATATTTAATGATATTTATATTCACATAGCAGTTCATCACATTCAGTCTGTACAAAATATCATCATACTGGAAAAAGACCTCTTTTACAATAAAAGAAGCCAGACTTTGCCCAAATAAGGAAATTTAAGGCTAAGATGACGCTATAGCCGAACCAGACTACCTATGACTTTACCTTGCTTGCTTCTGCACACTTTGCAATAATTCACGAATTTGTCTATCCATCCAGCTTGTGAGCAAAGGATGCGGTAATAAAGGGTCTCCTGAATAACGGTATTCGAGTCCCTGCAAGCGTTTAGGAATCATACGACTTGTAAAATATCCCGAACTCAAAAATAGCGGTGCCACAATAACATCATGACCCCGCTCTTGATTCCAATACGCTGCCTTGTCGTACACACTCTCGGGATTTAGCAAAGCGTGGTCCGTGATGATACCGCTCACGCTTTGCACCGTACGGGCCAACGAAGAAATCCCCTGCTCCCACCGCTGAAAAAAGCCGTTGTGCACACTGCCGTGACCTACGAGTAAAATAACCTCTCTCGCAGGGTCGGAAGATAGCGGGCAAACCTTGTCCCACACCATGCGAGCAACATCTTCTCCGTCATCCAGTGGGCTGCCAAAATGCACTCGCGCCTTCATTCGAAATGGCTTCAAATCTGTCTCTTTGTCCGGCGCATCTTTGACACCCAGCGCATAGCTAATCTCATCTACATGCGTACTGCCTGATGACACAAACAGAGGTATAACCAATATATCTGTTACACCCAAGGCTTCCAGACGGTCAATACCATTTTGAATCAATCTTCCTTTAACCGTTTCCAAAAATGAAACCTCTATCGGCGTTTCTTCCGACAAATGAAGCTTCGCAACTGCCTGATCCACCTGTTCCACCCAATATGGCTCCCTAGAGCCATGGCTGATTACCAGTATCCCAGGGCTCCGCATTAGCGTCCCAGACGTTCCAGAGTCATTTTGTACCCGTCATTACCATAGTTCAGACAACGTTTAACACGTGAAATGGTAGCTGTACTGGCCCCCGTCTCTGCTTCAATCTGATTATATGTGCTGCCTTTGCCTAGCATACGGGCAACCTCTAGACGTTGGGAGAGGGATTGAATTTCATTAATCGTGCACAGATCATCAAAAAATACATAGCACTCTTCCAAATTTTTAAGAGTTAAAATAGCTTCGAACAATTGATCAATACTTTTATCATTAAGCTTTTTAAGCTGCATGGATTATCATCTCCCAAGGTTACGATCTCTCCTCATTGTACCCGAGGAATAGTCGGTTTTTCAAGCATTAACGGTTTCACGCATTACAGAACAACATTATGACCATAGAAACGTACCGTACGAATGCCCAAATCCGCTTTTATACCTGATTTCGGGACACGCGCCTAAACCCACTGTGCGTTTGTAACATACAGTAGAGTATCAACCTGCAAAGGAATGTGATCTCATGCCTGGACACTACTATCATCGGAGGCCGCTACAGCGTTCCCTTTCCGATCCGTATAGTTCATCTCCTTATCCCGGACTCGATCCATACAACGAGGTTCCGCAAGCCGGTTCTTCCGGGCTGGTTCCTTACGAGGCGCCAGCGAGTATTACGGATTCTGCCGTGGTCACACCAGACCCGGTTCCAGCCAAAGGAGGACTGCTTGGGGGTCTTGGCAACCTCGGTAATCTCAACGAAATTAAAGGCTTCATTGACCGTATGGGTGGCATTGATGGAATTGTTGCTACGGTCGGCAAGGTGCAAAAGGTTATGTCTAGTGTGCAGCAATTTGCTCCAATGGCGAAGCTGATTATGGGCTCGCTCCCAGCATTCGGCAAATCCGCGAGCAAAAATTCTGCCACAGATATCACCGAGGAATTGGATGAATACACACCACCACGCCCACGCCGGAAAAAGACGCAGCGCAAAAGCACCACTACCCCGCGTAGACGTCCGCGCAAGCGCAAAAGAAAGTAGATTATACTATTTGAACCAGCCTCGGCGCATAAACCAGACCACCATTGCAACACTCAACAAAAACATGAAGAACAGTACGCCAAAATATCCATATTTCCAGCCCAACTCGGGCATATTCGAAAAATTCATACCATAAATTCCTGCAATCAGCGTCAAGGGCATAAAGACGGTCGTAATTACGGTCAGCGTCTTCATAATTGAATTCATGCGATTGGAATTGAGCGATATATAACTGTCCCTCAGGTCGGCTGTCATCTCGCGGTCGGCCTCCAGCATGTCTGTCAACTTCAATAAATGATCATATATATCGGTAAAATAAGCCATATGATCTCCTTGGCCCTGCACATGCTGCGAATTCAAAACTCGGTACATCAGATCACGCATGGGTACGATGGTACGGCGTAGCTTGAGCAGCCTGCCACGCAGGTCAAACACCTGCTTCATTAATTCCTCTACGGATTCGCGACCACCCAAGCCCTCCAGCTCGGCCAATTCATCCTCAATCATAAAAAGGCTCGGAAAATAGTTATCTACCAGCTTGTCCATCACCGTGTAGGCTGCAGACAGCGGTCCTCGTGACCATATTTTGCGTTCATTCGCATGCTGGACAATCCGCTCCCAGGCTTGATCCAGCTCCTCTAACTCATGATGGTGATATGTAACCAAAAAACGACTGCTAATAAACATATCCACTTCTTCCGCAGCTAACGTATCTACATCAAGCGCATGCACGACCAGAAACTGCACATCCTCGTAATAATCCAATTTGGGACGTTGCAGAACGTGCATACAATCCTCCACAGCCAATGGGTGAAAATGAAAATAACTCGTCAGCAGTTCTGTCTCGCGATCTGTAGGCTCGCTAAAATCTACCCACATCCATATGTAATCCTCCATGACGATCTGATCCAATGGTTTTCCCACTGTTACCTGATGATCATGACCTATAGTCAATGTACGTATCACCGTACGTCCCCCTCGCTTACACTTCCGTCTGTTATGTTATTTATATTTTATATAAGCCAATTAACATTATACCAATCTCAAGTCCTGTATTCCTTTTAATAAAGAAAAGGATATCTCCGGGCCAACATGCCTCCCAAGATATCCTTATAAAACAATCAATTCATTATAAATTAAATCTTTTTTACAAATCCTGTGCTTGTCGCTTCATATCCTAATCGGCGATAAAAATGATGAGCATCCTGTCGCTCACTTCGATTACCACTGTTCAAAGCAATGGCAACCAACCCGTTCTCTTTAGCCCAAGCTTCCGCTTCCTCATTTAACGCCTTCCCGATGCCTTTATTACGATGTTTTGAATCCATCACAAAAACGACGATACGCGCGTAATCTTCATTTCTTTCATAAAAGATATCAGCATGTAGTCCAACCATCCCAACGACTTCCCCTTCATCTTCAGCCACCAGAGTATGGTAGTTAGGGTCAGAAGCGATACGATCATATCTCATCTTCATATCTTCTACAGTCGTAGGATAACCAAGCTCCTCCATCAGATAAGCCAAAGCCGGAATATCCTCATGATGAGCAGTCCTTATCTTCAAAGCAATCCCTCCACTTATGAAAAGAAACATCAAAAATGAAAAATCACTCGCGCCCTCTTCCCCTGCACCCACTCATTCAAAAGTGAGGCAGGCTCTTTGCACGAAAAGGGACTACTCAGCGAGCAGTAGCGTAGCGGTCCATTTGAATCTGTAGAAGCGGCAGCGTTCGCCTTTGCCTCTGAATTTTCACCTTATAAGGTCCTATACAATCCAAAAATTCAGGGGCAACAGCGATCGAAAGATCAAATGGATCGCGGAGCGTCTTACAACGAGATCCCCGCCTACAAACACAAACCCTGCCTCACTTTTAATCCTCTTACAATACCTTCTCCAAGAAACTAATAGTCCGCTCGTTTTTTGGATTACCAAATACCTCTTGTGGCGTTCCTTCTTCTACGATGTAACCACCGTCCATAAACACAACACGGTCGCTTACTTCGCGTGCAAAACCCATCTCATGCGTTACGATCATCATCGTCATGCCTTCACGCGCCAGATCTTTCATTACGCCCAGCACTTCGCCTACCATTTCAGGATCGAGCGCCGAGGTAGGCTCGTCGAACAGCATAATGTCTGGGTTCATTGCCAGCGCACGTGCAATCGCCACACGCTGCTTCTGACCGCCGGAAAGCTGTCCTGGCAGTGCATTTGCCTTATCGGCCAAACCTACACGATCCAGCAGCTTCATAGCCGTTTCCCGGGCCTCTGCCTTGGACTGTTTCCCCAGTTCAGTCGGCGCGAACATAATGTTCTTGAGCACGGTCATATGCGGAAACAGATTAAAGTGTTGAAATACCATACCTATATTTTCACGGACTTTGTTAATGTCCACGTTTTTGTCACTCAAGTTGTAGTCATCGACAATGACCTCACCTGCGGTAATTTCTTCAAGCATGTTCATACAACGCAAAAACGTACTTTTCCCCGAACCAGAGGGGCCAATGACACACACAACCTCGCCTTCACGTACTTGCATATCGATGCCCTTTAATACTTGATTACTACCATAGCTTTTTTTCAGGTTTTTAACGATAATTTTACCCACGGCGAACTCTCCCTTCGAGACGGTTGGAAATTTTGGTCAGAACTGTAATGACGATAAGATACATCACCGCTACTACCAGCCAAATATCAAAGGATTGGAATGTCCGCGCAATAATGATCTTACCCGATTGGGTCAACTCGACCAGACCGATAACAGACAAAATGGACGTATCCTTCAACGTAATAACCAACTGATTGATAAACGACGGGATCATGATTTTCACAGCTTGTGGCAAAATGATTTTAAGCATAGCCGTCCGATAGGGTAGACCAAGCGAACGAGCTGCTTCCATTTGTCCCGGATCAATGGACTGAATACCACCACGGATAATCTCAGTTACATACGCACCCGCATTCAGGGATAATGTCAGTACAGCCGCGACAAAAAGCGGCATTTTGAAATCCAGTGCCTGTGGAATACCAAAGTAAATAAAGAAAGCAAGCACGATCAGCGGAATACCGCGGAATATATCGACGAATACAGTTGCAATACCACGGAACACCTTGTTATGGCTTACTTTCATAAAGCCAAACACCAACCCTAGGATAAAGGCTACGAGTAAAGATACAAGTGTGTACAGCAACGTATTTCCCATGCCCTTAATCAGCGAAGGCAGCGAAGCGGAAATCAGTCCCCAGCGGCTGGTCTCTACAGGCGCCACACCTTTGCCCGATTCGCCAAGATATTTGGCCAAAATTTTATCGTATTCCCCGCTATTGCGCAGATTAACAAGCCCTGCATTAAATTTCTCCAGCAACTCCTGGTTCTTGCCTTGGTTAACAGCAAACCCGTAAGAAGCACCTTTTTCCTTATCTGTTACCAACTTAAGGCCGTTATTTTGGTTTACACCGTATGCCAGTACCGGATAGTCATCAAAGCAGGCAACCGAATTACCTGTTTTAACTTCATCATACATTTGAGAAGAATCATCGAACGGAACTGTAGTAAAGCCGTATTTGGCCTTAATCGATTCTGCGAATGTGTAACCTTCCGTTCCTGTTTTGACAGCGACACGCTGTCCTTTCAAGTCCTCATAGCGTTTAACCGTATCATTATCCTTGCGGACCGCCATGACGACGCCTGAATCAAAATAAGGCTCGGAAAAATCAAATTTCCGCTTACGTTCATCGGTAATACTCATCCCGGCAATGACACCATCCACTTGATTCGTTTCAAGGGCCTGCACTGCCGCGTTAAAGCCAAGAGGCTTAATCGTATATTCAAAATTCTGATCCTTGGCAATAGCTGCCAGCAAATCCATGTCGATTCCGACAAATTTACCATTTACATCTTCAAACTCAAAAGGCGCGAACGTTGTATCCGTGCCGATATCATACTTTGTTTTATTTTCTGCATGTGCCACTACACCGAAATTACCGGCCAGGGCAACCACAAAAAACAAACAAATCATGAGTGCTATTAGTTTTCTAGATTTTTGCATAATTTCCTCCAGTCAGTTGAACGGTTCAAAGTTTTCTGTTTATTCTACAGGAGTTATTAAAAATTGACTACTTTGATGTCAGGTATTTTTGAAAAACGTTTCATGGAACTATCTGGATGTGTAAACTTTGAAGAAAGTTTTGCCCCAGAATGCCAATAAGCCCCTGCCGCAAAAAGCGGACGGAAGCTTATTGTGTATTCTATAGTGTGTACCTATTTTTCAAGAAATAATAATGAACTAGAAAAGAATTTTGAAAATCAATCCAGATAACAGCGCAGCAATCGGTATCGTTATAACCCAAGTAATAATAATTCGACCGGCCAGCGACCAACGCACAGCGGAAAAACGCTTCGCAGAACCCACACCCAAAATAGCCGAAGTAATGGCATGAGTGGTACTTACGGGCAAATGAAGCAATGTAGCTGTGAAAATAACAGAGGCTCCCGAAATGTCGGCTGCGAATCCGTTAATTGGCTCGATTTTAAAAATCTTGGTTCCCATCGTCTTGATGATTTTCCAGCCCCCGATAGATGTACCCAGCGCCATAGCTGTTGCGGCTGAAATTTTTACCCACATGGGTACTTCCAAATGGTCCTGATACCCCGCCGAAACGAGTGCGAATGTAATAATCCCCATCGCCTTTTGAGCATCATTCGTACCATGCGTGAACGACTGAAGCGCTGCCGTAATGACCTGCATTGTACGAAACCCTTTGTTTACCGTATGCGGACTACGACGAGCGAAGATGTATTTTAAAATTATCATCACGATGTAACCGACAACAAAAGCAATCAACGGGGAGAAAATAAGTCCTTCGACAATCCCGATGAAGCCGCTCCAGTTCAATTTATCCGATCCCGCACCTACATACACCGCTCCAGCCAATGCACCAATTAGTGCATGAGAAGAAGATGAAGGAATACCGAACCACCAGGTTAAGAGGTTCCAGATAATCGCAGCGATCAGCGTCGCAATGACGATATCAATTCCATTCGTAAGCTTGGTTGGATCAGCGACACTTCCACCAATGGTCTTCGCAACGCCTGTAAACAATATTGCCCCGAGAAAGTTCATGACCGCAGCCATAATAATCGCACGTCGCGGGGTCAATGCACGGGTCGATACCGAAGTTGCAATCGCGTTCGCCGTATCATGAAAACCATTAATAAAATCAAATGCCAGAGCAAGAAAAATAACAATACCCAATACCAGTAAACTTGTATCCATGTAAAAGGACTCCCTTACGAGTTACGCATAATGATGGATTCCAGCATATTTGCAACATCCTCGCATGAATCCGTTGTCGTTTCAAGGCGTTCGTACAATTCTTTGCGTTTAATCAGTTCAATAGGGTCAGTTACAGTTGCAAACAGGTTTTTGATGCAAATACGCAATAATTCATCCCCCTGATTTTCCAAATCATTCAGGCGAATAGTGTATTCACGAATGGCCAGCAATTTTTTCTGTGAAAGCAAATGTACAGCTTTCTGAATTTCGTAAGCTGATTGACGCAAAATATCAGCGAACTGCACAATATACTCGTCCGGCTCCGTAATGTTGTACATATAAAAACGAGAAGCCGTCGCTTCAAGACCGTCCAACACATCATCCATGGTTGTTGTCAGTTCCATGATGTCGTCGCGTTCCAACGGCGTAATGAAGGTCTTGTTCAGCTCAGTAATAATCGTGTGTGTGTAATCATCACACTTATTTTCATACTTCTTCATTTCATTTGTAAACAAAGTCACATCCTGAAGATTTGAAGTATGTTGGGCAAAATAATCGGCTGCTTGCACGATCGTATCTGCCATATTTTCCAACGTCTCGAAGAATATATCCTTTTTCTTCAATCTCATAACGATTACCCCTTTACGAAAATATCCGCAACCTGTTTCGACTGCAATAGACAACCTTTGCTATCTTATCACACTCATCAATGTTTTTGTAATGTTTGTAAAAGCAAATTTCATGACATACGTATACAGTGCCCGACATGGAAGGTCATTATCCGACAATTTCTTCCTAAAAAGGTGTATTTCGTTTTCTAATTTGCTGCTATGGTTACATGTTCCTTCAGTGAAGTATCTGCAGGTACCACATGTATATAGGATGTACCTGGCGTTAACGGGATTTCAACCCCATTTTTCATAAAACGAATCGCATCGCCTGGTGTATGCCGCCACTCAGCCTGTATTAACTGTCCTTGTTGAAACACCATGGCCTCTCCACTGCCGTCGAGCTCAACACTTAATCTGCCTACATCATCCAACGTTTGATGTCTAGCGCTCATTACAATAACATTGGCTGCTGAGAGCTGTTGGTTATTATTTTGATCCACATGTGACTTTTCGTTCACAAAACGCTTATATTGTTGATTCGCTGGATCATAGGTATAAGATACCCGATAGCTTTTAAGCAAAAACCGAATTTGCAAAGATGCTGCAGTCTCGTCCACCATAACTGGGGTTTCACCGGATTTAAGGTAAGAATATACTGGAACGTCCGTCTGCTTGGCATACCCTTTACTATCGCTTCCTTTGCGCAGTCTGTTCACGTCTGTGTATAAATTATGTGGAGGACGACGATCTTTGCTTCGCCAGAAGTAAGCCCCTCCATTTGAAATCTCATCCAGATGTTCCTTCCGCTGCTGCTGTAAAATCGCATAGGCATCTGTGCTTCCCCCTGCGTGTATCGGCAACGCACCATAGGTTTCGCCCAGCTCAATCAAATACGGTCGAATGCTACGGACCGGCCCGATCTTTACATCTCCACCATGACTTTGGAAAAAAGCGACCAGACGGGTAATCCCGCCTTCTGCAAGAACTTCATATACCATGTCTGCCTGGCTAAGTCCTGCCTGTGGACGTGCAGCCGGAGCATTGTTAATCATGACAGCGAGCGGCCGCTCCAAAACAGGCTGCTCCACCGGAAGACCGGTAAGCGGAGCTGTAAATGCCGGAATAGACTGCTCCTTCGGCGGTTCAAGTGCCTCCTTCTCTGTTACTTGCTTGGTCGGTTGGGGAACGGATTCAGATTCACCCGTATTGGACATAGCAGTACAAGACATCAGCGTCATGCATAACAGAGCTGAGGCCATCACACGCAACCAATGATTTCGTTGGGAAATGGGCCCGGACAAGTTCATCCCTCCACTTAGTTATTTTTCTCATTATAAGCTTTATTTCCTGTTTTTGTCTTGATTGAAGCGTAACCACTCATAGAATACTTATCTAAAGACATTAAAATTTAAAAAATATTCAGACTTTGTGATTTTTATCACAAATAACTGTAACTGAACCTACTACAATAAAGGTGTAGCAAAGATGATCATCCCAACAAAATGAAATACAACCAACATTATAGATTAAGAAAGAGGAGTGGTTTGAATGTTTAACAGCTGGTTACGTGAAAACAAAGTCGCAATGTGGTTGCTGACTGTAGTACGGGTTTATCTAGGTTATGAATGGATGACCCACGGACTTGAAAAGCTGACAGGTGGATTCGATGCAGGCGGATTTATCTCGGGGGCCATTGCTAAAACAGGTGGAGACCATCCCGCTGTACAAGGCTGGTGGGGATCGTTCCTGGAAGCCTTTGCCCTGCCGAATGTAGGTTTGTTCAACGTCCTGATCCCATTGGGTGAGTTCTTGGTCGGGGTTGGCCTGCTTCTCGGTACATTGACTACGCTGGCTGCTTTGATGGCTATGGTTATGAACTTCTCGTTCCTGTTCTCGGGTACAGTAAGCACCAATGCAATCTACCTGCTGTTTGAAATCTTCCTTGTAGTTGCTGGTGCAAATGCCGGAAGAATTGGCTTTGACCGTTGGGTATTGCCCTTCCTGCGTGGACTGTTTCGTAAAAATAAAGATACCTTTCCAGTGGACCCTAGTCGAAAAATAGCTTAAACATTCCCAAAATAACCGTTATCCTCCGGGATAATGGTTATTTTTTTGCGCTGTTATGCTCACGATACACGTGCCTTCTAATTAATCGAAGACGAAAATACACAAAAGAACTTCCATTCCCACACACCATGTGGATTCGGAAGTTCTTTTTTTACATTTACGTATCACTTTCTTGACCAAAAGCCCAACAATTGAGACTTAACGAGCCAAGGACATACGATTGAAAAAGCTTACGCGCGGAGCGCTCATGATCCGCAGCCCCCATCGCATAAAACAAAGGTGAAAAATGCTCTATTCCATAAGAAGGTACCGCCTGTTTGGCATATGGAGCCTTCTTGTCATATTGGAATAGGTGACGCAAATTCCAGTCTTGAAGCTGCTGTCCAATCCAGTCATCATATTGAACGGCCCAATCAGCTGGCTCACTCGTCTGCTTGAGTGTCCGCAAGTTGTGGACCAATCCACCGCTACCAATAATCAAAATCCCTTGTTTTCGCAACGGAGCCAGCATCCGCCCAATCTCGTATTGCTCCTGGGGAGCGCGCCGAGAATCAATGGATAAGGGTACGACCGGTATGTCTGCATCAGGATATATATGCCGCAAAACCACCCATGCTCCATGATCCAGTCCTCGGTTCCGAACCGGCTGGTGGAACAGGTTATGCTGACTGAACAGATGCTCTATCTCCTCATACAGCTTTGGATCGCCTGGTGCAGGGTAATCAATTGAGTACATTTCTTCGGGAAAGCCATAGAAATCGTGCAACGCTGCATGCTGATCATCCGCGCCAATACATTGATCGGGGCTATCCCAATGCGCGGAAAAAATGACAATTCCTTTGGGTCGGGGCAGGCTCGCGCCCAGCTTTGCAAGAAAGCTGGTATATGCGTTATTTTCTACAGCCAGTGTCGGTGAACCATGCGCAACAAAAATTGAGGGTAATGTCATCGCTGCCAACCTCCACACGCCAGTATAGTGTTACTCTTCCATTTTACTCCGGCGGAGGCGCAATTTCCAATACAATCCGTTTCACACTGAAATCAGATCATCCAGTGCTGCCAATCCCGTTGAATATTTTCCTGTTCATCCAGCCATTCAAGTGTTCGATCAATCAGCCGTTGCCGCTCTTTACCTGACGAGAAAGTGTGATCTCCCTGGAAAATAATCTCTTTATCACAGCGCCCCTCTGGACGCATCCAGAATATCTTTTGAAACAGAAATGCATAATCCACAGGAATAATATCATCCGAGGTACCATGAACAACGAGCACATCTCCGTTAAATTTAACGGCCTCCTGGAACGGCTGAAATTGAGCTAACGACTCAAAATAAGCAGGCGTAAACTTATAGCCCAAATAGTCGGCATGACCGGTTTTAACAGACTCATCGTACACGCTTCGCTCCGTAATTTTGACGATGTCGTTGAACGGATAGCCCACTGCGGACCAAAGAACCAGATTTTGTACTCTCTTGTCCCGTACGGCTGTGAGAAGGGCTACCGCGCCCCCCAGACTGTGACCGATCAGCGTCACCTTGGTCGGGTCAATGTCCGCGCAATTGACGGCGTAATCCAACACGGTACGTGTCTGATTAATCATGGATTCTAACCCCTGCTTGCCATATTCCCCTGTGCTTTCTCCACAACCGGCAAAATCAAAACGCAGGACAAAATATCCCCCTTCCGCCAGTTCACGCGCAGTCTTGACGAATAATCGATCTACTCCGATACGATTGCCTACAAAACCGTGACATATAACAACGAGAGGAACCCTTCTCTGACGATCTCCCTCATTTGTACGGTTTGGATAATGAATTGTTGCTGCCAGTTCTTCATGTTCAAAGCGAATTCCAATTTGCCGTTCCATCCTGATTCCCCCTGTTTCAAGCTTCACTACACATTTATGAATTCAAACTCATATCGTAACGTGGAATATCCATCCAGGATATTCATTCACTTTAATTCCGATAAGTTTAATAAGATTTTATAGTAAAGTCAGTCTATCATTGCCCTGCTTCCTTGTCAACCTGTCAGTTCACATCGTTAAAAAAGTAAACAAATAGCGCTCCCCGATGCGATTCCGGAGAACGCTATACTACACTTATTAGAGTGAATCCACTACATTAAAGTAGACGTTCGTTATTCGTAGCTGTTCCTAAACATTTGGTGGGTCTCCGTTCGTCCCTCCCACTCCAGCTTACAAGAGGCGCCGTTATGTTCATCCTCATGCCACAGGCTGCGGTAGTTCTGTGCACCTAGTTCACCCGCAAATTCTGTATCCTTAGCCACTTCGATATCGTCCAGTATACGGTACGTTGGAGATGATCCTTGAACGCTCCGGTGACTCACATTTGTAGACGAGGCCACCCCGCTATTCCCGTTCGAAGCGTTTGCCAGTCGTTTTTGGACTGAATAATCTGCCTGGTTCTCCAGTTTCATGATGCCACACCCTCTTAACGTTTATATTCAGGTTGCTCTATGTGCTCACCCTGTATCCAGTTTGAGGAGAATGCAGCGGTAATATACATTTTATAGATAAAGTCTTTTGCCATCCGACGCTTCCTCACGTATACTGTCTTTGTTACGAAATGGCGGTTCCATCAGCCCGGGATACGCTCATAATGCAGGAGGAAGAAATGAATAAAGCAAAAAATTATACGCTTATTGCATGGATTGCCTTGTCTATGTTTTTCTTGACACAGGCAATTATCGGATGGTTTGTCACCTTTACAGGTGGGGATATCAAACCCTTTGAAAAAATCAGCCTATCCACCCTTATCATCATCGCTGCAGGAGCCATTCTACTCGTTGAAGCTCTGATGAATTTTATGGACCGTCCCGAAGAAGGCGAGGAGACACAACAGCCAGACCCTGCCCCTGCAAAGCCCCAGATGAATCTTAAATCCATCTTGATGTATGTTGTGTTAGTTGTCGTGATTCTTGTCGCCGGACTGGCGCTGCGCAGTGTACTGCCAGTATTCAGAATCTCACCTTGGGTGAATTTAATTCTCGCCGCCATTGGATTTATTGGACTCAAACCGATTTTTCTCCGTAAAAAACGTTCATAGCCCGCAATTCTCATTATATGGAGCTGCCTCATTTTGGATCGCAGCAGCTCCTTTTCATTTCGATCAGGCAACCGACTTACAGCATGGGTGTGCGCCAAAAAGCCGTATTCCTGGCCTGCAAGAAGCTGCATGGGGGAATACGGCTTGATATACTTTAGAACTTATTTGGAAAATAGTTGTTCTGCATTATCCAGAGCAATTTTATGTCCCGTCGCGGAATAGTCCAGCCAAGGCTGTCCGTCCAACATGTAGACATGCCCTTGCTTCACCGCCTTGAGACCTTGCCATACTGTATTTCCTTCCAGCTGCTTGTATACCTTTTGGGCATCCGCGCCTTTACTGATGATAACAAGGATCGCATCAGCATCATAATCCGGTAAAACCTCTTGGGAAACAACCTGATAAGCCTTGCTGATCTTTTCTACACCTTTGGCTGGCTTCAAGCCCAAGTCCTGATACAACAGCGGTCCCACCGGACGCTTCATCCCCATAACACGGACCTCTTTCGCCGTCACACGTACAGCCATAACCGTTCCGTCCCCAATTTTTGAATGAATCAGCTTTTTGACTCGTTCCTTCTGTGTATCATAGTCTTTTAGAAATGCGTCTGCCTGTGCTTCATGTTTGACCATAACGGCTATTTTTTTTAATTGATCCTTCCATGTGCCTTCATCCAGATCAAAAACTTCGGTCGGCGCAATTTTTTCAAATTTGGCCACATCGGTTCCCGAATATTTTTTGTCCAAGAAAATATGATCAGGTTGAAGCTCCAGTACCGCTTCCATATCCGGGTCTGTGACAACACCTAGCTTACGGGTATTTTGAAGACGATCTTTTACATGGGGCAGAAAATCCTTCACATCTCCGCCAATGACCGAACCAGCCGGAGTAATGCCCAATGCCAGCAGGTTGTTCGTCAAATGAATAGACATCGAAGCAATACGCGAATCCGCACTAATGGTTGTCTGCGCACTGCCAGCCGCTTTCGTATCGGTAGCCTGCTTGTCGGCTGCTTGACCGCAAGCGGACAACATGATCATGCATACAACAAGAGTTGTGACTATCCATGAACGTTTAAAACCTGAACCCTCAAATTTGTGCTTTCTCATGATTACTCTCTCCTATGCCACAGAAACTCTACATTATAATGATCAATATAGAAGGCTTCTACTCAGTTATTAATTTCAGCGGGTTGTATCATTTGTACCATATGATTTCATATGTATCTATTCCTTCTGTCATTTTGTTCGGGACAGCAGGAATAAAAAATACGGAGCCCCTACCACAGCAACCACCACACCTGCGGGAATCGCATTCGGCTGAAACACCGAACGCCCAATCGTATCTGCGGTGACCAGAATGACGACCCCGACCAAACAAGCTACTGGCAGCAAATGCTGGTACATCGGCCCAACCAGACGGCGAGCCAGATGAGGTGCAATCAGCCCAATAAAACCGATGCCTCCGGCCATGGATACGCTGGCACTGGATAGAGCCACGGCTGCGCCCAGCAGTAATAGGCGCTGCCGCTTCACACTTGTGCCGATTCCAGCTGCGGTCTCGTCGCCCAACGACAGGTTGTTCAGACTGCGCGTCTGCGACAGAACGTAGGGCAGTACAATGACAATCCAAGGCAGCAAAGCCGCTGCATGTATCCAATCCCGGCCCCAAACGCTGCCAGCCAACCAACGTGCAGTAAATGCGTACGTATCCTCATCCAACCGCAACGACCAATACAGCGTTATGGCGCTAAGACCCGAGGCTACACCGATGCCGGACAAAATCAGACGCACGGGCACGATTCCTCTGTTGCGGCTATAGGACAACAAAACAATCAGCACGGCCGCAATGACACCTCCTGCAAAGGTAAACAAGGGGATCAGAACGGCGGCTGATCCGTCCAGATCGCGAAAAAAGCTAACGAACATTACCAGCCCCAACGCTGCCCCTGCGTGAAGTCCCAGAACTCCGGGATCAGCGAGTGCGTTCCGTGACAAGCCTTGCATGACCGCTCCGGCCAACACCGTTACAACGATACGAGGCAAACGATACTCGAACAGAACGATATGATCACGTCCACTGCCACCGCCAAACAACGTATCCAGCACGCGTAGCGGTGGAATACGAATCGTTCCGGTATTCAAACCCAAAACAAGGACGGCAAAGCTGATCCCCGCCAATACCAAACAAACGAGCCAAGCCTTTGTCGTCCTTGTATCCCCGATCCCTAAAGAGCGTCTCACTATAAATCCCTCCTTTCCTTACGGGCGAGAAAGAGGAAAAAGGGTACTCCGATAAAAGACACCATAATTCCGATAGCTAGCTCCTCTGGTGGATTTGCCATTCTCGCTCCCAAATCTGCCAGCACCAGTAGCACGGCTCCCAATAACGCAGACAGCGGCACGATCTGGCGATAATCCACACCGATTAGCTTGCGAGCGATATGTGGGATAACCAAACCTACAAAGCCGATGGCTCCGGCAGCCGATACAGAGAGTCCAGCCAGTACTACTACAGTCAGCAGACCCAAAAGCCGGATACGCCTGAGATTCAACCCAAGGTTTAACGCCACCTCATCACCCATCGAAATCAGCGAAATGGAACGTGCCAGCCCCATAGACCAGGCGATCACCATAAGTAGAATCGGTGCAAGAATCTCAAGCTGCGACCACTTAATCCCGGCTACACCACCCGCATACCAGAAGGCTAAATCCTGACTTAGATCAAAATAAATCGCAATCCCCGAAGTCATGGAACCTAACAAGGCAGCCGTCACAGCTCCAGACACCGTCAACCTCATAGGTGTCAATCCTCCCGGTGCAGATGCTCCCAGACCAAATACTAGTAAGGTACTCATCAGCGCCCCCAGGAACGACAATACAATTAACGTCCCATAAGATAGATTGGGGAAAAAGGCAAAACTCACAGCAACTACAAACATCGCTCCTGCGTTAATGCCCAGCACACCTGTATCTCCCAGCGGGTTGCGTGTAATACCCTGAATCAGAGAGCCTGCCACCGCCAGCGCAGCTCCAATAACAGCTGCACCCAGTACACGCGGTAATCTCAGCTCGTGAATGATCTGATGTGTCATTAGCGAACGATCATAGTGAAATACTGCCGACCACACGGTGCTTACGGTCAAGTCCTTGGCTCCGAAAGAAATGGCGGCGAATATGGCCAATGCCAACAATACAGCCGAAGCTGTGAACAACAACGCCTGCCGAATCCTACCCGCTCGAAGCACTGGACGTGCTGTTATGACTACTTTAGGAACTTCCCTCTCTGTCAGATCTGTATGTTTGTCCATGCTGTCTTTAAACTGCATTCGTGAGGTCACTCCCTCCATACCTGAAAACCACCACGACTCTCATAACGATAACGATAACGATAATGATAATTATTATCAACTTGATACATAATAGCATGTTTCTATGACATTGCAAGCCAAAAACTGTTCCCCTTAGGAGGAACAGTTTTTGAATATATCTATATGATTTTACTACACAGGTGACTCCAAACGGTCCTCTCTTTAGTACGTAGGCCAGCCTGCCGAATCCCATTTCAAATCACTAATCAGAAGCTTTGGATTTCCACCATCAGTGGCATCATAGGCATGACGTGCAATCACACTGTTGTTATAGACAGATTGTCCACCCGGTCCCTTCCAACGGTCATTCCCCGCATCCAGTATCGTTCCACCGCCATCCATCAAGCTTTTTCCGCTCTTGTCCACATACGGTCCGGTAATACTAGTAGAGCGACCGTAAATAATCTTATAATTACTGTCTACGCCTTTGCAGCAGTTATCAATGGAAGCAAATAGATAATAATAGCCGTCGCGGTATGTAACATGTGGCGCTTCCAAACCACCAGCCGTACGCTTGGCGATAGAATAGATCTGGCCCGTAGGCTTCATCGTATTTTTGTCCAGTCGAGTCACTTTCAAGCCTGAATTCCATGAACCAAAGGAAAGCCACGGGTTACCTGAAGCGTCAATGACGAGATTCGGGTCAATGGCATTGTAATCGTTAGCATCCGTCGTACGCAGCACTAGTCCATCATCTCTCCAGCTCCCCGCGCCAATACTCGTTGCGGAGGCTAGTCCGATAGCCGAGGTCCGGGCACCAAAAGTAGAAATGGAATAGTACAGCCATACCCGTCCATTATACTTTTGAGCATCCGGTGCCCATACATCGTTAGGCTTTTGCTTAGGTACATACGATTTCCACCATGATGGCGGCGACAGGAATATTTGCGGCAATCTGTAAAAATTGCGACCGTCGTCCGATCTTTGAACCTGTATCCCCTGTCCTGTGGAGAAAATATACCATGCGTTGCCTTCCTTCGTAATGGACGGATCATGCACTGCCACATCGCCAGTTAACGCCCAATGCTCTGCGGATGCAGATGGCATCACTGACAGCATTAAAGCAGCCGAGGTTACAGCAGCAAACGCCGTTCGGGTCAATTTACTCTGTACTGATTTTTTCCATGCTTCCAACATTCTTACGCACCTCCGAATGAGTATCTTATAATAAAAATCAGGTGACACATCTATTACGTTAGTATTTATACTTATGAAGTTACACATGTATTAACCTATCACATTCACTTTTGTAAACGCTTTATTTCAAATAAAAAGAAGTTTATAAACTATGCATTATACATAAAAAGGAGCCCGTAGGCTCCTTTTCAAATTAACATATTAAATAGATTTTCGTTTTTGTTCAGTTCCGTATATTTAAGCCCCTTGCGGTTCATTCGTTCAATTAAAGGAAGATAGTCTTCCTTGTGAAACAGCTCAATGCCGACCAAAGCTGGTCCATTTTCCTTATCATTCTTTTTCGTATATTCAAACCTAGTAATATCGTCGTCCGGTCCAAGCACATCCTGTAGAAACTCACGCAGTGCCCCAGCTCTTTGTGGGAAATTCACCATAAAATAATGCTTCAGTCCTTCGTAAATTAGGGACCGTTCCTTAATCTCCTGCATACGATCTATATCGTTGTTACCACCGCTGACGATACAGACAACCGTTTTGCCTTGAATTTGCTCGCGATACAGATCAAGTGCTGCAACAGGCAGTGAACCCGCAGGCTCCACAACAATCGCATTTTCATTATACAGTTCCAGAATCGCGGTACATGCTTTGCCTTCCGGTACCTTCACAATATCGTCCAAGGTGTGTTTACAAATATCGTATGTCAGCTGACCCACACGCTTCACCGCAGCTCCGTCAACAAACTTGTCTATTTGATCCAGTGTAACCACCTTGTGCAAACGCATCGCTTCCGTCATCGACGCCGCGCCGAGGGGCTCCACGCCAATTACCTTGGTGGACGGACTCACGGTTTTAACATACGTACCTACGCCTGCCGCCAAACCGCCGCCGCCAATCGTTACGAACACATAGTCCATAGGTGTATCTAGGCTCTCCATCACTTCCATCGCAATCGTACCATTGCCCGCAATAATTTTCGGCTGATCGAACGGATGGATGAAGGTCATTGCCTGCTCGCTGCATACCTTCATGGCCTCGTCATAGGCATCGTCAAACGTGTCTCCGGTCAGAATGACCTCTACACTGTTACCGCCAAAGCGACGAACCTGCTTCACCTTCTGATTGGGCGTTGTACTCGGCATAAATATTTTACCGTGGATACCAAGTGCGTTACATGAAAAAGCCACACCTTGCGCATGATTCCCTGCACTCGCACACACGATGCCTTTTTCCATTTGCTCAGGGGTCAAACTGCGGATCATGTTGTAAGCTCCACGGATTTTAAAGGACCGCACGACTTGGAGATCCTCTCTTTTCAGATACACATTACAGTTATATTTGGCCGATAGGACGGCATCCCTCTGTAAAGGTGTACGTACAATCACCTCACGCAGCATATGATGCGCTCGTACAATATCCTCCATGCCAACGGCTGACGTCATGGCCGGGTCAGTTTTCTGGGTTTCTGTTGGTTCCATAGGTTCTCCACGCTCCGCCTGAATATTTCTGTATTTGAAATCTTTCAAATATCATAACACGTTTACCCATAGCTTGTGCAGATGATAGTCATGAAAATGAAAATGAGAATGAAAATCAATCAAATCTAAAAAAAGGCAGACCGGGACAATGCCCGATCAGCCTTTTCTGACGTTGCACATTTCTTGTACTCCGTTGCTCTATTTATAATACCTTTCCGATTATCCTTTTACTCCGCCTGCCGTCATCCCTTCAATAAAGTAACGCTGGAAGAACAGGAACACGACGAGAATCGGTAAAATAGCCAAAACGGAACCCGCGATCAGCACATCATAATTGTTGCCATATGGCGTCAGCAGACTGGACAGTCCAATTGGCAGTGTCAGCATGTCGTTGGTACGCAATACAATCATCGGCCAGAGGAAGTTATTCCAACTGTTCATCGCCTGCAAAATAGCCATTGCTGCAAATGCAGGCGCCATCAGAGGCATCATAATTCGCACGAAAATGCCATATTCTGAACAGCCGTCAACCCGTGCAGCATCCATGAAGTCCTTGGGAACACCACTCAAATATTGACGGAAGAAAAAGATCGGGATCGGCGCGACGACGAATGGTAGAATTACACCCCATACTGTATTGATCAGCTTCATGCCGATCATTAGCTTGTAGAGCGGCAGCATGATAATTTCTACCGGGATCATCATCACGACCAGCACCAGTGTGAAAATCACATTTTTCAATCTAAAACGGTACATCTCCAGACCATAGCCTACCATCGCGGACAATATCAGACATAACACCGTAAACAAGACGGTAATGACAATACTGTTCCAGTACCATTGAAAATAATCCGTCGTCCCCTGAAAGATGAACGCATAGTTTTTCAGGGACATGATGTCCCACTCCAGCTTAAGATTCAATCCGTAGCGCAATAGCTCCGTCGATGGCTTGAACGAGGCAAGCGTCACAGCAAATAGCGGAAACAGGGCAAATCCGGCAAATAGAATAAACAGGACAACGAGCAATGCGGATAACGAGCCTTTTTGTTTCTGAGCCATCGCTTAATCCTCCTTCCGGAACATGCCGAAAAATTTGAGCTGGATCAGGTTCAGCACTAGTGTAAATACGAGCAATACAATGCCCACCGCAGCTCCGAAGCCCATACTGTTCTGCTCTAGACCTTGGCGATAGAGATAGCCAACAATTGTTAAACCAATATCGTTCGGGGAGTTATTTCCGTTCCACAACATGTAGCTCTCCGTGAACATGGACAAACCCGCATAAATGCTAATCGTAAATACGTAGATCGTTACTGGTTTCAGCATAGGAATCGTAATCCGCCAAAATGAATCAAAACGACTGGCTCCATCAATCTGCGCAGCCTCATACAACTCAGGAGGAATGTTCTGGAGTCCCGACATGTAGTACAACATATTTACGCCCAACCATCTCCACAAGGCCAGCACAATCAACGCTAAAAAGCCGGTGTTCGCATTCATTAGCCATTTGTAAGGCTCCAGACCGAATACCTCCAACAGGGAGTTCATCAGCGAACCATCCAATTCCCCGAACATGAGGCGGAAGATCGTTCCTGCTACCACCACCGAGGTTAGTGCAGGTATAAACATCACGGAGCGAAACAACCCTCTGCCCGGCATTTTAGGCGAATTCAGCAATACTGCCAATACCAGCGGCAGAGGAATCAGCACGACTAGTGTAAGCAGCGTATACAGTACGCTGTTCAATATCGCCTTTCCAAACGTAGGATTGATTAAGTCCTTATAATTTTCCAGTCCAACATAAGTTGTTATCCCTGGCAGGACTTCCTGAAAGCTCATAATGACCGTCGAGATGACTGGATAGGCAAAAAATAGCGCAAAGGACAATAAAAATGGAAGGACAAACACATACGGTGCCGTACGGCTGGAATGAATAAAGCGACTCCATCGGCTTCTGGTCGGACGCTGAGGTTGTGGCGGCTGACCTGTCGGTACATTAGCGTTCGTATGAACGGGCGTTGCCATGAATCTCACTCCCTTTCCTGTTGGGGTCTATCTCAGTTCATCTGCCAGCTCATGTAGCACCGTGGCTGGATCTTCGCCATTCTGTAGTGTCCGATAAAGTATTTTATTGCGCACAGCACTGGCAATATCAGGTGTTTTCGGTCCGATATGCACCGCATTGATTTCATCTTTGACTTCGATGAGCGTGTCAAAAATATTCGTTCCGAAATACTCCGTAAATTTATTCTTGGCTTTGGCTTCCGGCATGGTCCACACTTCACTGCGGATGGGATCAAAACCAAGCTGCTTCCAGATCTCCACATTCCCTTGCTTGGATAGCTTGGCAAAGGCTAGAAAGCGCATCGCCAGATCTTGGTGCTCTGATTGGTTCGTGACTACTGTTCCGGTTCCGCCCATACCCGCTGAGCGAAAACCGCCTTTTTCCCACGCTGGCATGGGTCTGATGATGATTTTCCCTTTCAGGTCAGGCATGTAATCCGTAAAACGTCCCATATACCACATCGGCATCCATACCGAAGCGGCCCCACCTTTGTTCATAAACCCGTAGTATTCCTCCATGTGGTGCCCGCCGCCTGGTGCGGGAATAGCGATTTTGTCTTTTACCATCTGCTGAAGAAACTCGAGTGTTTTAATATTCGTTTCGTTATCCAGCGTTAACTCGCCCTTGTCATCCAGAAAATCCGAATTCTGCTGGGAGATCATCGGCCAATAGTTCCACAGGTCATTCGTTTCCAGGGTCGCCATCGGCTTGCCTGTTTTCGCCAGCACTTGCTTGCCTGCAGCAGCATAGTCTGCCCAGGTGACGATGGAATCCGGGTCTACCCCCGCCTGATCCAAAATTTCTTTATTGTAATACATCACTTCGGCCCCGACATGGAAATCAATACCGTAATACTTCCCGTCTTTACCGTAAATCTGTACTCTGGAAGGCACAATGTTTTTGATCTCTGGGTCAATCACCGGATTGAGTGGGACCAGTTGCGGTATCCCTTTGAGGAAATTACCGATCTTGTTCACCTCGATATCCGCGATATCCGGCGCTCCCACCCCTGATTGCAGCGCAATCGACAGCTTGCTGTGGTGGTTGTCATAGGGGAATGTATTCGCTTTCAAATTAATCAGTTCATCAGGGTGCTGTTGGTTCCATTGGTCAGCCATTTGCAGAAAAAACTTCTCATGCAGTTCATTGAACGTCCATAATACAAGTTCTGTTCCCGGCCCATCCTTTTCATCGGTCTTGAAAGAACAGCCTTGCAGCAGTCCAGCCATCAAAACCACCGCCATAAGCATCAAAGCCATGCTTTTTCTTCGCAGCAGCATATCCTTCCCCCTTCGCATGATGAAATCCTAATTCATAAATGATTGCGCTTTCTTTTATTATTTAACATCAATACAAATTAGTTTACAACAACATTATTTATAAAATATTTATTTTCAATGCAGATTAGCGTCCCCCTTGCATTATAGGGGGAAAATGAATTGTATGAGGCTATGATGATTTTTGCATAAAAAAACGACCCAATTCCAATTGAAACTCGGAATTGGGTCGCGCTTTTTAAATTATTCTTGCGAATGTGCTGCTTCGTCCTTCACTTCTTCCCGAAATGATCTAATACTTTCTTTACGACGATTATTTTTTTCTTCGATCTGCTTACGCTCCTCGTTGCTGATTTCAGAGGAAAATTCGTTTAGATATCCTTCAGCTTCATGCAGGTTCTGCTGTGTGTTCTGAATACTTTGTTGCAAATGTTCAACATTGTCGGCTCGATTATCTGGTTTTGCCATTCGTTTGTCGCCTCCTAATAATGGGTCGCTCAGTAGAGCGCTAATCCGTAGCTTGATCGCTATCGAATCATTTTATGCATTAAAATGCTCCCCAAACCACTTTCCTGCGGCTTCGGCTTCAGTCCGAGTCAATTGATGACCATTGCGTTCCCAATACGCATTCACCTGCGCACCAGCACCTTCCAGTAAAGCTTGCAGCTCACGGGATTCCGTGACCGGAACGATCGGGTCATTTTCACCGGAAGACAGATATACAGGGATACCGTTTAAATCAGGCAAATTCAGCCCACGCAGCGGCACCATCGCATGATGCAGAATAGCTCCACGCAGCGCTTTTGCATCGTGAAAGAGCATACTGGCCGCTATGTTTGCTCCATTGGAATAGCCAAGAGCCACCACGTTATTACGGTCAAAATCGTATTGCTCTGCAGCTGTATCCACAAATTCGCTCAGTTCTTTGGTGCGAAATACGAGATCCTCAATGTCGAACACTCCTTCTGCCAAACGGCGAAAGAAACGCGGCATCCCATTTTCCAGCACATTTCCTCTCACGCCTAACACAGAAGCTCCCGGTGCTACCATCTCAGCCAAAGGTATCAGGTCTTGTTCGTTCCCGCCTGTACCATGCAACAGCAAAATAACCGGGGCTTGCGGATGAGTTCCTTTACGAAATACGTGTTTCATTTATATTTCCTCCTCAGTTTTCTTTAAATTAAGATTCTTATTTTTAGTATAAATTAATTATAGCCAACTTCGCTACCTTTTACAAACCTAATGAGTATGATTTAAATCTTTTTTTTCTAAAATGATGTATTGTTCCGTTGACATGTATTATAGCTCTATTTTAATATGATATTAGATATTTAGAATATTATCTAAATATCTAAAGGAGGAAATGTATTTTGAACGATGCCTTCAAAGCTTTGGCTGATCCGACCCGGCGTACAATCTTACAGCTTTTAAAGGAGAAAAGTATGAGCGCAGGCGAAGTGGCTGAACATTTTCAAATTAGTAAGCCCAGCATCTCCCACCATCTCAATATCCTGAAGCAGGCTGGGCTGGTACTGGATGAACGACAGGGGCAAAACATTATCTACACCCTGCATACAACGGTTGTGGCGGATGTCATCGGCTGGATGTTCAGTATCGCCCACTCTGATATCCCTGCCAAGAAAAATGTGAATCATATTAAGGATAGGGAGGAATCTAAATGAAATTGCGAACACCTTGGAGCTTGACGGATGTTTTGACGACTTTGATTGCCTTATCACCTGCTATAGGCGCTTTACTGCTGTATAACCGGCTTCCCGATGTGCTGGCCTCTCATTTTAGCTTTGACAATACAGCAGACGGGTATATGAGCAAAGGTGGTTCTATTATCATGCTCGTGCTGTTGGGTCTAGTACCGCTGGTCATTCGATTAGCCCGCTATATGGACCCCAACAGAGCAAATTATGAGAAATTTTCAAAAGCCTATGAAGTTACGCGTATAGGTACTTCTCTGATCCTCGCTATAGCTGGTTGGGGAATGCTGCTGTATAACCTGAACATACGACTGCAAATGAATACTATAATTTTGGGTATAATAGGCCTGCTGCTGATGGTGATGGGTAATTTTCTGACTCAGGTACAGCCGAACTATACCTTCGGTATCCGCACGCCGTGGACTCTGTCTAACCCCGAGGTGTGGCGTAAAACGCACCGTTTCGGCGGACCTATGATGATGCTCGGTGGTGCTTCGGGTTTGGTAGCGGCATGGGTCGGTGGAGTGGCCGGGACGGTCATTTTTCTCACCGGGCTGGGTATATCCGTCGTCACCCCCATCCTCTACTCCTTCCTCCTGCATCGCAAATTAAATCAACAGTAGGATACAGGACGTGGTAACTCTGTCCAAACGGACAAAAGCGTATGAGATGATCCCAATGCATAAATAAAAAAAGAACCTCCCATCCACGATTAACGTAGAATAGGAGGTTCTTTGTACATTTAATCTTTAATATTAGAACAGTAGCTTATCGGGATGAGTGCCTACACGCTCATCAAGATGAAGACCATTGATTCGTTCAATATCCTCAGCCGTCAATTCAAAGTCGAATAAATCAGCATTTTCGCGAATACGATGCGGGGTTACAGATTTGGGAATCGTCACAATCCCCCGATCCAGATGCCAACGCAAAATAACCTGCGAAGAGGTTTTACCGTATTTGGCAGCAATCTCAACGATGTCCGCTTGCTCGGTTAATTTCCCCTTCATCAGTGGACTCCACGATTCAAGCTGAATCTGGTGCTCCCGGCAGTATTGATGCAGTTCTTGTTGAGTCAGACGAGGGTGAAGCTCTACTTGGTTGATGACAGGAACCATGTTGCTGTCTTTGAGGAGGTCTTCGAGATGGTGAACTTGGAAGTTACTAACTCCGATAGCGCGTACGCTTCCTTCTTCATACAGTCGTTCGAATGCCTTCCAGGTTTCCTTGTACTTATCCTTGCCAGGCCAATGAATGAGATACAGATCAATGATATCCAGACCCAGCCGCTTACGGCTTTCCTCAAAGGCACGCAGTGTTGAATCGTAGCCCTGATCCTGATTCCATAGCTTGGTGGTTACAAACAGATTTTCTCTAGACGTCCCACTATCACGAATGGCTTGTCCAACCAGTTCCTCGTTACCGTAGATCGCCGCTGTATCAATGTGACGGTAACCGACCTCAATAGCTGTTTTGACCGCTTCGTAGACCTCATTGCCTTCCGCCTTGTAAGTACCAAAACCGAGCCAAGGCATCTGAACTCCGTTATTCAGTACAGTTGTATCCGCAATGTTCCCCATGTCTATTCCTCCTGTTCCTGATTATGAATGATCCAACGGGATGATTACAGTTTAGTTGCATCCTGAAAAGCATTCACTTGAAGCGGGGCAGCCAACAATTCTTTAGCCGCGGCAACAAATGCCTGGAAATGGGCAGAATTATTATGGAAATCTACAGCAGCAGCATCTTTCCACTCTTCAACCATCGTAAATGCGTTGGGATCATTCAGATCCTGCATTAACGTGTAGCGTACATTGCCTTCTTCAGCTTGGGATGCGCTGATCAGCCCTTCGGTTTGTTGCAAAAAAGCCTCTCTTTTTTCAGGTAAAACTTTCATATCGGCATGAATAATAATCATTTTATGTTCCTCCTCGTATTATGTAACTATTTCTATTATAGACCATTCTTTCGAAAGAATAAAAGTGCGGGCGTTTCTGTAATACAGTAAAATAGATCGTATGGGGGAGAAGATCAGCAGATCCGTTCCTCCTATATTTTGTTTAACGGCGGTGAAGGCATGTGCGTTTTCAGACAAAACTAATGGTATTTATATCCCTTTTAGTACTGGTAGTTACCGGGCTGTTGGGATTATCCTTTCGATATATGATTACCTCCGCTCTATATGATGAAATCGGAGAAAGGGCGCTCACCGTCGCCAATACCCTCGCCGTAGATGCGCAGGTCAGAGACGCTCTGGAGCAGACTGAGACGACGCAATTGCGTTCGCGTATCAACGAGGTCATAAAACCTGTCCAAGCCAGCAGCGGCGCTGATTTTATTACTATTGCTGATCGTCATCTCATCCGGCAGTGGCATGTAAACCCGGAGCGCATCGGCACGCCTATGATTGACCCCATGAATGATAAGGTACTGCAAGGGCAGTCCTTTATCACTGAATCGACGGGCTCTCTCGGACCGTCAATACGCGCCAAAACAGCCGTTTATGATACGCAAGGTAAGGCCATCGGGCTCGTCTCTGTAGGTTTTTTAATGACAGATGTGCAGCAAAATATTCGTACATACACATATGCATGGCTCTGGTTTATGGTGGGCGCGCTGATGATCGGCATATTGGGAAGCCTGGTTATAGCGCAACGGGTACGCCGCGCACTGCATGGACTGGAGCCAGTGGAGATCGGACGGCTGTACCAGGAAAAGCAAGCTATTATTGAGTCCATCGGCGAAGGGATTATCGCGGTGAATAGTAACGGACAAATCACACTTGCCAATCCACAGGCAGCTCGCTTGATCGGACTCCCGCCGGAAACCTCTATCTACGGATGCGACCTTCGTCACTTGACAGGTGTTCCGGATGTACTGATTGATATGCTTGTTGCCGATTACACAGTAGAGCATTCAACGACGGGGCCAGATCAGGGACAGTACATATGGAATGAGGAAATTGAGGTCCAGCAGCGAATTGTAGTCGTCAGCCGTGTGCCGATCCAGGATCGTTCCGGTCGCATCATGGGCACGGTTGCCAGTCTGCGTGACAAGACCGAACTGCTCCACATGACACAACAGTTGACAGAGGTCAAAGATTACGCGGAAGTACTGCGATCACAAACACACGAATACGCCAATCGGCTGTATCTCATATCCGGCCTGATTCAGTTGGAGTGTTATGACGAAGCAGTGGACTTTATCACACAGGAGTCAGAGGAATATCGTGTACACAGGCCGATTGCCACAGCTCTCCTGCCCGATTCAATCATCGCCAGCCTACTGATCGGTAAGAAGAAACAGGCGCTGGAAAAAGGGATTTTACTCCATTCTGATATTAAAGGAGCATTCTCAACCCAGTCTCCTACGTTAGAGTGGTCCTTTCTCGCTTCCATAGCCGGAAACCTGCTGGACAATGCCATGGAAGCTGTTGCGATGTCCTCCATCTCTGACGGACAGGTCTGGTTCCGGCTTGAAGAAACGACTGAAGCCATCATCGTCGAAGTTGCAGATAACGGATCGGGAATTTCGGACGATATCCAAGAAAAGCTGTTTGTCAGAGGAGCTTCGACCAAAGCAGAAGCAGGACATGGATATGGCCTTGCTCTCGTGCTGGAGTACACTGAACGAATGGGCGGCTCTATAGAAGTGCACAAACGTCCTGGTGGAGGAAGTATTTTTGAGGTATACATTCCTTTAATTAGGACAGATACGAGTAATGATGCAAAAGGAGGTTATGCCCATGAATGAGCGGGTTTTATCGGACATTGAGGTTCTTATTATTGAAGACGATCCGCGAATTGCGGAGATTAACTGCCGATTTATTGAAAAGGTGGACGGGTTCACCGTATGTGCAATCGCGACGAACGAATTTGAGGCAAAACTTCAACTGGACGTGCTCCGTCCTCCTCTAGTCGTGCTGGATGTTTATTTTCCCGATACGGATGGTCTAACCCTGCTATCGTTCATCAAGCAACACTATCCGGGTACAGATGTTATTATGCTGACTGCCGCCAAAGAAGCTGAAACAGTGGTACAAGCCGTTCGAGCAGGCGTGTTTGATTTTATCGTAAAGCCGCTTATATTCGAGAGATTGCGTGCGACCTTGGAGGAATATGCCCGATTTCGGCGACAAATCACAACATGGCAAGAGGAACAATCCACAGTCGAACAATCTGAAATTGACAGTTTGCTTCAAAGCGCGGGCACCGGTCGGATGGCGGGGAACGGAGTTGGAGAACTATGGGCCAAAGGCATCGATAAAGTAACTTGCGACAAAGTGCTAGATCTCCTGAATCGACGGGGTGAAGTGACTACAGGTACAGTGGGAATCGAGCTGGGTATGAGCCGTTCTACAGCCAGAAGGTATCTGGAGTATTTAGTGGAAAGTGGCGACGCGCACCACGATCAGGTGTACGGAACCGTCGGCAGACCGGAGCGTATCTATCGCCGACAGCGGAGGGATGCATAAACCGTCCAACTCTGATGTCCTGGTACTTCCCCCTCCTCCTATTCATAATTTTATTGAATTTAATTCACTTAATCGATCAAAACGGTTTAAATAACCACATTATTTACGTCCTCCTTCCCGATTGCTAGAATGATCAACAGTTAGTTGATTGATAATGATTATCAGTTTCTCTGATAATCATACTGGAACGGGGGATAACATATGGCAACACCGAAACAACCACTGCGCACAGGTATGCTGCTTGCAGCGGTCCTGGCACTACTGACGGTCATTATGGCGGGATGTGGAAGCCAGTCACAAGATAACAGCGCAGTAGCACCTCAAGCAACAGGCGACACTCGAATGATTAAACATGAGATGGGAGAAACCAAAGTTACAGGTACACCCAAAAGAATCGTAACCCTGGAATTCTCTTTTGTCGATGCCACAACCCAACTGGGCGTAACACCTGTCGGTATAGCTCAGGAAAATGACGATGATATTGATGGGCTGCTCGGCAAGAAAATCGACTTCACACCAGTAGGCACACGCAAACAACCAAACCTGGAAACGATCAGCTCCTTGAAGCCGGATTTGATTATTGCTGATCTGAATCGTCATAAAAGCATATACAAAGAACTTAGTGAGATTGCTCCGACCATTGTTCTAAAGAGCCGCAATTCTTCCTATGAACAAAACTTGGCATCCTTCGGTGTCATCGCCGATGCGTTGGGTGAGAAGGAAAAAGGCGAGCAAATTCTCGCTACGCATAAAGCTACAATGGAAAAGTTGAAAGAAGGCATCAAAGCTGGTGAGCCACGCAGCGTATTACTAGGGGTATTCCGTTCTGATTCACTATCGGCTCACGGCGCTTCATCCTTTGATGGACAACTACTGGAGCAAGCGGGTATCCACAATGCCCTTCAAAATACAAGCGAGCCTACCGTCAAGCTGACGCTGGAGCAAATTTCACAAGCGGATCCTGATGTGATCTTTTTGGTGGAAGCCGATGAGAAGCTGATTGCGGAATGGAAGCAAAACCCGCTTTGGCAAAACATTACGGCCGTCAAAAAAGGGGAAGTTTACGAAGTAAACCGGGCACTGTGGACCCGATACCGTGGACTCGGCTCAGCCGAAAAAATACTGGAGCAAGCCATTTCGCTTCTGTATCCCGCGCAAAGTAAAGGAGACGGCTCCCGTTGATCGGACAAGCCTCACGCGACCGGCTGAATAAGCCGGTCTTCTTTGCACTTATCGCTGCGTTGCTGGCTGGATTGCTGCTTAGCGTGGCGATTGGCCCAGTCAGGATGGACATCCCCACCATGCTGACTGCGCTGTTCACGGAGCATCCGTCTAAGGATCAGCTCATTGTCTTGACGGTACGCCTACCGCGTGCCGTTATTGGCCTAATTGTCGGGGCCGGGCTTGCCGTGGCTGGAGCCCTGATGCAGGCCATCACACGCAACCCGTTGGCTTCGCCGCAGGTATTCGGGGTCAGCTCAGGCGCTTCGCTGGCTGTCGTGCTGTCCGTCGTGCTGCTGCCGAATATCGGATCGTCCGGCAGTATTTATTTTGCTTTTGCCGGGGCCATCGCAGGTGGCTCCTTCGTATACGGGCTGGCCGGAACGGCGGGCATGACGCCGGTCAAGCTGGCCCTTGCCGGGATGGCCGTGCATCTGCTGCTGGCCTCCATCACCCAGGGACTGCTCGTGTTCAACGAGCAAATATCTGATGTGCTGTATTGGCTCGCCGGAGCCATCGACGGGTCCACTTGGGCCGACACGCGTCTGGTGCTGCCATGGTTCGCCGTGGGTATGATTCTTGCGCTGGCGCTGGCCCCCTCGCTATCTGTGCTGAGCCTCGGGACGGAGGTTGCACAGGGATTGGGACAAAACGTACGTCTTGTCCGCCTACTAGCCTCGGCCTCAGTGATTATGCTGGCAGGCTCTGCCATAGCGGTAGCCGGGTCCATCGGCTTTGTGGGCCTGATGGTACCGAATATCATCAAGATGTTTACAGGCGACAATTACAAACGGGTCATTCCCCTGTCTGCAATCTGCGGAGCTCTGCTGCTGACATATGCAGACGTGCTTGGACGATTTATTGCATTTCCTTATGAATCACCCGTTGGCATTGTAACCGCGCTGGTGGGTGCGCCCTTCTTTTTATATCTGGCGCATAAGAACGGGAGGGCTTCACGATGAAAAAAATGTGGATTTTACTCACGCTCATGCTAGGTGTTGCTTTTATAGCTATAGGCGTGGGCAGCACCTACATTACGCCCTCTGAGCTGATCAAGGCTCTAACGGACCGGAGTGCCACTTCCTGGTTCATCGTTCATCATTATCGGCTGCCACGTGGCCTGCTGGCTATCATGGCCGGAGCTGGGCTGGCAGTAGCCGGTGTTCTGCTGCAAGGCATGATCCGCAACCCGCTAGCCTCGCCAGATGTGGTAGGTGTATCCAAGGGGGCCGGCTTTGCGGCGGTTCTCGTCATCGTGCTACTGCCCTCATCCCCAGTGGCACTGCTACCTGTAGCCGCCTTTGTCGGGGCTGGGCTAGCTGCACTGTTGCTCGTACAGCTTTCGATGAAGGGAGGCATGCGTCCCAATATGCTAGCCTTGACCGGACTGGCGGTGGGCGCTATTTTTCAGGCTGCGACCGATTATATACTGGTCAAGTATCCACTCGAAGCCAGCGACACGCTCACTTGGCTAGCTGGAAGTCTGTGGGGCAAAGGCTGGGACGAAGTGTATGGGCTACTGCCGTGGTTAATCGTGTTGCTGCCTCTCGCCTATACACTACAGCGCAAGCTGGACATTATGAGCCTAGATGAGGAAAGCTCTGCTGGGCTGGGACTTAGCGTGAAGCGTGTGCGTACAGGACTGCTAGCCGTGTCAGTCGCCTTGGCTGCCTCCTGTGTCGCTGCCATCGGCTCCATCGGATTTATTGGACTGCTGGCACCGCATCTGGCACGGCGGTTATTTGGCAATCGCCACCGCTATCTATTGCCCGGTTCAGCGATGATCGGCGCCCTGATTCTCATCTTTGCTGACGCGCTGGGACGAGGTCTGAAGCCGCCGCTCGAAATTCCCGCTGGCATCGTGACAGCCGTCATTGGCGCGCCCTATTTTCTGTATCTATTGCTGCGGGAACGCAAACAAAAAGACAGCGGATAGGATGAGGATAAGAAGTTGCGCAGCGCAGCTAAACGCAGTACTATACCCTAGCGTTTAGCAGCGCTACCTGTACACCGATACGCCGATTAACTTCTTTTATAAACGATTCATCATGCAGTAGCCTCTTTTTAAAATCATTTATCATTTCGGGAAAGCTGGCATTTGTGCTTGGGTCCAAATCGTTAAAAAAGACAGCTAGCTCTGTCGAATGCCCTTCCTTATCTGTCGCATACATGGTCAGTGTCAAAGCATAAGCCGTGGAGCCACCTTTTTGCCCAGTATGTTTCAGGGATTGCTGGTTTTCAGGAAGAACCATAAATGGTTCCTCCAAGACCTCGGACAATAACTTTTGCTCAGCTTTTGTGAACCCTTGACGACGATTCAGCTTACTCATTAAAGAGGCATAATCGGCTGTCGTTGAAGCTATAAAGCGATCCGTATTGATACGATCATAATCCTGATCATACCAAGTCGTAATATCTGCGTTTCTCTTGTAAGAACCACTCACATCACGGCGCAGCTTGTTATGAATCACGCGGGCATATCGGCGAAATTCCGTATCAGACATCGCCTGAATGGCTTCTTTGGCAGAAATATTATTCTTTGTATTATTCCAATTCTCACCTTGTCTCTCCCTCATCCATTCGTAAGGAATCAAAATGGAGGATACAAACGGATAAATAGGATCATGATTTTTCAGCCCCATTTTGGCTCTCGTCCGATTGATCGCACCCACCCCCAGTTTGTCCATTAAATACTCCGCATTGGCGTTGGAACTGAATTGAATCATCCCCTTGGCGACGTCTCGTACAGATACAGTTTCATTCTGTATCCGCCCTTTAGCCTCCATATTCTGTAGCCACGCCGTATGAGCACCCCCATCCAAACCCGGCAAATAAAACCTTTCCAGCGAGATCAGCTTCACTCTCCCTTCCGGGTTAATCTTACCCACCATCGCTTGCTTGGCATATTCGATCGCAATGATTGTTTTGACGGTGCTCGCCAAAGGCATCATCCGGTTTTCCTCTTGGCCTGCCAGCTTTTTTCCATCTCTTAGAATCGTAATCGAAACTTTTTCTGCATTCGCCTCCACAAAATGAAGTAAACGGCGGGCAGCATCCTGTTCCTTCGTTTCTTCCTTAACGTCAGCTGCAATCGCAGATGTGGGCCGGACGGTATTCGGGGGATTAGCCACTTGATTCTGCATGAAAGATAGTAAGCCTGCCGCTACACCCATAACGATGAGTACTGTAGCCAAACTAGTTGCTACCACGATAAGGCGCTTTCGTTTCACTATTACCTCCCCCCGTATGCACTTCACACACAGGTTTATTTTTCCATTTTTATATTTCAATTTCTATTTTAAACGAAAATAGAGTACAAAAAGTTTCATTACGTGTCATATTTTCAAATAACATAAAAAAGAGAGCCTCCTGTATATAACACAGGCTGACTCTCTTTCACTATCCTTTAACACTTATGCTGGATAGGGTACTTCGGTTCCATTCAATATGAGGTGCATCCGAATTTCCGCTTTTAAGGAATCGGATACTGCACAATATTTTTCCTTACCCATCTGAATCGCTTTCCATACGCGGTAATCCGGAATATCTCCATCTACGTGGAATGTCAGATCAATCGCTGTAAAGCCTGTCGGCATTTCTTCCTTGCGCGTACCTTCTGCGTCAATATCGATGCGAGTAATGTCCGACAAGAAACGATCCAAAATCATCGTAATATCAATGCCCATACATCCCGCCAGACCCGCCAACAGCAGTTCCATGGGTGTCATCCCTTTACCATCACCGCCATAAGCCGCCGTAGCATCCATCCCAACGGAATAACCGGATGGACCCTCCGAAGTAAACGCGCGTTTGCCGTGCCAAGTTGTAGATACTTTCATGTTCAAAGGCCTTCTTTCCATCTTAATAATCTATGATTCATCCTCGATCTTACTTTAAAATTCACTGATTTGGCGTAAAAATTTCTGTGTTCTCTCATGCTGGGGAGTGTCAAAAAACGCCTGTGGCGCTGCCTCCTCCAAAATGATACCATCTGCCATAAATACGACCTTGTCCGCCACCTCGCGAGCAAATTTCATCTCATGAGTAACGACGACCATCGTCATTCCGTCTTGAGCCAGCTCTCGCATAACACCCAGCACTTCCCCTACCAGCTCGGGATCAAGCGCCGATGTCGGCTCGTCGAACAGCATAATCGCCGGGTCCATCGCCAGCGCACGCGCAATGGCAACTCGTTGCTGTTGTCCACCGGACAGACGTGAAGGATGTACATCCTGCTTTTCCGATAACCCCACCCGCTCCAACAACCGTTGTCCGATGGAAATAGCCTTGTCGCGCGGCATTTTTTTTACTGTCAGCAGTCCTTCAATGACATTGCCGATTGCGGTTTTGTGCGGATACAGATTGAACTGCTGGAACACCATCCCTGTCTGTTTGCGAATCTCACGAATGGCTGCTTGGCGGACACGAACGGGAGCCGTAGCATCGACCTCAATCCCATTCACCTCAAACTTGCCGGAAGACAGCTCTTCTAGACCGTTCAGGCAGCGCAGCAAGGTACTTTTACCTGAACCGCTCGGGCCGAGTAATACGACGATTTCACGAGCGGCAACCTGAAAATCAATGCTTTTCAAAACCTCTACCTGTCCGAATCGTTTACCTAATCCGTTAGTTGTTATCATCATCTATCATCTCCACCTTAATAAGCTCGAGCCAGACGCTTTTCCACCCGCTCCAGTATGGCGGAGAATCCAATGCTCATAATCCAGTACATCAGGCCAATTTCGAGCAAAAACGGCATGTAAAGCAAATACTGCGCCTGTAAAAGCTGTGCCTGCCGCATCAATTCACTGACCCCGATAACCGACACCAGCGACGTTTCTTTAAGCATACCTACAAATGTATTCCCCATCGGTGCAATTGCGATCCGTACCGCCTGAGGAAGAATAATACGCCACATCGTTTGACCAGGCGACATTCCCGTTGCATAAGCTGCCTCGGTCTGTCCCTGGGGTACGGCTAAAATAGCTCCACGGAACGTCTCCGATAAGTACGCCCCTGTATTAATGCTAAGTGCCAGACAAGCAGCTGTCAGCGATCCGAATGATATTCCATAATCATCCAGTCCATAATAAATGACCGCAATCTGCACCAAAACCGGCGTCCCCCGAATGATCGATACATACATGCGCGCCAGCCATCGAACAGGTCGATTCCCCTTCAACCGGGCCACAGCAACAATCAAACCAATGATTAGGCCAAAAAACATAGAGACAATCGTAATATATAGTGTATAATAAGCACCCTTTAATAAAAAAGGGACGTTCTCCCACATTAATTCAAGCATTGGTTATATTCCCTTCTTTCAGACGAGTGGCCCCATGTCAGCATGAAAGCCAAGACTGGAGCCAGACGCCTCTAACAGGCTTACGTTATTCTTTTGGCTCCTCGCCAAACCATTTTTTGAAAATTGTTTTGTAAGTGCCGTCTTCCTTCATTTCCTTCAAAGCCTTGTTCAAGGCTTCTTTGAGCTCAGGAGTTTTCTGGTTAATGGCTACACCCGCTTGATCCGATTTAATCGGCTCGCCTACGGCTTTAATTTGGAACCCGTTTTTATCGATAATGGGCTTGAGAGCATACAGATTGTTAATTGTTGCGTCAATACGACCAGAGTTTAGATCCTTTAAGGAAGTAATGACATCATCATACGTTTTAATCTCAAAATCGCCAACCTTCGGCAGTACTTCATTCCGCAGATAAGATTCATCATTCGTTCCCAAGCCGACACCAATGGTTTTGCCTTTAAAGTCCTCCAGCTTGGTAATATCATTTGTTTTGCTGTTTACGATAATATTTACATTGTTTGTGATATAAGGCTCTGTGAAGTCAATAGCCTTCTTACGATCCTCTGTAATCGTCACCTGACTAATCACTGCATCGAATTTTTTCTTTTGCAAACTTGGAACCAGTCCCGAGAATTCTTGTGCCGTGAACTCTGGTTTCACTCCAATCCGCTTCGCCAATTCTTTGGCGATATCCACATCAAATCCGTCCAATTCCTTGTTATCGTTCAGGAAATTGTACGGCGGATAGGTGCCCATCATGCCTACCTTAATTACACCAGCCTTCTTGATTGCTTCGAGCTGGTTACTCGCTGCCACATTACTGCTACCCGCTCCATTGCTAGTATTAGAAGCTTCTGGCTTAGTACCGCAAGCGCTCAGCACAAGGCTGAACAATGCCACAGCTATGAGTGTAGTTACCAAGAACCCTTTTTTACGTATTTTCATGTATCCTTCTCTCCTGTCTGGATGTAAATGATTGAGTTCATATATGTGATTTGGCTATATTATTTGTTGCCAACTACCCATTCATGCGATGTTGACCCTCTAGCTTTGACCTAATAGTCCATAAAACTCAAAATTAGCCGCCTCTGCTGCCAATCTTTTAGCAGTTATCTGCGTGATGTGGTCATATGTTCCCTCTGAACCGAATAGCCAGCGTGTAATGACACCTTCGATCATACTCATGAGTAGTGCCGCCCTTAATTCGACATCCAATTCAGCAGGCAACATGTTCAGCTCGATCGCTCTTTCCATATTGCGCCGGAATGCCAGCTCCATCGCGGCCCTTGTCTCTCGGATACTCTGGCGCACCGGTTCATCGACACCACTGCCGATCAGCAGCAAACCCATCAGATAGCGGTTCTCCAATGCAAAATCAAATAACCGAACAAACAGCGCCTCCGATGCCTTAACCATATCAGCCAGCGTTCCCGCATCACGGCGATATCCCTGTCCAATCGCTGACAGTAGTTGTTCACGACCGGTAGCGATAATCTCCAGCGCCAGTGCCTCTTTACTTCTAAAATGCCAATAAAACGTGCCTTGGGCTACTCCCGCCTCTACCACGATATCTGAAATCTTTGTTTGATGGTAACCCTGCTCGGCGAACCGCTTCAATGCAATGTGAAGAAGCTGTGTTCTGCGGTCTGTTTCTTCCCCCGCGTGCTCGGAAGGTTGGTCATTTGGGACGGTCTCGGACTGCTTCGCCTTTCGTGGCTGCATGGGTTCCCTCCTCCCGATTGATCAGTCAGTCAGTTTTGTATTTTTAATCCTATAGGATAAGTATACTTTTGTCAAAGAAAAAAGTGTCAGAAGAAAATAAAGTTTTGCTGCTCCAAGCGGCTTTTGAATTTTAACCGACAGATCCCATAAAATAAGTATTAGACTGGCGCCAACAAAAAAGACAGCGGCAGTCTTAGACTACTGCTGTTTTATTAAACTAACGTTCTCCTTTAGCGTAATCAGCCAAATGCTACGAAGCGTGAATGTGGTGTTATGCCAAGGCACCTTTCGAGCGTATTTCCAAAATTCATATATCCTCTCCTTAGAAGGTTACTATCACTTTTCCTTCGGAGTGGCCAGTAGAAACTTTATTTAAAGCCATGTTAATGTCATCAAAATTATAGCCATCGTACCAAAGCCGCCGGTTCCTCCAGAAATAAATAGTTTTTTATCGGGTTGAACATGAAGTACATCATGCAAGGCTTGATATGCAGTCAAAGCCGTGAGGGGTACCGCGGCGGCCTCAATAAAAGAAAGATTTTTAGGCATAACGGAAATCGCATCCTCATGGACTGCCGCATACTCAGCAAAAGCTCCGATTTTATTTATTGGCAGCCTCGTATAAACGGGATCTCCAACCTTGAATTTCACAACATCTTTTCCAACAGCCTCAATAACGCCGGATAGTTCGTTTCCTAAAGTTAAAGGGAAGTCATAATCGGCAATCATGCGAATACTACCATTTAAAATAAGAATGTCTAAGGGATTTACACCTGCAGCTTTTACTTTGATAAGAACCTCATGGTTATTGATTTCCGGTATTTTTATATTGTTTATTTCTAATTGGATTTGTTTTGAATATTTTTGCATTTGCGCAGCTTTCAATTCTTCATCTTCTCCTTTTCTCATTTATCTTAATTCCACATTCGTTTATTGGAAAAATTGATGGCGTACTTTAACTTGTACGCCATCATAAAGCAATATCCATGTTATTCTTTACTGATGTTGAGATTGAAGTTCTTTCATCGTAGGATAATCTGTGTAACCCTCGCTTCCGTTACCAGAGTACAATGTTTTACGATCTGCTTCATTCAAAGGAAAGCCTTCTTTAAGGCGTTCAACTAAGTCCGGATTAGCTAATGACCATACCCCGACTGGCGCCATATCAGCAAGGCCATTATCAATATCTACACTAAGATCTTCTAGAGCCCGTCCAGCTCTATTGACTAATAATGGATTTGGCCAGATGTTGCGAATTTCACGGAGCAGTGTTTCGTTCCCTAAATGCATAACATGGAGGTAAGCTAAATTATATTGAGCTAATTCTTTTACAAGGTGAAGATAAACTTCAAGACTGTGTTCGCCCTCATCAATTCCGTTAAGAGGTGTTCCCGGCGAAATACGGAAGCCTGTTCGTTCTGCTCCAATTTCTTCAACGATTGCTTTCGTTACTTCAATTGCAAAGCGAGCACGGTTCTCTATCGATCCACCGTATTTATCCGATCGTATATTAGAATTCTCCCCAATAAATTGATTAATCAGATAACCATTTGCTCCATGAATTTCAACGCCGTCGGCTCCTGCTTTAATAGCTGCCGCTGCTGCTTTCCGGAAGTCTGCAATTGTCGTCTGGATATTTTCTTCACTTAACTCTCTTGGAACGGGTATTTCCTGCATCCCTTTAGCCGTAAACATTTCTACACCGGGTGCGATCGCAGATGGTGCAACGGGTTGACGATGATGTGGTGTATTGTCGGGGTGCGACACACGACCGACATGCATTAATTGGATAAATATAAATCCACCTTCTTCATGTACCGCATCCGTAACCTTTTTCCAACCTTCAATATGCTTTTCCGTATAGATGCCCGGTGACCTTAAGTAACCTTGACCATCATCAGAAGGTTGTGTGCCTTCAGTAATAATTAAACCCATCGATGCTCTTTGAGCATAATAATGGGAAGTTAGCTCTCCCGGCGTACCATCCTCTTGCGCTCTACTACGTGTCATTGGTGCCATCGCTAACCGATGAGGTAATTCCAGGTTGCCAATTTTCGTTTTGCTCCACAGTTTTTCCATTTTAAAACCCCCTCTTTGAATTGAGTTTATTAACTCCAATGTCTTTCGATTATCGCTCCACTTTAGCCTGTGCGGATCTGACCGCATTTGTCATGAGCTTGCGAGGCAGCAACCGCGGCAAGAACGCCATGAACTTGTTGCGCCCCCCTGTTATGATTAAAGTCTTGCCCCGCAAGAATTCGCGATATCCTATGTCAGCCACCTGCCCAACCTCCATGACGCCGCTTCTAAACAGCTTTGAGGTGGCTAGCCCAGCACGATCGACAAAGCCAGTCGCTGTCGCTCCCGGACAGAGTGCGGACACAGTCACGCCTGTGCCCCGCAGCTCATTTTCCAAAGCCTCAGTGAACGATAGTACGTACGCTTTTGTCGCATAGTAAACTGCCATCAGTGGTCCAGGAAAAAAAGCCACCAACGAAGCCACATTTAGCACGCCCCCTTGCTGCCTTTTGACCATATCCGGTAAGAACACCTTAGTCATTACAGTCAGAGCCTTGATATTAATGTCGATCATATTCATCTCTTGCTCCAACTGTGTCTCCAAGAATTCCCCGTACAAGCCGAAGCCCGCATTATTAACAAGAAAGTCGACGGTGATCCCTTTTTCTTTAAGCTCCCTGTAGATTTCCTCTGCCACGCCAGGTAATGCAACATCTTTGGCGATGTATGTCGTTTGGACACGGTACTTTTTCCGATATTCCCTCGCGAGATCCACGAGCTTGTCCTCGCTGCGTGCGACCAGCACCAAATCGTATCCGTCTTTGGCGAAACGATCCGCCAGCTCTTTTCCAATTCCGCCCGACGCTCCGGTAATTAGTACAGTTTTGCTCATCATTTAAGCTGTGGGTAAATAGCAGCTACACCGCCAGCGAGAGCACGCTGGAGTTGACGGCTCGGTTCATCAGCAAGAATTTCAAAGCTATCGGACTCTATTCCATCAATTGCAATTTTTGCAATATCAGCAGGGTTGGACTTCGGAGCTTCAACGCCTGACGTCATGTCTGTATCCATAAAGCCCACATGCAAGCCAGCTACTCTCACATTTTGAGGATACAGATTTAAGCGTAACTCGTTCGTCATTGCCCACGCAGCCGCCTTTGCAGCCGAATAAGCGCCTTCACTCCCGCCACTACTGAACCATGATAATGCGGAAAGGATATTCAGTATGGATCCCCCACCATTATTAATAAGAATAGGTGCGAAATTGCGAATCATGGATAATGTGCCAAAGAAGTGCGTATTAAATTCCAACTGTATTTGATCGAGATCACCGTCAAGCAAAGTAGCTCCTGTAGCCGAGCCTGCATTGTTGATCAGAAGCGTAACATCTTGAGCGGCCATAGCAGCTGCCGCTACCTCTTGAGGGTTCGTAATATCAAGCTTTACAGGAATTGCACCGGGAATGTCAATGGACTGCGGATTTCTTGCTCCGGCATACACCTTAGCCCCTCTGGATAGAAGTTCAAGGGCAAGATGGCGACCAAAACCTCGGTTCGCGCCAGTGACAAATGCAACTTGTTGAGAAATATTCATTTTCATGTGCTCCTTTTATTGTATTTTGTTTATGAAATTGTTTTCTTGAAGCTATTTGGTCTGCGTTTTGATACGTAGTAATTACGGTAAGCGAGTTTTACTCGATACTTGTTTTCTAACGAGAACGGTCACTCTCAAAATCGTTAAAAAAAATGCTGAGTGCCTTACTCTGTTGTTTTTATGTGTTGTGTTGTTTGTTGTTTTAACTGCGCTGATAAACTTCATTGTAAACTATGCTTTAGAGCTTCTTTCGGCGTTTTTAGAATGTTCATTCTAAAATAGGCGTAAGATAACTCGATCGCAAAGAGCATGGATTAGCAGAAGGGACACTTCACATCTGAACTGACTACCACAATTACCCTTATTCTTCCAGGAACTTCATCGAAATATGAGTAATACGGTGAAGCTTTTCTCTGGAAGCCGAGGTTCTTGCCATTACCCTTAACCCAATCCATACATTATGCAGGTATTCCGCCAATTCCTCAGCATTGTATGTGGAGGTGAATTCACCGTCACGTTGTCCCCAAAGAATAATCTCCCTGAGCAATTGCTCTGCTGTCGTGAATGCTTTCGTGGACTTGTTGTCCACCTCGACGTCACGCGCCGCCAATTCTACGGCCGAATTCACCATTAAGCAGCCGGCTGGCGAGTCCTCATCCCCGTCGATCATGAAGCTAAAAATAAACTGTAATGCCTCCGATGCGGTCTTGGATCGTTTAACCCCTCCTGCAAGTGCGGCGATGATTTTGTCGTCAAACCAATCCATCGCTTTCAGGAACAGACTATGCTTATCTCCAAAAGTATCATACAAACTTCTTCGATGAATACCCATATGCTCAACCAACTCGGTCATGGACGTTTTCTCGTATCCCTGCTCCCAAAAGAGCCGCATCGCCTTATCCAAGACTTCTTTCTCTTCAAACTCCTTGCTTCTCGCCATTCCAATCTCCCTCCCTCAATTAATATAACATATTGAGAACGATCAGTAAAGAATCGTTATGCTCTTTTTGAATGACATAATATTTCCATCGAGTTGGTTATCCTACAATTCTACATATTGTAACTCCCCTGCCCGTTAGCTTAAACAAGTACCGGCAGTCTAATGTAGTGCTTATGAAAAGTAAATAAGCCCATAACCGTATTTGGAAGCAAATTAATTTTCCAATTTATAAGGGTATGGGCTCTCTTTGATCCTAAATAAGGCAGTGTAGGTTCTTATCACTTATAAAACACCATCGTCTGCTAATATACATTAGCTTGTTGCTCTTATATGGTAAAAGCAATTTGTTGAGCTATCGTACCCGTCGTTCATGCCAATCCCATTCCGAGTAAAGGTGATTATTAGGCTCTGTTAGAGCCTCGCGAACGTGATGTAATCGACTTGGGTAGGCTCTGCCGATTCGATCCGAAGCGACCGGTTGATCTGTCCCCGGTGATATTGACCATGTAAGAGGACCTGCGACAGGATGTCCCGGACGGACGTTCGGAACGGAACCCCGCTCTGGTTCGCATAGTCGATCATCTCGTCCAACTCGGATTCCTCGAGCCCTTCGATATAGACGCGATATTGTTCGGCGTTTTCTTCGAATATCGTCCGAATCGCCGTCAGGTCTTCTGCTTCCTCCCACAACGAATATTGCGCGCTACCCTTGCCCTGCAATCGGGACAGCCAGACTCGTTCCGCGACCGCGACGTGCCGAACCAGCTTCAGAAGTTCCTTGTTCTTCGTCTCACTCTCCTCGAGCGCGTCCAAGATGCGTCCGTCCGCCCAGTACAGGTGGTCCATCATGCACTTGATCGTCTTCATTTCGGTTTCCCCCTCTTCATCTCATCAATTACTTGAACCTACTATTAACCGTTAGTTTAATCATTTGAATGAACTAAAACAACCTTTTTTGGGTGAATTCCTTGTTGCTGTAAACCAAGCACTAAGAAAACGCTTTATTTTCTCAGTCTACAACTTTATTTCCTTTGAACAAAAAGAGAACCTCCACAGAGGTTCTCTTTATCCTTTATATCGCTGCTACAGCAATGCTTTTGCCGCAATGTCCGTACGGTTTTGTTTACCTTCAAAGGTAATACGATCCGCCTGTTCGTAAGCTTTGTTCCGTGCCCCGGCAATATCACGTCCCAAGCCGACCACACCTAATACACGTCCGCCGTTCGTTACCCACTCACCCTGTTCGTTGATGCCCGTTCCAGCATGGAACACGATAGCTTCGTCTACCTGTTCCAATCCGTGGATAGGTACACCTTTGGCGTAAGCTCCAGGATAACCTCCAGATGCCAGCACCACACATACCGCCGCTTCATCCTTCCACTCGATCTCCACCTGATCCAGCGTGCCATTTACAGCAGCAAGAAAAATATCGAGCAGATCGGATTTTAAACGAGGCAGAACCACTTGAGTTTCCGGATCACCGAAACGTGCATTAAACTCAATGGTCTTTGGCTTGCCATCCGGCGAAATCATCAATCCGGCAAATAATACACCTCGGAATGGACGCCCTTCAGCAACCATGGCCTTGGCCGTCGGCTTGATGATCGTCTCAATTGCTTCCTCAATAATAGAATTGGCTATGTGAGGCAACGGAGAATACGTACCCATGCCACCTGTATTCGGCCCTTTGTCACCATCAAAAATGGGCTTGTGGTCTTGGGCCGCGGCCATCGGACGAACCGTTTCGCCGTCGACAAAGGAGAGAATCGACATTTCCTGACCAGCCAGAAACTCCTCGATCACGACCTGTGCCCCGGCTTCACCAAACACCTTGGTCACCATAATGTCAGAGAGAGCCTTTTCCGCTTCCTCCATTGAGTAAGCGACCGTTACCCCTTTGCCTGCCGCGAGTCCGTCTGCCTTAATGACAACCGGAATCGGTTGTTCCTTCAAGTATGCATGTGCTTCCTCGTAAGTATAAAACTTGCGATAGGTTGCTGTCGGAATATGATATTTATGGAGCAAATCCTTCATGAAGATTTTGCTGCCTTCAATTTCCGCTGCATTTTTACGCGGTCCGAATACTGGAATGCCTTTCGCTTCAAAAGCATCCACAATACCATCTGCCAGCGGATCATCGGGACCAACCACGACAAGTCCTACCTTTTTGGATTCCGCCAGTTCTGTCAGCGCGTCAAAGTCACTCACCGGAATCGGCACGCACTCCGCTAACTGTCCGATACCAGCATTGCCTGGTGCGCAATAGATTTGCCCGGCCTTGGGGCTTTTCTTCAGCGCCCACACAATTGCATGTTCGCGGCCGCCCCCTCCGATAACCAAAATATCCATTCAGGTGTTTCCTCCCGCTCCCATTAAGATTGTTCAGGTGAAAATGCTGCTGCATCCTCAACTCATACAAGTTAGTGCTTGAAATGACGTACGCCTGTAAAGACCATGGCAATGCCGTATTCGTTTGCAACCTTGATGGACTCTTCGTCTTTGATGGAGCCGCCCGGCTGAATAACTGCTGTGATGCCTGCTTTAGCTGCCAACTCCAACGTATCGCCCATCGGAAAAAATGCATCGGATGCCAGTACGGCACCTTTTGCTTTGTCACCGGCCTGCTCGATAGCAATCTTGGCCGCGCCGACACGGTTCATTTGTCCTGCGCCTACGCCAATGGTCATATTATCTGCCGCCAGTACGATGGCGTTGGATTTCACATGCTTAACCACTTTCCAGCTAAACAAAAGCTGTCTCAGTTCTTCCTCGGATGGTGCCCGCTCCGTTACAACTGTAAGTGCATCTGAGTCTACAGCGTGAATGTCATTTTGCTGAACTACCATACCACCTTCAATGGAAGTCACGACGAAACGGCTCTCTGCCTGTTCAGACCGGGAAAGCTCACCCAGATCAAGCAAACGAATATTTTTCTTTTTCGTTAAAGTCTCCAATGCTTCTTTCGTAAAGCCCGGTGCCAGTACAATTTCCAAAAAGATCTCACTCAGCTTATTCGCTGTATCACCATCAATAATCCGGTTAGCCGCTACGATGCCACCGAAAATCGAGGTTGGATCAGCTGCATACGCCTTGCTGTACGCTTCATAAATACTTCCGCCAATCCCCACACCACAAGGATTCATATGCTTAACTGCTACTACGGTAGGTTCGCTGAATTCTTTGACGATTTGCAAAGCGGCATTAGCATCATTGATGTTATTGTAAGACAGCTCTTTGCCGTGAAGTTGTTTCGCTGTTGTCAGCGTACCCTTTGCCGCCAATGGCTCACGGTAAAATGCCGCCTGCTGATGTGGATTTTCGCCATAACGCAAATCCTGAATTTTTTCATAGGTTACAGTGTAACGCTCAGGCAACGGCTCACCTGTCACATTCGACAAATAATCGGATATCAAAGCGTCGTATGACGCCGTATGACGGAAAACTTTTGCGGCCAAACGCTTACGGGTATTCAGTTCCGTATCGCCATCCTTACGAATTTCCTCCAACACTGTGCTATAGTCATCAGCATCGACTACCACACTGACAAAAGCATGATTTTTTGCCGCAGAACGAAGCATCGTTGGACCGCCGATGTCGATATTTTCAATCGCGTCCTCATAAGTTACACCGGGTTTGGCGATCGTTTCCGCAAAAGGATACAGATTCACAACGACCAGATCAATATAACCCAATCCAAGTTCTTTCATCTGACGCTGATGCTCTTCATTATCCCGAACAGCCAGCAAGCCGCTGTGTACCGCAGGGTGGAGTGTTTTTACACGTCCATCCATAATTTCAGGAAAACCCGTTATCTCTGAAATGCCGATGACGGGAATGCCCTTCTTCGACAACAAGCTGCTCGTTCCCCCTGTCGAAACGATCTCCACACCCAATTTGGACAACTCGCGGCAAAATTCCACGATCCCCCGCTTATCCGATACGCTGACGAGCGCTCTTTTAATACTCACCCTGTCTCCTCCTTTAGCTCTTTCAGAATTTTGCAAAATTCTCTTTTATCATTTTATTTCCCGAGAAATATCGGAAAATGCCTGTACAGCATCCTTGATATGACAATGATATGACAAATTACAATCATTCTTAGAGAAGTGAAATCACTTTGCGACCATTTAATTGGATTTTACCTTGGGCCAATTTGCCAACTACCTCTGGATATAGCTGGCGTTCCACGGATTGAATGGCTGCGGATAAGGATTCCGCTGTATCATGGTCGTCAACTTCCACGACACGCTGGGCAATAATGGCTCCCGTGTCCATGCCCCCGTCCACAAAATGAACGGTAACGCCACTTACCTTGACCCCATAGGTCAATGCCTGTCCAACAGCATCTTTCCCTGGAAATGCCGGAAGTAGTGACGGATGAATATTAATAATTTTTCCTGCGTAGGCATCGACCATGACGCTGGATAGCAAACGCATGTAGCCAGCTAACACGATGAGATCAATCGATTTCTGCTCCAGTAAAGCCACCAATTCACGCTCATAGTCTTCTCGAGAAGGATATTCCTTGGGTCGAAAAGTATGGCACGCAATTCCAGCTTTCTGGGCTCTAGCTACGGCAGGAGCCGCAGGCTTGTCACAGATGAGCAATTCTACCGAGGCGCCACCCAGTTCTCCTCGCGCAGCCGCATCCACCAATGACTGAAAATTCGTCCCTTCGCCTGATGCAAAAACAGCAATCCGGTACTCGTTCATTACACCTCTGCTCCCGTAAAGGTCACGATAGAACTGCCTTCCGTTACTTTTCCGATCACATATGCGGCTTCGCCCTGTTCCTTCAGAACTTCCAGTGCAGTCTGTGCATGCTCTTCGCCTACAACGATTATCATCCCAATACCCATATTAAAGGTTGTGAACATGTCTTTGTTGGAGATTACGCCTTTTTCCTGCATGAGCTGGAAGATTGGCAAAATCGGCCAAGTGCCGTATTCTATATCCACATTGACGTGATCCGGTAACACTCTAGGGATATTTTCAATAAAACCGCCACCTGTGATATGCGCCATGCCTTTTACTTTTACCTTGTCCAGCAATGCCAAAACAGATTTCACGTAAATTTTCGTCGGCTCCAGCAGTACATCGCCCAGTTTGCCGTTCAAGCCTTCGATTTCATCATGCAAATCATAACCCTGCTGTTCCAATAACAGCTTGCGCACCAGTGAGAAGCCGTTACTGTGAACTCCACTGGAGGCCAGACCGATCACTGTGTCTCCGGGAGCAATGGAGCTACCGTTGATAATTTTGCTTTTATCTACAATCCCTACCGTGAATCCGGCAATATCATATTCACCCTCGCTATACATCCCTGGCATTTCTGCGGTTTCACCGCCGACCAGCGCACAGCCCGATTGATGGCATCCCTCTGCGATTCCAGCGACTATAGCTTCAATTTTCTCGGGCACAACCTTGTCACAAGCGAGGTAATCCAGAAAAAAAAGTGGCTCCGCTCCCCCGACGACAATGTCGTTTACACACATCGCAACCGCGTCAATACCAATGGTGTCATGACGATCCATTGCGAAAGCAAGCTTCAGCTTCGTGCCGACACCATCGGTACCGGAAACGAGTACAGGCTCCTCGTACTTATCCTTATTCAGGCCGAACAATGCACCGAATCCGCCCAAGTCCGTCAGCACTTCGGGACGGAAGGTACGTTTAACGTGCTTTTTCATCCGTTCTACTGCTTCATTACCGGCAGCGATATCTACCCCTGCGTTTTTGTATGCTTCGGACATTCATGAACACTCCTTCAAATGATTGACCCTCCTAAGTCCTCCCTAATAGGGAGGATTCCATTGGGCTGCTCCCCCTGGACCCCTCAAGAATCGGTCAGATGTGTAGGGTTGGGTGCTACTTGGTGGGTTGGTTCGTGCTGTGAGTCGCGTGTTGTCCTTTGTGAATTGCGGGTCATTCCCGCAATTCACAAGGACACGCTTTAGTGCGTGGCCGCCTTGAATAGAGGCGGCGGGGCACGTCCCGGACTGTTTGCTTCGCAAAGGCGGGGACGTGCCGGGCAAAGAAGTGAACGGCGCCAACGGGCGGCTTACTTCTTTGACCCTTGAGGCAGGCGCTTTACCCTGCCTGCTGCCTGAGCCTCGCTTCGCTGGCTCACGGGCGGTCCCACAGGCCGCCAGTTAAAAACTCATGGCATGAAATAGTTATGCCATGAGTTTTTAACGACCTTACCTATCCTCTTCCCGGTGGGAACCAAAGAGGTACAGGCACTGCTGCAAAATGCTGCACATCTGAGGAACGGAGCGGGTGGAAGGATTCTGGAGAAGCGAAGCGTTCGCCTTTGCCGCTGGATTCCAACCCTCTAAGGGGTTATTCCAATCCAGGAATCCAGGGCAACAGCGATCGGAAGAACCTTCCACACGCGGAGTGGCTCCCTCAGAACCACCCTCACCTACAACATGCACCGACTGTACCTCTTTTGTTCCCTATACTAACAACTACATCCGAACTTTTCTTCACCTTTGAAATCTACTTGAGTCGGGTAATCATTATCGAAACAGGCTAGGCACAAGCCGCCTTTGTAATCCTGTTCGTTATATCCACCTACAGCGGCAATCAAACCCTCGGCGCTCATAAAGTAAAGCGAATCGGCGTTAATTTCCTCACGAATTTCCTCGACGGTTTTAGATGAAGCAATCAGCTCCCGGCGATCCGGTGTGTCGATGCCATAGAAGCACGGGTTTTTGAAAGGCGGCGAGGTAATACGTACATGTACCTCCAGTGCCCCTGCATCCCGCAGCATATTCACGATTCGGCGGGATGTAGTGCCCCGGACAATAGAATCGTCGATCATAATGACTCGTTTACCTTCAACAACACGTCGTACAGCGCTCAGCTTCATTTTCACACCCTGCTCGCGTAGCTCCTGACTCGGCTGAATGAAGGTACGTCCAGTGTATTTATTTTTAATCATACCCAGCTCATAAGGAATACCTGTCTGTTCAGCATAACCAATCGCAGCCGAAATACTGGAATCCGGCACTCCTGTCACCAGATCCGCATCGACAAAAGCTTCCAGCGCCATCTGGCTACCCATTCTCTTGCGCGCAGCATGAAGATTGGAACCATTCAAATCACTGTCAGGACGGGCAAAATAAATATATTCCATCGCGCACAGTGCTTTACGATGCTTGCCTTCACTGTAACGGTCTTCGTGCAGACCATTTTTGTCCAACACCAACAGTTCACCCGGCTCGATATCGCGCAACAGCTCTGCCCCAATCGTTTCCAAAGCACAGGTTTCAGAAGCAAACAAATATGCATCACCTAATCTGCCCATCGTCAACGGACGCAAGCCATTGGGATCAGAGGCGACCAGCAATTTATCGTTGGTCATAATCAGAAAGGCAAATCCGCCGACAATACGCTTCAATGCATCTTTCGCGGCCTCCACTAAATCCTTGGATGATCGTGCGATCAAATGCGCCACTACTTCTGTATCGCTGGTCGTTTGAAAAATAGACCCGCCCTGCTCCAGCTCATGCCGGATTTGCAAAGCATTCACAATATTCCCGTTCGTAGCTACTGCTAGATCGCCATCACGATACTTGAACACCAAAGGCTGTGCATTCGTTAGCTTACTGTCTCCACTTGTCGAGTAGCGCACATGTCCTATGGCAATATCGCCTGTCAGCGAAGCCATCAAATCTTTATTGAATACTTCTTTTACAAGCCCCATTCCACGATGATAATGGAACTCGTCGCCACTGCTCACACAGATGCCTGCACTTTCCTCCCCGCGATGCTGGAGTGCATGCAATCCGTAATATGCTAGGGAAGCGGCATCGGAGTGCCTATACACTCCAAACACGCCGCATTCCTCTTTTAATTTATCAAACAGCCCCTCTTTACCAGAGCCTTCATTATAATAATCTCCAGTCCACAACGTCCGTGCTGTTATTTCATCAGACATGGAATGACATCCTCCCAGATTTGCTTCAAACTGGCGACTGCCTCGTTCAAAGCAGGTTGTCCGTTCACCTCAACTGTCAATTGTGATCCTTCAACTTTTCCTAATACAGTAACTGGCACTTCCAAACTACGCAGATGTGCTTCAAGAGCAGACGCTTTATCCGGCGATGCAGATAACAAAATACGGGATTGGCTTTCGCTAAACAAAGCATGGTCAGGACGCAAAGTCGTTTCTACGTTGACCTGTGCTCCCAATCCGCTGCTAATCCCAGATTCCGCAAGCGCTACAGCCAATCCGCCCTCTGCCAAATCATGCGCAGATTGTACCAATCCGCCCTGAATCGCTCCCAGTACCGCAGTCAGCAGTTTTTTCTCTACGTTCAAATCCAGCTCAGGCGGGCGTCCCTCGGATACACCGTGTACGACAGCTTGGAACTCACTGCCTCCCAGCTCAGCCTTCGTTTCCCCTACCAGAAAAATCACATCGCCTTCGGCTTTGAAGCCTTGTGTCGTAATATGATCTGTATCATGTACCAGACCTACCATACCGACAACAGGCGTCGGATAGATGGAGCCTTTAGCATTTTCATTGTACAAGCTGACATTGCCCCCGATGACAGGTGTATCCAGTACACGGCAAGCTTCTGCCATACCGTCCACGGCTTTTTCCATTTGCCAGAAAATGTCCGGCTTTTCAGGGTTACCGAAGTTCAGGTTATCCGTAATTGCCAACGGCTCGCCGCCGGAGCATACAATGTTACGCGCTGCTTCGCTGACTGCAATCCGTCCGCCTACCTCTGGATCAAGGTATACATAACGTCCGTTACAATCTGTCGTCATGGCGAGTCCCTTACGAGTTCCGCGCACAGTCACAACAGCTGCATCCGATCCCGGACGAACGGCTGTACTCGTGCGTACCATGTAGTCATACTGCTCGTATACCCATTTCTTACTGGCTACACTTGGTGATGACAGCACCTTTTTCAACGCACCGTTCAAATCGGTCACTTCTGCATAACGAAGTGTGTCAATAGCAGCATTTTGCTCATAATAAGCAGGGACTTCGGAAGGCTTGTCATAAATCGGACACTCGTCAACCAGCGCCGTCACTGGCATGTCTCCGACCACTTCATTGTGATGGAACAAACGCAAACGACCGTCATCCGTCACTTTACCGACCTTTGCACAAATAACACCCCAGCGCTCGAAAATTTCCAGTGCCTGTGCTTCATCCTTAGGCTCTACTACGAACAGCATCCGTTCTTGTGATTCGGACAGCATCATTTCATAAGGTGTCATGCCCTCTTCACGCTGCGGTACCTGATCCAGATACAGCTCCAGACCGTTGCCAGCCTTACTCGCCATCTCCGCACTGGAGCAGGTAAGTCCTGCGGCACCCATATCTTGAATACCCAGCACAATACCACTGTCGATCAGTTCCAGACATGATTCCATAACCAGCTTCTCCATAAAAGGATCGCCTACTTGAACCGCAGTCCGGTTCGCTTCAGATTCTTCTGTCAGCTCAACCGATGCGAATGTCGCTCCATGAATCCCATCACGACCTGTCGGCGGGCCCACATAGAACACTGGGTTACCGACCCCTTTAGCCACACCACGCTGGATTTTATCATGATCAATCAGTCCGACACACATTGCATTGACGAGCGGATTGCCTTCGTAGCTTTCATCAAATACAACCTCGCCACCTACAGTCGGAATACCGATACAGTTCCCGTACCCCGCAATACCGGATACCACATGCTCAAACAAATATTTCACACGGTCGCTCTCCAACTTGCCAAAACGCAGAGAGTTCAACACCGCAACTGGTCTTGCACCCATGGAGAAAATATCACGGATGATACCGCCTACCCCAGTCGCTGCCCCTTGAAAAGGCTCCACAGCGGATGGATGGTTATGACTTTCAATCTTAAATACAACCGCTTGGTTGTCACCGATATCTACAATGCCTGCACCCTCGCCGGGTCCCATCAGAACTCGTGGACCGCTTGTTGGAAAACGACGCAGCAACGGCTTGGAGTTTTTGTAAGCACAATGCTCTGACCACATGACACTGAACACGCCTATCTCCGTATAATTGGGCTGACGTCCCATGAATTCACAGATCAACGCATATTCACTGTCCGATACACCCATCTGCTGATACAGTTTATGTTCGGCAACCTGCTCTGCCGTCGGTTCCTTAGCGGACACTTGCTGCGCCATGTCGATCCCTCCAAGCGTTCAAAATAGATGTAAACATACGTTTGCCATCATCCGTCCCGAGCAATGCGTCCACCGCGCGTTCCGGGTGGGGCATCATACCCAGCACATTACCTTGCTCATTACAAATCCCTGCAATATCCGTCACGGAACCATTAGGATTATCTTTATATTTAAATACAATCTGATTGTTCGCCTGCAAACGAGCCAGCGTCTCATCATCACAGTAATAGTTGCCTTCACCGTGGGCGATCGGAACAATGATCTCTTCACCAGCAGCATAGTCTCTTGTAAAAGGTGTTTGGTTATTCGCAACCTGCAACACCGTATCCCGGCATAGGAATTTCATCGACAGATTACGGCGTAAAGCGCCTGGCAACAACCCGGCTTCGGTCAGAATTTGAAATCCGTTGCAAATCCCTAAAATATATTTGCCCTCGGCAGCCGCTTTGGCAACTTCCTTCATCACCGGAGCAAACCGGGAAATCGCGCCGCAACGCAGGTAATCCCCGTAGGAGAAGCCTCCTGGAACAAGAATACAATCATAAGGCGACAGATCCGTCGCAGTATGCCAAACATAATCGACAGGTTCACCGACCGTGTCCTCTACCGCCTTATAGCAGTCAATATCACAGTTGGAGCCCGGAAAAACCAGAACTGCAAATTTCATGGAATCAGCCCTCCAGTTCGTAGCGGTAGTCTTCAATGACCGTGTTGGCCAACAGCTTTTCGCACATCTCAATGATGCGCTTTTCAGCACTCTCGCGGTCTGTTGTATCCAGATTCAATTCCATATACTTACCAATTCTGACGCTGTCCACTTCTCCGAAACCCATAGAATGTAGTGCGCCTTGCACCGCAACCCCCTGCGGGTCCAAAACGCTTTGCTTAATCGTGACATAGACTGTTGCTTTCATCATGTTCCTTCAGTTCCTCCTCCGAATGAGTGAATCCTATTGGTTGAATTATGATTACTATTTACTGTGCCGTCAGACGCCGCCAAATATCCGTATATCTTGCAGTTGTTTCTTCTACGACCTCAGCAGGCAATGGATCGGGCTTGCTATTCTTGTCCCAACCGGATGATGCCAAATAGCTTCGTACCGGCTCCTTGTCCATGCTGTCAATCTCAACATCCAGCTCATACTTTTCCTGCGCCCAAAAACGGGATGAATCTGGAGTGAAAATTTCGTCAATCAAAATCACCTTACCGTTAACAAGACCAAACTCAAACTTGCAATCGGCTAAAATAATCCCCCGCTTCTCGCAGAAAGCACGTGCAAATTCGTACAACGCCAAGCTCTTTTCCTCAAGCTCACCTGTGAGTTCAACCCCGACCAGTTCTTTCATTTGGTGAAGGGAAATGTCCTCGTCGTGTCCAACATCATTTTTTGCAGCTGGTGTAAATAATGGCTTGGGAAAGCGCTCGTTTTTACGCAGCCCCTCTGGCAATGGAATGCCGTTCACCTCACCGTTCTGCTCATACTGACGCCAGCCGCCTCCGGTAATATATCCGCGCACCACACACTCAATGTCGATGCGTTCAGCCTTCAGCGTGACCATGATCCGGTCCTTCAGCAACTCTTTATTCTGTTCGTCGATCACATGCCCGAGCTTGTTCACATCAGTGTGCACGACATGGTTTTCCAACAAGTCTTTCGTCTGCTCAAACCAGAAAGCGCTGAGCTTATTCAGCACATTCCCCTTTTCGGGCACGGGTGGCTCTAACACATAATCAAAAGCCGAAATTCGGTCTGTCACCACAATCAGAAAATGCTCTCCGAGATCATACAGTTCACGCACCTTGCCTTTATACAAGAGCGGCGCATGGATCAGGCCTTCGGCAGTAGACAATGACATTTCATTACACCTCTTCCAAAAGAGTATTCCCCTCCTAAATCCTCCCCTCGGGGAGGACCCCCAGGGCTGCTGCCCTCGGGACTCCCGCAAGGGTTGGCTTGGTGAGCGGGATGGGGGCGTTTATTATGTGGCTAGAGTGGTGTGAGCGCGTTTTGCTGGATGAAGGCTTGTTCGCACAAGTTTTCATCCAGCAACGCTTTTACGTTGGTACAAAACAACGTTTTTACGCACATGTCGCCGCAATACCATTCGGCCCGTGGCCGTAGCACGGCATGCCGTGCAGCGAGCATTCTGGCTTCGCCCTGTTGTGCGCATGTGCTACGCTGCGCACGGATACGGTGGCTCAAGGCTTCGCTTCTTGAGCCTGCGCGTTCTCGGGAGGGCAGCGGGCTGTTTGCTGCGCAAATTCGGCAGCCCTCCCGAGAACGTGGCCTGCGATAGAAAGCAGTGGAACACTCTTTTCCATCGCCTTTGGGAAGGTGCGGCATCTTATGTGCCGCACCTTCCCTAGTTCTGCTCCCACATGAGGGTTGGTGCTGGGTGCAGCGGAGCGGACGGAATCGTTCTGGAGAAGCGTCAGCGCTTGCCTTTGCCTCTGGATTCCAACCAATTATCTGGTCTTATACAATCACAGGAATCCAGGGGCAACAGCAATCGGAAGAATGATCCGTTGGCGCAGCGGCCTCACCACGCAGCAACCTTCCCTCCTACTCCCCTAATCCCAGCTTTTTGAAGATCGTATCCACGTTCTTCAGATGCCAGGCTGGGTTGAACGCATCCTCGATTTCGTCTGCGCTGAGCACGGCAGTAATTTCCGGGGTCGCCTCGACGATTTCGCGGAACTGGCGTTGTTCTTCCCATGCCTGCATAGCACGCGGCTGCACGGTATCGTAGGCTTTTTCACGACTAAAGCCTTTGTCGATCAGCTTCGTCATAATACGGCCGGAGAATGGTACACCATACGTACGTGCCATATTGCGCTTCATATTTTCAGGGAAGACCGTCAGATTTTTTACGATATTGCCAAAACGGTTCAGCATGTAGTTCAACAGCATTGTTGCATCCGGCAGGATAATACGTTCCACAGAAGAATGCGAGATGTCGCGTTCATGCCACAGGGTTACGTTCTCATACGCAGATACCATATGCCCACGAATCACACGCGCCAGACCGGAGATGTTTTCACTGCCGATCGGATTGCGTTTATGCGGCATCGCGGAAGAACCTTTTTGACCTTTGGCAAAAGCTTCTTCCACCTCACGGAACTCACTCTTTTGCAGAGCACGAACTTCTGTAGCAAATTTGTCCAGCGATGTGGCGATCAACGCTAATATTGCCATGTATTCGGCATGACGGTCGCGCTGAAGCGTCTGTGTAGAAATGGGTGCAGGCTTGGTGCCCAGCTTGCGGCATACAAATTCTTCTACAGCCGGGTCAATGTTGGCATATGTCCCAACTGCACCGGACATTTTACCGTATTGTACTTGGTCAGCCGCAAAACGAAAGCGTTCCAGATTGCGCTTCATTTCCTCGTACCACAATCCCATCTTCAGTCCGAATGTGGTCGGCTCGGCATGCACTCCATGTGTACGTCCCATCATCGGTGTATGCTTGTAAGCCAATGCCTTTTCCTTCAAAATTTCAATAAAATTCAAGATATCGCGCTCCAGGATTTCATTCGCCTGCTTTAACAGGTAGCCCAGTGCCGTATCAACTACATCTGTGGAGGTCAAGCCATAATGTACCCATTTGCGCTCGTCTCCAAGACTTTCGGATACCGTGCGGGTAAAAGCAATGACATCATGTCTTGTCTCCTGCTCAATTTCATAGATCCGTTCAATATCAAAACTTGCATTCTTACGCAGAGCCACAGTATCCTCTTTTGGAATAACCCCTAATTCCGCCCAAGCTTCACAGGCACACAGCTCTACTTCCAGCCACGCTTTAAATTTATTTTCTTCCGTCCAAATCGCTCTCATTTCCGGTCTGCTATAGCGTTCGATCATGACTATTTATTCCCCCAAATATTGGTTTGTTCAATCCATTCCAGCGCTTGTTCCGCATCCTGGCACAATAGATTAATATGTCCCATCTTTCGGCCTGGCTTGGCTTCACTTTTTCCATACAAATGCAGCTTGGGTACAACATCCAATCTTTCAGCTTCAACATCCGATTGCGCAAACCGCCGAACCACATCCTCCAAATGCTCACCTAGCACATTGACCATCACAACGGAAGTCAGCAGCTTCGTGCTGCCCAAGGGTAAACCGCAAATCGCACGTATGTGCTGCTCGAATTGCGACGTCGCGCACCCCTCCATCGTGTAATGACCAGAGTTATGCGGTCGTGGTGCTAACTCATTAACGTACAATTGTCCGTCTTCGGTGACAAACATCTCCACAGCGAGCAGTCCCACCGCACCCAGCGACTCTGCCACAGCCAGCGCCAACTTGCGTGCTTCCTCCTGGACAGGCTCTGGCACACGTGCAGGCACAATTGACGTGTGCAAAATATTGTTCACGTGAATGTTTTCGGCAGGTGGAAAGGCTTTGGCTTCACCGTTCGTGCTGCGAGCTACAATCACCGAGATTTCGCAGCGAAAACGAATGAACTGTTCCAATACCAGTTCCGCACCGCCTCCTGCCAGTTGTTCGTAGGCAGCCGTGGCTTGCTCCGGTTGGCGAATGACCACTTGTCCCTTGCCATCATAACCACCGACTGCTGTCTTAAGCACACACGGTACACCCAGTTCAGCTACCGCTTGCACCATATCCGCAGAACTACTGATTTCACGATACGGAGCGACAGGGACACCAGCAGCTTCAATAGAACGCTTTTCTCTCAGACGATGCTGTGTTGTGTACAAAAGACTACTACCTTGCGGTACGCTGGATTCCTGTTCCAAAAGCGCAGCCACACCTGCGTCCACATTTTCAAACTCATACGTGATCACATCGCACCGCTCAGCCAGCTCTCTGGCCGCATGCTCATCATCATAGGCAGCGCGGATTTGTTCTGACACCTGTCCACAAGGGCTATCCGGTGCAGGGTCCAGTGTCACAAAGTGATATCCTAGATTGGTTCCGGCCAGTACAAGCATTCTTCCTAATTGCCCGCCTCCTAAAAGTCCAATCGTTGTACCAGGAGGTCGGATACGGCCTGCGGGTTCACTTGCCCCATTCATAGCGAGTCACTGCCTTCCAGCACCTCATCACGAATACGGTCGCGTCTCGCCAAAACCCGCTGGCTTATCATTTCGTCAAAAGCGCCTAATATTTGTGCTGCCAGCAGTCCTGCATTTGTAGCGCCTGCCTTACCAATTGCCACAGTGGCAACCGGAATACCACCCGGCATCTGCACAATGGAGAGCAGGGAGTCCAGACCGTTCAGAGCCTTCGACTGAACAGGCACACCAATGACCGGCAATGCTGTCTTCGCAGCCACCATTCCTGGCAGATGCGCAGCCCCACCCGCTCCAGCAATAATGACCTTTAGTCCACGCCCAGCGGCCTCTTCTGCAAAACGAAACATTAAATCCGGTGTACGATGGGCTGAAACTACTTTTTTCTCATATCCGATTTCAAGCTCGTCCAGCACAGCACATGCATGCTGCATGGTGTCCCAGTCTGATGTGCTGCCCATAATGACAGCGACCTGCACTGACATGTCCTTCACTCCCTGTTTATCAATAAGCGCCAAAAATCCGGCACTCGAAAATAACGTTATTTTCAAGACACCGGACTACGAAAAAACAAACGACAGAGCCTCTTAAAGGCATGCCAAAAGCAAGCCTCTTCCACCGCATCCAATGCGGCTTCAGCCGTATGTCTCCCGTAGTCCGGAAATTTAAGGTTTCCAGGTAGAAACTTCCGGGCCATATCCCCGGCATTATACGAGTTAGCATTGTGCCTATTCCATCCCAATCGATATTCTTTACAAGTATGATCGTGGTTTGTTTCGGCTCAAACATGTGTACCTTATTAAATTGTACCTTAAGTTCATTTTTTATCGATAATACACTTCCTAGTTTAACAATTCCCTACACCTTATGTCAACTTGAAAACGAACATTAGAATAATCATACAATAGAATGTTCGTGTTTAGTGAAATCAGTACCCTTATATACCTACAGGTCAGGACTATTGTATTATATTTAGCTATCGCTCCCCTCCCCTGATAACAGCGACCGCAACGCATCCCACTGAAAAAAAATAAAAGTCGGCACTCCCTATACAGGCAGTAAACCGACTTTTACTTTTTATTTAGTTATTTTACGACCAGCACAGGAATACGCGCATGCTGCACCACATTGTGACTTACGCTACCCAATACAAATTCACGGATACCACCTAAACCTCGGCTGCCGATCACAATCGCATCGAAGCCATTCTCATTGGCATAATCCAAAATGACTTCGGCTGGAGAACCTTGAATCAGTTCCACCTTGGCATCTACACCCTGCTCAGCAAGTCGTTTTTTAACTTCATCCGTAGTTTGTTCGGCCAAATCGTAATATTCTTTATTTATTGAAGCCGGAATTGGAGCCAAACCTTCGCCCATAAAGATCCGAGGAAAATCGAATGCCGTTACCACCTCAAGCTTCGAGGACGGTGATGCCTTGACCAATTCAGCCGCCTTTAACAAAGCCTTGTTGGATGCATCCGAACCGTCATAAGCAAGCAATACTTTTGAAAATATCATAATATGCACCTCTTCCTCATTCAGTTTATTGATTCAAAGCCTGAAATATGTATTCCTGTGGTTGTTCATTCCATGTCACCGGATGGCTGAAATAGTCTTCTCACTCATCATTAAACTTCCCTATGAGAACCTAAACCCCCAGCCTTACCGTAAAAAATAACCAAACAGCAATGCGTTCATGAATAGCAACGCAGGAATACCTAGTCTGAAGCTCATATGCCGTGTTTTATGGCGTTTACGGTACATGGCAATTAGAACGCCTAACGCTCCCCCGATCAGGGCCAGGAAAAACAACGTCCGTTCAGGTACACGATCACGATGTTTACGTGCTCTCTTTTTATCCTCCGACATTACCAGATAGCCTACTGCATTGATAAACAGCAGCCATACCAACAAGCCTGTCTGCAATGTCTCTCCTCCTTTTGCACACCGTACCAAGTTCAGGTATTAGGCCTTATATAGCGCTCTCCCCCTCATTATAACCCCACCCCTTTTACAGAAACAACGCCTCTTCTGACTTGGATAGCGCTTTTGCGGAAATAGTAAGGTGGCATAAGGGCAATCCCCGAGTGCATCTATTTCGTCTTAAAGGAGGAACTGCGATGGAAAGCACCCATGAATACGTTGAAAAGCTGCGAGAAAATGCAAAAAAGGCAGAACGCAACCGTAAACGAGGAAAAGGAACTCCCAGCGCCAGCTTGCCGACAAAACAGCATTCCAACAATCCTTGATCAACGAATCTGCATTAAGCTGTATAGCCGCGTTATTAACCTAAAGTATTAACTTAACCCTGCAGCCTTTTATGCGAATTGATTACAGGGTAAACTCTATTGTTTAGCTTCCACAATAACAGCAAGCAGACTCCTTATGAGATATCTGCTTGTTGTTTTGTTTTGCACATGTCTTTTTTGAAATCGATTACATTTATAATAAATAAGTTCTAAAGTCATATTTCCTAACATAGGTGTTGACTAAAAGTAATTTTACACCCTATAATTCGTGATATTAACGTAATTCGACAAAATATTTGTCAGTTAATCTATCATTTATATTTGAGGTTTAAGATTGGAGAGGAGCTTTATATGACTAACATGAAAAAAATGACGATGATTCCCCTGTTGGCTAGCTTTATTCTCGGTAGTACCTTATGGAGTGGTGGATTTACCGCCAACGCTGCGGTTGCGGCAGCAGCTACCAACAGCACAACTGCACCTGCTTCTACCACTACTACGTCGGACAAATCCGAAAATCCTCAAACCAATCATTTACCCAATATTAAAATACTTGCCACAGGAGGGACCATTGCAGGATCATCTTCCGTCAATACGGATACAACCGGCTACAAAGCAGGCGCGTTGGGTGTAGAAACTCTGATCAATGCCGTTCCTGAGATGAAAAGTATTGCAAATGTCAGTGGTGAGCAAGTTGTTAATGTAGGTAGTCCCGACGTTAATAATGAGATCCTCTTAAAACTTGCCAAACGCACCAATGAACTGCTTGCCAGAGACGATATAGATGGCGTTGTCATTACACATGGTACAGATACATTAGAAGAAACAGCTTATTTCCTCAATCTTGTTATCAAAAGCGATAAGCCAGTAGTTGTCGTTGGCTCTATGCGTCCAGCTACTGCCATCAGTGCTGATGGTCCCTTCAACCTTTATAATGCAGTGAAAGTCGCCGGGGCTTCGGCCTCTAAAGGTCAGGGTGTACTCGTCCTGTTGAACGACCGTATCGGTGCAGCAAGATACATCACCAAAACGAACACAACAGCAGTCGATACGTTCAAGTCTGTGGAGCAGGGGTACCTTGGAGCTGTTGTGGGCGATCAAGTGTACTACTACAACAAATCCACACACAAGCATACGACTTCTTCTGTATTCGACATCTCTAACCTGACTCAACTACCACAAGTAGATATTTTATACGAATATCAAAACAATGGTCGCTATCTGTATGATGCAGCCGTAGCAGCTGGTGCCAAGGGAATTGTCGTAGCTGGTTCCGGTAATGGCTCCTTGTCCAAGACCTCCTCAGAAGGCGCAGAGGCCGCAGGTAAAAAAGGAGTGATCATTGCCCGCTCCAGCCGCGTGGGAAGTGGAGTGGTGTCCCCGTCAACAAAAGACGCGGCATCGAACTTTGTATCGACCGATTCGCTTAATCCGCAAAAAGCACGGATTTTGCTCATGCTTGCTTTGACCCAAACACACGATGTTAACCAAATTCAATCCTTTTTTAATGAATACTAAAAGTAGTTATCCCAATTCAAATAAATCAACATTCTATTATGAAAAAGAAGCAGCGATTACGGTTGACCACCGTAACTGCTGCTTCTTTTTTTTGCGAGACAGGTCTAGCATTAGTAACTACTTCATCTGACGTCCAATCGTCTTGGTTCTATACAATAATTCGTTGTCCCTCCCACGCAGCATCAAGACTGCTGTTTGGGAATCCCATTCAAGCTTGGAGGATATTTCGCTTGCTTCTCTGGATGAGCAGCAATTTCCTCCTCCAGTATGCTTGATTTATTTTGCTGATTATTGATTTTAAGCGGTTTATGTTTGGACATAAATACTCACCTCCTCGGCTTACCATGCCAAGGAGTGATCGTTTTTATACCGACGTATACCTGCTGATTATGTTGACTGTAGCATTTTTGGTCATCCGTTATTTGCCTGCTATTTGCCCTGCTTTTGTTCCATCGCTGCTTTAAGCAAATCACCCAAACTGGAGCCAAAAGATTCCTGTTTTTCAAATTGTCTTACTAGCTTTTGCTGTTCCCGTTTGTTTACCCGTTGCTTGTCCTTATCCAACGTCTCGGTAATGCCACAGGGCAGGCATCTTACATACAATCCTGCTTTGCCCTCTTTCATTTCCATTTTCTTATGACACTGCGGGCAACGTCGATTGGACAAACGTTTTTCCCCTGAACGACGGTAACCGCAATCCGCACTTGGACATACAAGGAACTTGCCTTTCTTACCCTTCTTCTCCAATAGCTTTGTACCACAATCTGGACAATGACTATTCGTCACATTATGGGGCTTGTACTCCGCATTGCTATTTTTCACAGTGGAAACCAGCTCTTTCGCCATAGCACGAATAGAATTCAAAAACGGTTCCGGTTGTCCTTGACCACGAGCAATCCGTTCTAGCTCCGCTTCCCAACGTGCCGTCAATTCGGGCGTTCGAAGCTGTGGAGCCGCCAGTTCAATCAGTTGCTTACCTTTCCCGGTTGGATGCATCACGTTCCCCTGACGCTCAATCGTATCCGAGCTGACAAGCTTCTCAATCAGATCGGCACGGGTAGCAGGAGTACCCAGTCCATGTTTTTCCATCTGAGCGAGCAGGGCAGCTTCTGTATAACGCTTCGGCGGCATTGTTCGCCCAGGTCGTACAAGACAACGCTGTAACCGGACAGAATCTCCTTTTTGCAGCTCAGGTAAAATAACGCCTCGTCCATTGTTTTCCCGATCCTCTGCTTCTTCATCATCCATATCATAATGGTTCGCGTCATATACAGCACGCCATCCGCTATCTTTTACCGTTGTACCTTTTACCTGAAACGTCTCCTGCTCCACCGTTACTGATACGGCTACAGCATCATAACGTGCAGGTGGATAGAATAGACTGATAAAACGTCGTGCAATCAGATCATACAGCTTACGTTCCTCAGGGCTCAACTGATTAAGCAATAATGTCTGCTCAGTAGGAATAATCGCATGATGATCCGTGACTTTACTGTCATCCACAATTCGCTTTGTGATTGGTAGGTTGTTACGCAATAGCGGACGTGCCAAGGAAGCATACGGACCTACTGCTACACTACTGAGCCTTTCCTTAAGTGTATCCACCATATCGGATGTCAGATAACGGCTGTCTGTACGTGGATAGGTCACCAGCTTATGCTGCTCATACAGACGCTGAAGCAGATTAGAAGTCTGTTTAGCCGAAAAGCCATAGCGCTGGTTAGCATCTCTTTGCAGCTCCGTTAAATCATACGCCAGCGGGTGAGGCTCGTTCTTTTCGCTCTTTTTAACACTGGCAACTGTGCCTTTGGCCCCCTCAAGTCTTCGGCGCAAAGCCTCTGCTTGAGTGCGGTCAAACATGCGTGAATCCCCGCTTTCTGCCCGCCAAGTTGCCTGAAAATCGCCAAAATCCGCCGTCAGAGTATCATATTCCTGAGAACGGAATTCGGTAATTTCCTTCTCACGTTCCATAATCATCCCCAGCGTTGGTGTCTGCACTCTTCCAGCCGAAAGTTGGGCGTTATAACGACAAGTCAACGCGCGAGTTACATTGAGACCAATCATCCAGTCTGCTTCAGCTCTACAGCGAGCCGATTCATATAAACGATCAAACTGCTGACCAGGCAATAGCTTTGCGAAACCTGCTTTAATCGCCTTGTCCGTCTGCGAGGAGATCCATAAGCGCCGGAAGGGCTTTTTCCAGTTTGCCATTTGGATGATCCAGCGTGCCAACAATTCTCCTTCGCGGGCAGCATCTGTTGCCACGATAAGCTCTCCAATGTCCTGCCGCTTCATGAGCTGCTGCACAGCTTTGAACTGATGATTACTTTCGCGCAGCACCTTTAACTTTGAACTCTTCGGAAGAATAGGTAGGTCCTCCAAATTCCAGGTCGCATACTTAGAATCGTAATCCTCTGGCTCTGCTAAGCCAACCAAATGTCCCAGTGCCCACGTCACCACGTACTGGGGTCCTTCTATATAACTTTTATGCTTCTCGCGGCTACCCATCACACGTGCAATCTCTCTGGCCACGGACGGTTTTTCTGCCAATACCAATACCTTCATGTTACGCTCCTTTCTCTCATAGTGTTAATTATAGCATCCTGCCAACTTACGATAAATTCTAATGCCAACGGCTCTTATTAACATGATCGTACATACTAGTGCTATTGCTTCTACATGGGTTAGGATAACTTACAAATCAGGCACACTCCATTTTAATAGCAGACCCGCATAGGTGAGGCCTCCCCCAAATCCATATAACAACACATGTTGTCCATACCGTAAACGTCCATCATCCAAACCACACTGCAAAGCCAACGGGATGGATGCCGCCGATGTATTACCATACAATTCTACGCTTGTCAGCGTTTTTTCCAAAGGTACTGTACTTCTTTCACATATGGACTCGATCATTCTCAAATTAGCGCTATGAGGTACAAACCAATCAAGATCCGCCTTCTTCATATTTGCCTTATCCAATAATCGTTCGATTCCCGTTGGAACAGAGCGAACAGCCCATTTATAAACCTCTCGTCCATTTTGAGCAATAAATCCATGGTCTTGCAGCTTCTCTCCATCCAAATGATCAGATAATCCCACACGGTAAAGATGTGCTCCCCCTTGCCCATAGGTACCTATATCTGAAGTTAAAAATGATCCTTCATCCTCGTCATATTCTACAAGTGCAACCCCTGCACCATCTCCAAAAAGTATGCACGTCGTCCGATCCGTATAATCTGTAATTTTGGACAACGTTTCGGCTCCCACTACCAGCACCTTACGATGCAGACCACTCGTAATAAGGCCATTTGCCAAATGAAGTCCATAGGAAAAACCTGCACATGCTGCACTAACATCTATTGATCCTGTGTTTGGAATATCAAAATGAGCCTGAATACGTGAAGCCGTGCTTGGAAAGTAGTAATCAGGTGTACTCGTCGCTACAATGATCATCTCAACATCGTTTATATTTACGTCATACAGGTTAATCATACGAGTAATAGCTTGTATACATAAATCCGATACATATTGATCTTCAGCCGCAATGCGTCTTTCATGCATACCCGTTCTCTGTACAATCCACTCGTTACTCGTATCCACAAGCTTCTCCAAGTCAGCGTTCGTCAAAATCCGTTCAGGTACATAAGTGCCAAAGGCCGTAAGCTTAGCTTTTGAATTCAACAATCTGATCACTCTCCTTTGTAATCCTTATTCACATTATAACACCAGATACTAATACCTGGTACTAAATTATTTTAAAACCGTCTTCTTATTTATTAGTTAATATCCACTTATCCAGTTGAACTTATAACAAACTCACTTTAAATAAAATCCCACTGTCTTTTAACGCAAAAAAAAGAGACCAAGATCTTCAGAAGATCATGGTCTCTCTTGCTTGTTGCTTGGCGACGTCCTACTCTCCCAGGACCCTGCGGTCCAAGTACCATCGGCGCTGGAGGGCTTAACGGTCGTGTTCG
>NZ_JANAVI010000008.1:0-226565 GCF_024213325.1 Paenibacillus sp. MZ03-122A | reverse complement strand
GACTTGCATGTATTAGGCACGCCGCCAGCGTTCGTCCTGAGCCAGGATCAAACTCTCCATTAAAGACCAACCGAAGCTAGTTTATAGAAAGAGCGATAAGCTCATTTTGAAACTGACGAGATAAAATATCTCTTGTTTTGATTTTGCGAACAAAATCGTTTTACTCACTCGTTGTTCAGTTTTCAAAGATCAAACCTGCATAATGTCTCACTTTGTTTCACCACCGCGTCTCAGCGGCGACTTAAATAATGTAACACATAACTTCATTTTTCGTCAAGCTTTTTTTGAAAATTTATTTTTTCGCTTGAAGCAACACGTTTATCCTGCTTTAAACAGATCTAAATTATTCATGCTGCTTAATGGGGCGAGTTATAACTTAGCACATATTTTATATACTCGTCAACCTAAATTAATAATTTATATTTTGTAACTATCTATAAACACTAAATCACGTACAAAAAAGGAAGAAAAGTCGATTTAACAACCTTTCTTCCTGACAAATCAACCCTGCACATCAAATAAGGGAGTAACGCAGTTCACGATTTTGCCCACGATCCCTAAAATCCCCGGCAGCTGTTTCTCTAATAAGTGAACGATATACCAGTTTACGGAGCACGACGGTAAGATCCAATTGAAGATTCTTTAGCTCTGAATGGTTAATAAGTTCATTTATAGACCAGGGTTCCCGTCTGCTGCCTAATATACGGAATAGCGGAGATGAGCACTCCTCCATTTTTGACATCACTGAAAATTCACAAGCAAGCAATACTAGTTCAACCCGTTGCTCCAAGGTTTCTGTACTTAATGTGAGTTCGTTATACAGTTTGTCAATCGTTCGATCCAGAGGCTGTACCTGAACCCATAAGTGAGTCTTTGGATAAATCCCCCGTTCAATGAGTTCAATAGATGCCCAATGATCCAATGCTTTCAGAACACTTTGATAAGCGTCAATGATCCGCCCTTCTCGCACCGCTCTTTTACCATGAACGTAATTGACCAGAAAGCGGGAGAACTCATGAAATCGCTTCTGCTCCCGTAGTGGATCGTTAAAATCAACAATTTCCTGTCTTAAAAGACGGACCCTGTCATCCCGTTCCCAGACAATACGACCTTCTAGTACATAATCTATAATGTTGGCTTGTTCACCAGCGATAATCCATTCCTTCAGACAACTGAGCGTTGTGTACAACACTTGGCATCTTAAGCCATTCATAAATAAGTGTTGAATAGAACGAACCGGCTTGGTGCCTTCTCCAATAATTAGAATGAGTTCATCAAAGTCATACAACATCGAACCGTGAAAATACTCTCCCGGCTTTCTGTACGAAATAATACCTATTGAATCTTCCTGCAACAATTCATCATACATTAGGTTTAATTTGGTTAGCTGCACTTCTCCCTCCATACCTGCAAGGCGGCTATGACCGCAAATTGGATATTTGGATACATGTGATCATTTCTACATAAATAAGAAACTTCCTTCTTCAATTGTATAATTTTTTATCTTATTCACTTATTTTTTTCAGTGTTACCCAAGCACTTGCATCAGCAAAAGTTCGATTCCACACACCAATTCCTCCGAGCTTCAGCGATTTGGCAAGTTCTACTCTTGCCTTCAGAGATACCTGATCCTCTAGCCAAATCTTTTTGACCACGCCGTCTTCTGTATACTCGACATAATTCTGGCCTTCGGAAGCTCTAAACTTAGGCTTCAACTTAAATTTGGCTATGATATCCGCTGCTGACTTCATACCAAGTGATTTGGAGGTGACCTTAATCTTCCCTTCTTTGGGAGTCTCGGACCACACGCGAGTATATAACGGAATACCTAAAATCACTTTTTGAGGCGGCACTTCATCTTCCTGAATAATTCGCTTAATTGACGCTTCCGTCCATGGTAGCGAGGCGACAGAACCAGCCTTTGGACTAGCCGCCCAATGCTCATCATATGCCATTACCATGAGGTAATCTGTGATGGTGCCCAATGATTTTCGATCCAAAAAAGCTGACCACATTTCACTTTGAGATTTAGGCGTAACATCAATGGACAGTATTAAATCATGTTCCCGAGCCATCGGTTTAAGTTCCCGCAAAAATTGGGTGACATTGGGGCCATCCTTCGTATGAACATTTTCAAAGTCAATATTAATACCATCCAGATCATTTTCTAGGGCAAGTGAAATCATCTGATCTACAATCGCCTTTCGACGTTCAAAGGTAGACAATGCTTCAGTTGTTAATTCGGGATTAAAGCTGTTGCTCAACAAGCCCCAAACCTCCATCCCCTTGCGATGTGCCCAGCTGACATAGGCAGGATCTGCCTTGCTTTCTACAGTGCCCTCAGGATCGACGACACTGAACCACGTAGGACTCACCACATTTACTCCAGGCATAGGATCAAACTTGGAAGGATCGGGCTTGCGATTATAGACGGCTTCCCAAGCGAGGTTTACTGGCCTACCCTCCCAATGTTTTTCCGAGATGGACAAATCGTCTTTAGCCGAAGGGATCACAAGCTCTTCTCCTTCAGCGATATGGTCTGACTTAATGTATCCCGCATAGCCATTGTCTAATTGAACAAAACACCAATCTCCTTGTTTGGACCAAATACGTACCTTCGTCCGCTGAGATATATCTGTCAAAATGAAAGATAGGCTGGAGGCTTCTTTACGTAAGGCAATTCTAGCATCCTGTGGGCCATCCTTCTTTTCTACACTCCCCAGCCTGACCTTCTCTCCAGCTTTCATTAGGATGACAGCACCAGTTACAGGGTCTTCGTGTATAGAAACGCCGTATACTTCACGTACAGCCTCTATCGGGATATATACCTCTCCACTGATCACCTGAGGGGCTACGCTCAGCGCATATGTCTTACCATTCAGTTCCCCTTGTGCCTTCGAAACCTTCATATAGAGCAGGCTTTGTCTCGTCGCCATAATGACGGTTTGGCTATCATCCTCATAGCGAACTGTAGGATCAATTTGACTTTGCACCAATTTAAGCGGCATCAGCATGTTCTTGCCCGAGCTTTGAGCTTCATACCCAGTCAACTTGCCCTGCATAAAAATAGGACGGACACTGCCCTGCCAATCGGGTTTCTCGTGAAGGGGATTACCAAACCATACGACAGTAATTGCGCATATAATCGCTGCAAATAATAGCAGGCTTGCCGCTCCTTTGAATCGTGAACGTTTACGGCGGCGTCTGGAATGATTTCTGGCCAATATTGAACCTCCATTGTATAAACTTTGAATTACAAAAATAAAGTGATTTAAATAAAAAAACGCGGTAAATCCCCGCTTATGGGGAATTCCTCACGTTTCCAATCCATTACAATATATACATACCGCACAAAAAAACTTCTATTCCTTGTTTCGTTACGTTTGTATGTTACTACAAGCTTTGCATACTCCGTGTAACTCCATACGATGTCCATGCACCTCGAAGCCTGTTTCCAACGCGGCATGGCGTTCCACATCAGCCAAATAGGGATAACTGAAATCTTCAATTTTTCCGCATTTTTCGCAAATGATGTGATAGTGCTCCGAAATATTGGCATCATAACGACTGGCGTTATCTCCATAGGTCAACTCATGTACCATACCCGCTTCTATAAACATCTTTAAGTTATTATAAACCGTAGCCACACTCATACTTGGAAACTTGGACTCAAGCGCTCGATATATTTCATCTGCAGTCGGGTGCCCCATAGTTTCCATTAAATAGTTTAATATGGCATGACGCTGGGGTGTTATGCGTACACCTGTCTTCTTCAGAAGTTCCAAAGCATGCTGGACGCGTGCCGCCATATATGTCCACCGCCTTATCCCTTACTTACGATCCTATCAATTACCACGCATCTATTTACAACTTACTTCTAAACCTACTCACATTGTACGGTCTACTCAAGTTTCTTGTCAACGCGCCGTATTGTCGCCGGATGTTCCTATAGAGGTATCTGACTCAGGAGCTCCGGGTTCAGCCGGAGAGCTTTCAGATGTATCGGGCGCAGTCGTACCCCCGGAATCATCCAAGTCGGGTAACGACGGCATCAGTAACTTTTTAATGGTTAAATTGCTGTTACCCTCTACGTTGATCGCATACTTACCTGCCCCATTCTGACCTGAAATACTTTTACTATCTATTTTAAATGGAAAATCGGATTGAAGATTACCATAACTGCTTGAACCCTCTAACTGAAAATCTCCATTCGACGGAAGATCCAATACGATATCACCGACAGCACTGTATATTTTCCAATCTCCGCCCACCTGCTCGCTATGCACTTTGATAGAGCCATTAAGCGAAGTTGCATTCAGCTTGGCTGTAGAATTCAGCACATTCATGTCACCATTCTGAGTATCTACGGTGATGTCCCCTTCCGAGCGAGCGAGTTGAATATCACCTACCATGGTGTGTAGTGTCACAGCTCCTTCAATATCTCCTGCCTGCATATCGCCACGGTTCGTGCGCACATCTACATCTCCAGAAATCCGATGCAATTTAACCTGACCGTTCAGCGTGCCTCCCTTGACATTGCCGATAGCGTCATTAACGGTGAGATTTCCATTACCGCTCTCGAGCCGAATGCTGTCAATAGCATCAACTCCATTCAGGGTAATATTCCCGTTGGAGGTTCTAATCTGCACATTGAACCGCCGGTCCTCCGGCACGGTGATCAGCATGTTCACACGGGGCTGACGTTTGCTTGAAGCTCCGTATGACTGTGCCTCCGGACGAATCTGGATGGTCTTGCCGTCGGTAGAAGTCAGTGAAGAAGCTCGTGCAATCTTGTCCGCTTCGGCAGCAGGCGCTTGATCCACCCATAGAGTCCCACGTACCTCTATATTGGACACAGGCCGTCTGATCAGTGTTACATCACCATTAACCGAATCAACTACTAAATCGGACGTCTGCATAGTTACAGGTACCAGTACACCACCCATATCATACCGATTCTCTTTAGCCTGACTAAAATCCATAGAGGCTGATGTCAGATTGAGACTGACCCGGTTCCACAGATACATATAATGATTTTGCTGGGTCACGATAAAAACCGAGGCTGCCACTACCAAAGCGGACAGAATCCCCTTTAGGTCAGGCCTGAATCGCCTTCCGTTGTCAGACTTGCCTTCTTTATAATAGTACACAGCAAAAAAAATCAGATACTCCAGTCCCCAAAGCACGAAGATTACGGGCCACCAAACGAGGAGCTGAAGCATATATTCAGTATTTTGAAACACATCTACAATAAGCAAAATGCCTACAGCCATCAACAGAAGCGAAGAGGTGTAGCGACCGACTCTTATTTTACGGTGCACGCCAGCTTCACCCTCTTTCTTTCAACTTTTTACGCTTAAAGGACAGAAAGGCTTCCCTTAGAAAAAGGGATAAACCGATCATCATTAATAAAATGGCCAGCGTCAGGAATCCATAATCCTCAAAGAAAATGCTCAACCAGCGAGGTTTCATGCGGAACAAAATCATAAGCCCACCGCCTGCCACCAATAGCACAGCAAAAGCAAAGCCTCTCTCCCATGCATAAAAAGGACTACTTTGCTGGCCTTTAGCATCCATTCGTGCATAACGATCTGGCTTACGCCGATAACGAACCATGTAATCTGCTGACTGTAAGACATCATATACATTATAAAAATATAAAACGGGTATGAACAATCCAAGCAAAATAAGTAATGGGATGTTAATCCTCAAGCCATCAGAAGAAACATACAGCATCGCAAAAATATCTAGCAGGAGCAATACAATAAAACTAAGCCCCCTAATAAACAGCCCTAAAAAAAGATGTCCCAGTCCGGGTAACAATGCCGCCATGATAATAGCAATCACTTTGCGAAATTTAGCGTATTTTAGACGTTTCCCCTGTCTGGGCTGTTCCCGCTGTTCCGATGCTTGTAGCTGTCCAGCCTCTCCAGACGGTAACGGTTGTTCCGAGTTCATGCCATCCTCCCCTTTGAATCCCATGCGTGGCTCCGCTGAAAATACTTCGATGCTTACATAGTACCCCAATCGGATTTAAGAGTAACTGTTAAAAAAAGGTAGACTATTACTCAACGGAGACAGCAGCTATATCTTCCCATTGTCGTAAATCAGCTGCAATACGTACGGGATTAAAATCATGACGGGCCAGCACCTCTAGGGAAACCTCCATACTCTGCCGATCTGGGTGTAATTCGTGAAATGGGACATTTTCATGTTCTTTAATCATTATTTTACGTATTTCCACTTTTTCTTGCTCTAAATAAGTCGAAATCTGCTCCAGCAGTCCGTGAGAGGACAATCCGTACAATGTAATAAGATGACGCTTGCGTCCACGCATATACCGAAGTTCAACTTTGTTAAACACCCATAAATTTAAAAATACGAGCACTGTCGCCGCTATAGACGGGAAATAAAAGCCTGCTCCCACCCCAAGGCCAATAGCAGCCACGACCCAAATGGAAGCCGCAGTCGTTAGTCCGGTAATGGATTTACCTGTGAACATAATCGTCCCTGCACCCAAAAAGCCTACGCCAGTGATCACAGCCGTAGCCAAACGAGCGGGATCTATGCGTACATTAGCTTCTTTAATAAAATCGGCAAAGCCGTAAATGGAGAGTAGCATAATCAGCGTCGAACCAAGGCTGACCATAATATGAGTCCTCAAACCAGCTGCGTGATTGGAACGTTCGCGTTCAAAGCCAATGAATCCACCGAGAAGCATGGACAGTAAAAGCCGTAAAATGATATGTGAATCGTCTATAATCCACGGATTATTCATTCGGGTCTCTCCTCCCGGTTATGTCGTGTTTCCCACTCCGGGTGCGCGATTTGTGGGCTTATGTGCGTTTTTAATGCCAATTTAATGATGTCTCAATGCTATTCCAACTTATGCAGATGGTAGGTGGTTAATTCCACGCCTGGGGCGACCTCGGCCGCAGATACGGGGCGAAAGCCATGTTTTCGGTATAATGTCACCGCAGGAGTATTTAAAGTTCCTGTAGAGACGATAAACAACGGGATATTTTGATATTCATTCAAAACATGCTTCATTAAAGAGTCTGCAATGCCTTTACGAAAATGATCTGGGTGAACCATCATACGGGTAAGGGTAAGCGAATCGGGCGACTCAGACTGCACAGCCAGTGCTCCTAGCAATTCACCGTCCTCCAGCCACCCATAAAAATACTCTCCACAGCTTCTCAGCGTATCCAATGTATCCATCAGTGGAGGAATCTCATCAAACCCAATTAGCTCAGCTTCCAGCCTATAGGCAACGTGCTGTAGACGCCATATCTGACTGACGATATCATCATCTTCCAATGAACATAGGGTAACCATGCTGTTTTCCCTCCTAAGGAAACTCATAAAATGCCATCAGGATTCTAAAGTTTGTTCGCGCCAATCGTTCTCAGCGTCTATGCAAAAGGGGCCTGTCCCTAAAAGACAAGCCCCCTGTCAAATCTATGCCATTAGCGGTTCAGCACTTCCGTCAGCAACTTATTAGCAAGGCCAGGGTTTGCCTTTCCCTTGCTCTCCTTCATCACTTGACCGACTAGGAAGCCGATGGCCTTTTGCTTGCCGGCTTTGTAATCTTCGACCGATTGCGGGTTAGCTGCTACAACTTGTTCGACAATGGTCAAGATTGCACCCTCATCACTGATCTGTACAAGCCCTTTTTCTTCAACAATTTGCTGTGGCAGTTTATCACTTTCCAGCATTTCCTTGAAGACCGTTTTGGCGATTTTGCTATTGATCGTTCCCTTCTCCAGCAGTCCGATCATTTCGCCCAAGCCCCGACCGGTCAATTTAACCTGCGACAGCTCTACACCGGCACTGTTCAAATAGCCGAGAAGATCCCCCATAATCCAGTTGGATACTGCTTTGGCATCCTTGGTGAATTGAAGGCTATCCTCGAACAAATCGGCCAATGGCTTGGAGGACGTAATCACCTGCGCATCATACTCAGGTAATCCATATTCCGAAGTGTAGCGTGCTTTACGCTGGTCAGGCAATTCAGGAATCGAAGCACGGATGCGTTCTTTCCATTCCTCATCTATATGCAATGTAACCAGATCCGGGTCTGGGAAATAACGATAGTCATGAGCCTGTTCCTTACCACGCATGGATAAGGTTTTACCTTGCGCCTCATCCCAACGACGTGTCTCCTGTACTATCGTTCCGCCTTCGTCCAGCGTCTGCTCCTGCCGGAACTGCTCATATTCCAGTCCGCGCTGTACGCCACGGAAGGAGTTCATGTTTTTCAGTTCCGCTTTAGTTCCCAGCTCTTTTTGTCCATGCGGACGAAGACTGATATTCGCGTCGCAGCGAAGTGATCCTTCCTCCATCTTCACATCGGATACGTCACAATACTGCATAATGGCACGTATTTTTTCCAGATAGGCCTTGGCTTCTTCCGGCGAAGATATTTCCGGCTCCGAAACGATCTCGACCAATGGTGTGCCGACCCGATTAAAGTCGACCAAAGATGCGTAGCCACCATCAACATGTGTTAATTTCCCTGCGTCCTCTTCCAGATGCAGTCGGGTAATACCGATACGCTTTGTCTCACCATTCACTTCAATATCAATCCAGCCATTTTCGCCAATGGGTTGATCGTATTGTGAGATTTGGTAAGCCTTAGGTGAATCGGGGTAAAAATAGTTCTTACGGTCAAACTTGCTCACATCAGCAATGGTGCAATTCAGCGCCATTGCTGCTTTCATTGCATAATCAACGGCCTGACGGTTCAATACCGGCAGCACCCCTGGATGACCGAGACAGACCGGACATGTATGAGAGTTGGGTGGTGCTCCGAAGGATGTCGAGCATCCACAAAATATTTTAGACTTCGTATGCAATTCCACGTGCACTTCAAGTCCGATGACCGTCTCATATTTGGATGTAGTTGTAGACATGAATAGGTTCCCTCCTTTTTAGCAAATTACAGCTGCGGACGCTGCTTGTGAAATTCGGTATTTTGTTCAAAAGCATGAGCTACGCGTAGCACGGAAGACTCGTCAAAGGCTTTTCCGATAATTTGTAGTCCGACTGGCATTCCATCTGCAAGACCACAAGGAATGCTGATGGCTGGCACGCCAGCCAAGCTCACCGGAATCGTCAAAATGTCGTTCAAATACATCGTCAATGGATCATCCACTTGTGAGCCGATTTTGAAAGCAGTTGTCGGTGCAGTAGGTCCGATAATTACATCATATTGTTCAAATACACGATCAAAATCCTGTTTAATCAGCGTGCGCACTTTTTGAGCTTTCAAATAATAAGCATCGTAGTACCCGGAGCTGAGTGCATAGGTGCCCAGCATAATCCGACGCTTCACCTCGGGACCAAACCCCTGCGTACGGGACTGATGGTAAAGATCAAGCAGGTTGTCCGGATTGTCAGAACGCACACCATAGCGCACGCCGTCAAAGCGGGCCAGATTGGATGACGCTTCGGATGAAGCCAGCAGGTAGTATGTCGCTACCGCATATTCCGTGTGAGGGAGAGATACTTCTTCCCATACAGCGCCCAATCCTTCCAGCGTTTTCAGTGCGTCGAGCACCTTTTCCTTAACCTGTGGATCTACGCCCTCACCAAGATACTCTTTAGGCACAGCGATACGAAGTCCTTTTACATCCCCGGTTAAAGCGTTCAAATAATCAGGAATGTCTACCTTTGCAGAAGTGGAGTCCTTATGGTCATAGCCTGCAATGGCTTGTAGGACATAGGCCGAATCCTGAACATTTTTAGTAATAGGTCCAATTTGGTCTAAAGAGGAGGCAAAAGCCACCAATCCAAAACGGGATACTAGACCATAGGTTGGTTTCAGGCCAACTACACCGCAGTAAGAAGCGGGCTGGCGAATGGAACCACCTGTATCCGAACCGAGCGTGAAATAAGCCTCACCTGCTGCAACAGCCGCAGCCGAGCCGCCACTGGAACCGCCGGGAACACGTTCTAAATCCCAAGGGTTACGTGCAGGGAAAAAGCTGGAGTTCTCGTTAGAGCCGCCCATGGCGAATTCGTCCATGTTCATTTTACCGAGTGTCACAGTTTGCGCTGCGCGCAACTTGCTAACAACTGTGGCATCGTAAACGGGATCAAAATTTTTCAAAAACTGACTGCCACATGTTGTACGCAGCCCTTCTGTCACAATATTATCCTTAATACCAACCGGCAGACCAAACAACAACCCTCTTTCCTCTCCGGAAATCAGCTGATCATCCAGCTGACGTGCGGATGCACGGGCCTGTTCCTCGTCAACGGTAATATAAGCTCTGATCTTGTCTTCCCGCGCACCAATCGTCTCCAGAGCGTGTCCCACCAGATCACTCACGGAAATTTCCTTTTGATGCAGCTTGTTATGTATCTCGGGCAATGTGTTATTGAACAAGCTCAACTTGCATCCTCCTTTCAAATATGAGATCTATTCCAGAACAGCAGGAACCTTAAACTGTCCGTCTTCTTCTTCAGGTGCATTGCGCATCACTTGCTCATGTGTCAAACTTTCACGAACTTCGTCGTCTCGCATGACATTGCTGACGTGCAGCACATGAGTGGTCGGTTTTACCTGCTCCGTATCCAGCTCATTCAGCTTCTCCGCATAATGGAGAATGGCGTTTAATTGTCCTGTCATCGTTTCTTCTTCAGCCGCGGTCAGATTCAACCTAGACAGCTTGGCTACGTGACGGACATCTTCCGTGGAAATGTTCATACAAAACCCTCCTCATGTATATGAGGATTTTGCAAAAAGTCCAATAAATGACTGGAATCGAATTTTGCAAAATCCTGATATTAAAAAATGCTACACCGAACTTTGAAATAACGTTTTTAATTATAGGATAGAACCCTTTACAATTCAATCTTTGACGCGGTACAGAAGCAAACTGTACATCAATGAGGGAAATGTTGCTAAAAGAATATAAAAAAAGCACCTCTCGGTGCTCTTTCGAGATAACTATAAGAGCTGAGATTGTGCCCATTATATATTTTTAAAAAGAGTCGGCAGTAGCCGACTCCTATATCCAAGCACGCAAATTGACTTGTCTGATAAAATCAGCCTGTGACAACAACTCTGCCGCGGTTTCTTCTTCTTCAGTCTCTACCGAATCAAGACCACCGTTCATTACATGCTTGAACAGTTGCTCATTATGAGTAGCAAGGGCATAATCTATCAGCGCTTCACGCTCAATCCGCTCGGCTTCTAGCTTGAGAATACTCTCCTCCAGCTCGATGTCCCCGGATGGTACAAAAAAATTGCGGTTCACCTTCGGTACGCGAATGACATAGTCAAAAGCATTGTCCGCATTACGGTCGTAAGCAATGATATAACCATGTTCGCCCACAGGAAGATTCTGCTCAAAAGCATCCGCGACGATCATAATTCTAGCTCCTAAATGATGCATCGTTAGCCCCCCCGTTTGTCTGAACTTATCTGCTAAGTCTACTAAAAAAAAAGTAGCTTGTCTATATCATCTATGTATCTTCATAATCGACCGTCTCCACGTCCCAACCTGTGTTCATTCAGCCTCACATGCCAGTTTTGTGAAGGGATTCCGCCCTGTCGTCTCACCTTTTTCCAAGTTATGATCTTCGGTTCGGAACCTACCACAGAATCTTCAATATCTATTATATTGGGAACACGGAAACTACCTCCAATCTCACGTTGTACCCCATATATATGTTTTCTTTTCATTCTTGCTCCCCCTTGTGATCTGACGGCCTCATGCCTGTTTATCCTCTTAATGGGCAAAAAAAAGAACGCAAACCGGGATTCATCCACAGCTTGCGTGCTTCGCGAGTTTAGTATGTAACTTTAATAAATTTATGTTAACAAAAATAAAAACCTTTGTCTATACGTAATTTATAATTTGTTGTCGAAATGGGGCAAAACTTGTCACACCTTTGATTTTGCCCCTCCTGAAAGTTTCATCACATTTACCGGATATACGGATTGTTAGCTTTCTCATAACCGATGGACGTTTTGGGACCGTGACCGGAATAGACTGTAACGTCATCTCCGAGCGGGAACAATTTGTTTTGAATAGAATCGTATAGATCCCGTTCCCGCCCACCCGTCAGATCCGTGCGTCCAACGCCCTGACGGAATAGCACATCCCCGGAAAAAAGATCTTTGCCACACAAAAAGCTGACACTTCCGGGTGAATGGCCCGGTGTATGGAACACCTTGAACGTGTGCCCGATCAGGTTCAATTGTTGACCTTCCGCCAAATCGTATTCGGCAGGACCGGTTGAGATTGGTGGAGATGCCTCTGGCCACATCAAGGAGCCATTCAGCTTAGGAGATGTGAGCCAGTCTTGCTCCAAGGTGTGCAAATACACCGGACATCCTTTGGCATTGCGAATCTCCTCCACCCCTCCAATATGGTCAAAATGGGCATGGGTCAGCAGGATAGCTTCAATAGTCAGAGACTCAATCGCCCTCAGCAAAGGACCCGGATTCATTCCTGGATCAATAATAATGGCGCGCTGTGGATCATCCCCTTGAAGCAAATAAGCGTTCGTCTGAAGTGGACCGAGATTAAAGCTGCGAATAGATAGCACCATAAGTTAAAATCCCGAGATCAGCTCACGTAATTCCTGAACAATCACAGGATGGACCTCGGTTCCCTCCCCATATTTTTCAGCCATTTCTTTACGAGCAACTGCGATTTTTTCTTGATAATCATCGGCTTCCCGATCTGGATTTTCACGTTTGAATTCGATCATAATTTGTTGGACATGTGCAGGGCGTGGTCCCCAGTGGCCAAGTACGTGACCTCCTGTATCCGCAAAAATCACAATCGGTACAGCACGTCCGCCCATTGTCAGGAAGTCATCCATCAGCGCCTGATGGTTTTCCAAGATTAATACTTCGGTCGGAATCCCGCTATTCTCCAGTGCACGGAACACAACTGGCACATTGCGTACCACATCCCCACACCAGTCGGCAGCCAAAATAAGCACGCGCAGATCATCCCGATGGTTCAGGCTTTCAAAATACTCTCGATCCTCTTCGCGATTCCACACAAACTGATCGTACCCAGAGCGGAAGGCTTCTTTGTTCTTTTCCATGCCCTCCATAAACTGTTCAGGGCTTAAGCCCTTTCCGAAGTATTGCGATACATTAGTACGGCTCATGTTATACACTTCCTTTTTTGTTTTTGGACAAAATCCATTTGATAACAAAATAAATGATCAAGAGCGCAAGGGCAACCAGCAAAATCGGTTTGATGTAAGGTGCTGCCACTTCGTCAATTTGCTCCCACTTGTCTCCTAGCAGCATACCTAAATATATAAACAAAACAGACCAAGGTATAATCGCTAGCGTCGTCAAAATAATAAAGCGCCATACGTTCATTCGAGCCAACCCGGCAGGGATTGAGATGGCATGACGCACAACAGGAATAAAGCGAGCTGTGAAAATGACCCCTGTGCCGTATTTGTTAAACCAGGCTTCAGCATGGTCGACATGACTTTTTTTGATAAGTATGTATTTCCCGTACTTATCTAATACCGGTCTGCCGCCATAGCGTCCAATCCAGTAAATGAACAACTGGGCCAGAACCCCGCCAATCGTTCCAAAAACGACTGCGCCAAAAAAATTAATATGACCCGAGGATACTAAAAAGCCACCATAAGCGAGGACAATTTCGCTTGGAATGACCTCAACCATCAAGCCTAGCATAATACCAAAATACCCAAGACTACGAATGATCTCAAACAAATAATTAATGATACTAGATATTTGGTCCAATTCTCTTCCCACTCCCTGCCTGTTTCTCTATTTTCATTAGTGTATCACAGCGGCAGAACAAGTCGCCACTTCGCCCAATAGGGAGGTCAGTGACCCCGGCTCCTCTGCCCGCATAAGTTGGGAGAGAGAGGAGGGGGTACAATATGCCTCCCGGCAAATTCCCCAAACATGACAATTCACAATCCCGTTTACCCACGGCTCGTGGTATCCGCCGCGCATGTACCAAAGAGTTGTATCGAACCTGCAAACGTCTGCCTGTTCACATTGCTCCTGATCTGGTCAAGCAGGGCGAGGAGCTATACTGCCGCAAGGTCGTCGGACACCTTATCTGGATTGCGGAAAACCATAGTAATCGCAAACTACTATGCGACTGGTGGGACGAAGACGTCAGCGAGGAGCTCGCGGCATTGTGGAAGGTAGATCGCGATGTCTTGTGCACCGCTTTTAGAAGCGCCTATGGCGGATAGATGTTTTGCGTACTGCAACCATGAACTGTAAACTACAAAAAAGTGGAGCCACCCCGCAGTGGCTCCACTTTTACTATATTCCTAGCTATGTGTCTGCTTCTTCCCCGCTCCTTCGGGAAGCAAATCCGCACAAGCGCGTTCCAAATAAGGATCAGCATGAATAAAATCCCGAAATGCTGTGTATTCACGCCACAAAACGGATTGTTCTCCCGCCTGCCCTTTGACGGCACGAATCAGAATATTTTTAGGTGTATGCTCCATGTCGATAAATTCCAATAGCTGTGTCCGATATCCCATCATATCCAGCAATTTGGCCCGGATTCCATCCGTTGCCAGTGCAGAAAAACGCTCCTTTAAAATACCGTGAGATAGCAAAGGCTCCATTACCGGATTTTCTAGTTGGCTGAACAGCTCATGCTGGCAACACGGAACCGACAAAATAACGGATGCTCCCCAGCGGACGGCCTTTTCCAGCGCCGCATCTGTTGCTGTATCACAAGCGTGCAAGGTAACAACCATATCCACCTGTTCCAGTTCGTTATAGTCTGCGATATCGCCGACCAGAAACTCCAACTGTCGATATTGCAGCTTTTGAGCCAGAACATTACAGGTTTCAATGACATCTGCCTTCAAGTCCAAACCAACGATCTGCAATGGTCGCTTTTGCTGTACAGCCAAATAGTGATACAGCGCAAAGGTCAAATACGATTTGCCACAGCCAAAATCCACAATCGTCAGAGGGCGGCCTACCGGAAGGCTGGGCAATACATCCTGCACCATTTCGAGAAACCGGTTAATTTGACGAAACTTATCATACTTGCGGGCCAGTACCTTACCATCCTCATTCATAATCCCCAGCTCAATCAGGAAAGGAATTCGTTCCCCTTCTTCAAGCACATACTGCTTTTTGCGATTATGAGACAGGTCGGCTTTACTTTTGCTCGGTGACTTTGTCAGAATGGATACTTTGTATTTTTTACTGATCAGCACTTGGTAGTCTGCATCCTTGGCGCATAAAAGTCCTTGGCGGAACGTGTCCTCAAACAAGGCAGTCATACGCTCATTAGCTTCGTCAGGGGTCAGATTTTCATGAATGACTTTGTTGCTATAATGAAAAGCAAACTGGTAATGCAGCTTATTTTTCAATTCTACAGGTTTGATTTGCACTTTAGTAAAAGAAGCATCCTCCCGTTTGCGAAGCTGACTCAGCGTCGCTGTTATGAGGGATCCTCCCGTGGTCAATTGGTATATAAGCTCGCGCAGTGAATCCAAAAGGTACATCTCACTTTCTTTCATGTAATTGGGTGATCTCGGTCAAACCCTCGGTGACTTCCTGGCGTGAAATTCCACCCAGCTCCAGCTCTGCATTGGTCTTATCCAGTAATTGACTATAAAACGTCTCCGCTTCCGCTAACAGCTCTGGCTGCTCCCATGCCAATCCAAACCAGACATCGGCGGCTTCGTCCAGCCTGTTTCCCCGCTCATAATGAACAGCCAACAGCTTGCTGGTTTCAGGGGGAAGCTCATATTCATGCACCAGTTTCACAATACACGCTATTCGTTCAGGCAGGACCTGTAAATTACGAGTCGCGCCATTCAAATCGCTGTACAAATATAAATGAAGAGATTTCATCAAGATACGTATGCTCTCGTCTGTTCTACTGGTTTCCAGGTAAATCACGGCTTCTTCCTCTAAAATGCGAGCCACCTGCTGGATCTTGTCTGCTTCAATTCCAGGGCCCAATCGGAAAAGCTCAATAATTTGTTCCGGCGGCAATCGTCTGAGCAGATCTGAACGAAGACGAAACTGCTTGTTGAGCAGGTCATCTAGCTGTTTTAGCGCTTCGACATGTTTATTTTCACGCCTTAGACCGAGCACCGATGCTACTGCGGATGTCAATTCTTCCATCATACTAAGCAAATAATCTTTTCTAAGCAAGCCGTTCCCTTCCTTTCATCCCGATGCCTAGACAACCAGAAACTCTGTCTTCTGATTGTATGACATCCTTGTCTAAAAGCCAAATGCCCTACCATGCAGAAATACCACTTATAACCTTCACCCTCAGTTAATAACATCAATGATTAGGAAGTCAGAATGCTCATGTATGGCAGTGAATTCTTACGGTACAGCACTTTGTAGCTGATCATGTGACTAGCGAATGACGTTTTTTTAAATCAATCAATATTGCTTCTTCGTTAGTGTTATGATATTTTTGTTTCATACGAAACAAAAAAATAATCAGTATATTTAAACATTCCATAAAGTAATTTATATTAATTATTTTCTTCAGAAACAAAATTCATATGAATATTTTTGTGAGAAAGGATGATGGAGTTTGGGTAATCAATTTAGCTCGATATTACCGGAACATCAAGAGTTTATACAGCGGCAGCATATTTTCTTTGTAGGATCAGCACCGCTATCCAAGACAGGGCACGTTAACCTTTCCCCCAAGGGATATGATTCCTTCCGTATTCTATCGGGCCAGAGAGTAGCTTATCTTGACTTGGCGGGAAGCGGCAACGAGACAAGCGCCCACATTATCGAGAACGGACGGGTAACAATCATGTTTTGTGCATTTGAGGGCGCTCCCAGTGTACTAAAGCTCTATGGTACTGGTACCGTCGCGCTGCCCGATACTAAGCAATGGAATGAACTGTACCCTCTCTTCAACCCGCTTCCCGGTGCAAGACAAATCATTGTTGTGGACGTTCACATGGTGCAGAATTCATGTGGTTTTGCGGTTCCCTTTATGACATACACGAGCGAACGGGAAAAGCTGAAGGAAGTCTCGATTCAGATGGGAGAAGAAGCACTTAAAAAATATGCCTATGAGAAAAATCTGGAGAGTATTGACGGTTTGCCGACAGCGTTTGCCTTTAACAAAAGCAATATAAATTAGACACCTTACACACCTAAAAATAATTGACTACCCAAAAACCGAAACCTTCTGTTTATCACATCAGAAGGTTCCGGTTTTTGGGCTTACTTTAGTCTACCTTTTCAAGTTTTGCTCTAAAAATGTCAAGATCGTGTTCGCTAATAACTCCGGTGCCTCGAATAGGCTCATGTGACCTGCTTCTGGTAGGGTAACCTGAGTTACTCCAGCCCGATCTGTTGTAAACGTCCGCGCTGGAGGAACCGCCTGATCCTGCTCACCCGCTACTAAAAGGGCTGGCAATGCAGAAGCCGACAATACATCCCGCCGATCAGTACGCTCGCGCATAGCCAGTGATGCTCCTACGGCTCCTTGTGGTGGTGTTTTGTAGCCAATTTCTTTGACTTTAAGTAATTGGCTGGACATCGACTCCACATGATCTGGAGCAAACAGTCCCGGTACGAGTCCATCTACAAAAGTGGTAATCCCCTCCGTTTGGATGGTGGATACAGCCTTATTCCGCTTTTCTTTACCTTCGTCCGTATCTGCATAAGCTGTGGAATGGATCAGTCCAAAGGCTGTCAGGCGCTCTGCATATCTCTGCACTGCCGAAAGGGCTAGATAGCCTCCTAGGGAGTGCCCAAACCAAGCAGCCTGAGGGATGTCCAATTGTTCTTGAAGTTTAAGCACATCATCTGCCATTTGATCAATAGTATAGGCTCCTAATGGAGCATCGCTGCGTCCGTGTCCACGCAAGTCTGGAACAATACAACGATAGCTTGGGGATAGCAAGGGAACAACCTCATCCCAGTAGGAAGAGCTTCCGCAAAATCCGTGCAATAGAATGATCGGATCTCCTTTTCCCTGTTCGGCATAGCAGATCGTCGTTCCTTCGCATAATACCTTTTCCATGTGGAACCCTTCCTTCTCTGTATATAATCTATTGGATCTGAATATATTAGTGAGTAGAACATGCTGATGTATATTATTAAGCAGACCATCAATATCTGAAACGGTAACCCTCTGGAAAATCTTGCGAAGCTGTTTTTAAACCAAATTCATAAGCCGCCGCATTAGCAATATGCGCAGCCATGGTCATGACCAAGTGAAGCGACGTCATTTGGAGTGTCCAATAGGGTTTGGGACTGCGCTCATTCACAATCGCTGCAACACTATAATGACCAACAGACGGCAGAGACAGCCCCACCGATCGCGCAGGAGTTAGCGGTTCACGCGCAATAAGAAACATTCCCGTTGAGCCGTGCTGTCCAAGACAAGCATCTATGGCGATCACATGATGATCTTGGGGAATGCACTCCAAGTATGAAACCAGATGATCTGCATCACAGGGCTCCGTCATTGTGCCAATCACGTGCGGAAAGCCTTGCTCCTTGAGCATGGTGCCTACCAGTGGCCCGAGTGAATCACCCGATGAGCGATCTGTACCGATGCAAACAAAAGTCAACTTATCTATAGCATGCTGATGATGAATTTCTCGGAAAAACGGCGCGAGTCCATCTCGATCTGTTTTCTTTACATTATGTTCTAAGGACGAGCGACCGGGTGCGGAAGCTCGATTATACAAAGACAACTTTGTCCATCCTCCTTGATTCGGTTGTATATCAGTAATCTGGCTTTCAGTACATTCTACAACAAAAACATGATACAATACAGGCAACTTCCCCTGTTATGAAAGGATGGAAAATTAACGATGGATTTGTCTGTACCGTCTCATGCCAACATTGAGTATATGATTGAGGGTATTAAAACCAAGCTCCGTATGGCGAGTGGTGCTGCTATGCAGGCATCCGCTTTCTCGCTGGAGCAATACGAGGACATCCATGATGTCTATGATATGGTGATAAGCAAGCCTAACCTGAGCATTTCAGAGGTTGAAGCTATTGTTTCTGAACTGGGTAGATTGCGTAAGTCCTCCTGAATTAGCTTATAGGAATACAGCTTAGCTGTATTACAACCTATCATCATGAACAACAGCCTTCATGATAGTGGCCCTGTCAGCGTAAATAAAGCTCGTATCTCCGCTCGTCTCAACAGACGTGCACCGGGATACGAGCTTTATTTTTTCGATTGCATATGCGCATTTCCATACACTTCTTCACTCACTCAAGGATGCTTCAAGGCAAATCCGCTAACACCAATTCAGATATATCCTCATTGCCTGTAGCCCGTATCTTTAATGTACAGCTTTTTTGCATTCGCGCGGCATCGCCAGGCCCTAACTGAAAATCCCCATCCTGGCACGTAACTTCCACATGACCGTTAACTACATAGATGTGGGTGCGGCGCTCCTCTTGCTGCGGATATTCAAGCTGCTGTCCTTTTTCCAATCTGCTCAGATACAGATTTATATCCTGCGCGATGGATAACGCTCCCTCCACTTCTGAACCAGACACAACAGGCTGAAGCCGATTTAGACGTTCACTGTGCTTGAATCTTTGCACCTGATAAGAAGGCTGAATGCCAGGACTCTCGGGTAAAAACCACATTTGCAAAAAACGAACCGGTCTTTCATCCCCAGTATTTCGCTCTTCATGTTCAATTCCGGTGCCTGCACTCAGAACCTGGATCGAGCCGCTTTTCAAATCCTGCTCATGTCCTAGGCTGTCGCTATGATGCAATTGACCTTCAATCACGTAGGTGACGATTTCCAAATCGTGATGCGGATGTCTTTTGAAGCCTTGCTGCGGTTCAAGCTCATTATCATTATGGGCTAGCATACAGCCAAAATGGGCATTGCTCGGATCTTCATAATCGGCAAACGAAAAGCTAAACTCACTATGAATCCATCCTTTATTTGAGGTATGTCTTTCTGCCGATGTCACTATTTTAATCATCCTTAACACCTCCATGGATTACAGTTCCGTAAAGCAGCTTTGCTTCGTGATGACTATTCCACTTCCGGCCCTGGCATTACAAACGCTGTGATACGATCCCTTTACCCCGGGCTTATATGCCTCAATCAGCCTGTCGTCTCCGTCGGGTTTTGCTCTTAAGTTCATTATTAGTTAAGTTAATAGTACGAAAAATTGAATCTATCACAGCCATAAGGAGGAGATTTATTACATATGCTATCTCATGAACCCCAACCATCCCGGTTCCTACCAAGCTATTTGCGTCGTAGTCTGTATGCATCTATTATCATGATCGCTGTGTTGCTTCTCATCGCCTACTCTGTGAAGTGGATGGGCACAGCTCCTTTTCTATATTGGGATGAACGCATACAGGATGCCGTTTTTCCAGACACAGCAGCTGCTCGTTACCAACTGCTAACTATCGCTATATTCATTACATCTTTCGGTTCATTCCGCATGTCGTTGATCATCGCCCTCGGTGCTGCTACCTTGTGTTGGGTCAGTCTTCGTTCAAAAGCTTATTCCTTTGCGATCCTAAGCAGCTTTACGGCGATGTGGGTGCTGAATACGCTCATTAAGGAAATTTTGCAACGGGAACGCCCGTCACTTCAACATTTGGTTGAAGCCGGGGGTTATAGTTTTCCCAGCGGTCATGCGATGATTTCCATGGGATTTTTCGGAATGATATTTGCCATTTGGGCCATAGAACGAAAGATTCGTGGGCGTTCGCTCTTTCTTCCGTGCGCTCTGGGTGCACTACTGATTCTCTTGATTGGATTAAGCCGCGTATATCTAGGCGTTCACTTTCCTACAGATATTGTGGGCGGCTATATTGCAGGTATAATTTGGCTGGTGTTTACCGTTCCTGTGATCTATTGGCGAGCGCGCATGAAGCTTCCTTCCACTCCCCACCGGTAAATGTCTGAGTCGGCTTTTTGTTTCACTCCGGGTCACGACGTTTATATACGAAGTAAGCAAGGCTCAGCAATATCGAAGCTCAGCCTTCATTAAAAACGTTATGGTTTTGTGAACTTAGGATAAGGGAGGCGATCCTTGTGTGGGGAATTGTACTAAGTATTGTAATGGCTATTATTATCGGATTGATTGGCGATGCACTAGCTGGTCATGAAATGCCTGGCGGCATTGCGGGCTCTATGATTGCTGGATTTGTAGGAGCTTGGCTAGGTGTCATGCTATTGGGAGACTGGGGCCCGGTCATCGGAGATTTTGCAGTCATTCCAGCCATACTCGGAACCGCATTGTTCGTGTTCTTGCTCGGACTGGTGTCCAGGCTATTAAGAAGGGCTACCTAACATTTATATATATTTTTTATTCTTTAATTCTATAAGAGGAGTGATATAACATGAGTAACATTGACAATCAAAATATGGCAAGTACTTCAGGTTTTGCAAAAGGTTTATTTATTGGAGGTTTGATTGGTGCTGCCGCAGCCCTGCTGTTCGCGCCGAAGCCGGGTCGTGATTTGCGTAGTGATCTGTCTGATAAAATTACAGTTGTCTCCGATAAAACAAAGGACGTGGCATCTGTAGTGAGCAGCAAAGCGACAGATTTGGCCAAAACCGTTTCCACCAAAACAGCAGATGTAGCCAAAACGGTATCCGAGAGCAAAGACAATATCGTATCCAGCGTAACCAAGGCTTCAGCAGATGTCGCTAATGAAGCAGCCAAAGCGGATAAAGAAGTTATGGATGCAACGGCTCAGGCGGCCAAGGATACGCAAAAACAATTGAATGCAAATTCCTAATAGCTATACATTCTGATGGCAAAAAAATAAGCCCTAGACACTGAACAGCCAGCATGCAAGAAGCTGGCTGTTTTTAAATGATAGAAAGGCTGGGATGACAATGAACAAGCCAAATTCCTATGGAGATGATCTTACCGCGAACAACAAAAGAACCTTTCATCCCCTACAGGGTCAAGATCAGCCAGATGAAGTTTCATCCAAGCAGACTTCTTCTACTCATAATCATGTTAAAACACATGATCAGGAGAGAGACTTTGATGTAAATGAGCATCCTTTTGAGCTGCGCCATGAGGTCAAGCGGCTTAACAAACGCTTAGATCAAATAGCAGATACGCTCGAAAGAGCAGAATTCAAAGATATTCTGGAGAACTACTCCAGCACTAAAAGAAGAATTATGAGCAATCTGACCGCAGGCATTGCACGTGGTCTCGGTCTTACGCTGGGTACAGTGGTCATACTCGCCTTGCTCGCTTGGTTGCTCAGTTTCCTGGTGCAATTAAATCTTCCGGTCATCGGAGATTTCATCGCCGAATTATTAGGATATATCAAAATGAGCCAAGGTACTAAGTAATTGTCCCTATCTCATTTAAAAACGATCCATCGTAACCGGTAATAGACTCCTCAAAGAGCCTCCAGTTACGATGGATCATTTTTTATTTGTAAATTGTAACAGCTGTAATCAGCCGCTACAATTTGTTGCGCTTGTTAGCCTTCAATAAGTCTCCTGTCCACCCCTTCATCATCAGCCAGCCGTACATTCCCGCCATACTTAGCAATGTGGCAATAATCACGGTGGTAAAACCCCAGCCTGTTTTAATCCAAGGCAGATTTTCAAAGTTCATGCCCCATATAGCGCCCACTACGGTTGCTGGTGTAAATACGGCGGTGACAATGGTCAGCGTCTTCGTAATCTCATTCCCCCTAAATGCGGAAATGGCGTCGTCAATGGAGATCAATGTGTCGATTTCCTTTTCATAATGCAGGAAAAGTCCTTCCATCCGAGTAACACGGTAAAGTAACTGCTTAAAAAAACGATTCTCCTCCAGTTGATCCAGATATGCCTCCCGAGAAGCCGTCACCAGCTCTGAAAAAGGAATGAACATATTGCTCCAATACAACAGCTCGAAACGTGCATTCAATATAGAATCCATCAGCGTACGGGCATTCCTTTTCTCCATCTCCTCTTCCAGTCTTCTCAGGTTGATCTCGAACTTATCCATACCTGTATGAAAATAATGAAGCACGGCTCTCGCCAATACAAACATGCCGTCAGCTGCATCCTCACACTGTTCCAGCATTTTTTGGCGTTCCGCGGTGTGCATGATTTCACGGGTATTTTGATCCAGATTTAACGTCACTAACTTTTGGTTTAGAACCAGAAAATAAAACTTGTTGCAATTACGCTGACTGTCGATCTCCTCCTGAACGGAGTAAATCAACGACCCGTACATTAAGGGCTGATTGCCATCTGGAAAGCGCACAGATATAAAGCTGGATGGACTGTCCTCTACCTTGTCCAGCCATTCCGCGGCTTCTGGGAGCTTCTCCTTCAAGTGCTGTATGACCGAATCTTGCCAATTCCCAGCACTGATGTCCCACCATTCCCATCCTCCACGAAAGGAAGAAATCTGTTCAAATGCTGTCATGGATTCCAACCTTCCTCCCAACCTTTTTCGCTTTATAAAAAGGACACGCTTCCCATATCGGAATAACGTGTCCTTACGATGTGACGCCAAATATATTAAGCCAAGAATTCCGCGGTCTTCTCATGAAATAGAGGAATTAGACATAATCTGCTTCAGCTTTTCTGTTGCCCGCTTCTGAATACGGGAAACGCTCATCTGCGATACGCCCAACGTCTGTGCAATCGCACGTTGAGATTGACCGTCCTGAAATGCCAGAAGAAGCACCTTTTGTTCCTGCTCCTTCAGTTGGCTTAAAGCCTGCTGCAAATCCATTCGTTTTTCCACAGTGTCATAATCGTTAGCATCCGAGCTAATGAGCTCGCCTAACGTAGCTGCACTCTCTTCCTGGGATAAAGGCGAGTCCAGTGAAACATAGTGATAGCACTCACGGCCTGCAAGCACCTCAATCGTTTCTTCCACGGTAAGATCCAAATAGGTCGCAATCTCATCCACATTGGGTGAACGTTCCAATTTAACGGTCAGTTCATCAATAGCATGTTGAACAAGCGCACCCTTTTCCTTAATACGGCGAGGAACCTGGATGTACCAGGATTTGTCGCGCAAATAATTTTTCATATGTCCCAACATACTTTTCATAGCGTACGGTTCAAATGGGATACCCAAGCTGATATCGTATTGCTGAAGCAGACGTATCAAAGCCATCTGACCGGTCTGATATAAATCCTCGTATAAGTCCGGACGGTTACGGGAGATCTTCCCGGCAGCCATCTTGACCATCGGCTCATACTTGCGGATCAGCACGGTAGCAATCTCGTTATCTTTTGTTTGCTGGTACTCCCAGATTAGACCAACGGCTTCATCCATCGACTCCGGGGGAGTTACCTTTTCATTCATACTCTTTCCTCACTTCTGGTTAGGCGCTTTACCAGCACCACTTCGGTGCCTTTTCCTGTCTCATTCAAGATATGGACATCGTCCATAAGCGCCTGCATGAGATAAAAGCCTAATCCGCCTATCTGCGCATCATTCAGCTCCTTGTCATGCAAGGATGCGATACGGGACGGGTCCTCCACACGCTCAAAGCTCTCCCCTTCATCTTTGACACGAATGGACAACGAAGCTTCATCAAATTCAAATGTCACTTCCACGACTCCCCCCTCATGACCATATGCATAAAGGACAGAGTTATTACAGGCTTCCGATACAGCCACTTTCATGTCTTCAATATCCTCATAAGAGAATCCCATTTTCGCGGCAATACCGTATAAATTTAATCTTACAATATCAACAAAGTCAGCAGTTGCCGGCAAATTAAGAACTACTTTTTGAATTTGAGCATTCATTTCTTTTTCTTTCCTTTCCTATTGGGAATTCTCCTGGGGGACAAAGAATTTGGCAATACCGGTCATATCAAACAGCTTTTGAATTTGAGGCGGTACCTCTTGGACAGCAAAGCGAGATTCCATCCCATGCCTTGCTTTTAAAATGGATAACAAGATACCAATACCCGTGCTGTCAATGTATTTAAGGTCTCTCAAGTTAATAATCAAATCTTGGCTGGACTCTCCCACCAAAGGCTCCATCACCAGACGAAAATCAGGTGCTACCGAAAGATCCAACTCTCCACTCAGATAAACGGTATTTACGCCATCGGTTGTTTCTGTAATTGCATTAAATTTCTCATTTTTATTTGTATTCATAGGCCTACTCTCCCGAAAAAAGATTTCCCTACATACTAACCCATTATACGAGCGTTTGAATCACGGTATAACTTTTTAAACACTACCAAATGCCACCATCTAGGCTTCATTGATTTGATTTTTACCCGGCTGCATTGGAAAATGGTCCGGAGAATGCCGTAGCAACGCCTGTTTTACACTGCTGATTTTAACGGGCTTACTAATATAATCGTTCATCCCAGCTTCAATACATCGAGGCTGAATACCCTCCATGACGTTAGCCGTCATGGCGATAATGGCAGGTTGGGATCTTCCCGCCAATTGTTCACGCACTCTACCCGTACACTCCAGACCGTCCATCACAGGCATTTGCAAGTCCATAAAGATATAGTCATAGTCCTGATTCGCCATGACCATATCAAGCGCCTGTTGCCCATCTGCTGCCACATCTGAGGCTAAACCGAGCTTATCCAGTATATTAACCATTAGCTTCTGGTTGATCGGATGGTCATCCACCACCAGTACAGGTTTACGACTTGGAGACTCCTGATGTGGAATTTCCCAATCGTGGCTGGACTCCCCCTCCATTTCATTTTCCTCAGCAAAGCCAAGCTTCATTGTAAAATGAAATGTCACGCCTTGTTCTCCGCTCGTATCTACACGGATATCTCCGCCCATCATATTCACCAAGGTTTTACAAATGGCAAGTCCTAACCCGGTACCACCATATTTACGCGTCATTGAAGAATCCAGTTGGGAAAAAGGCTGAAATAGCCTTCCGACCTTAGCCGAATCAATGCCAATGCCTGTATCCTTCACAGAAAACTCAACGGTAAGTCCATTGTCACTTTGCTCTTTGACAGATGCGAAGACATATACCCCGCCCCGGTCTGTAAATTTGACGGCATTGGATACTAGGTTAATCAACACTTGTCGCAATCGCCCCATATCTCCATATAAGACGGACGGCATCTGTTCATCGAGGAAATAAACCAGTTCCAAGTTCTTTCGGTTGACTTCTACTGTAAACAGGCTGAAAACTTCCTTGATACAGGAAACCAGATCAAAAGGATATTCTTCTACCTCCATTTTGCCTGACTCCAGCTTGGTAAAGTCCAGAATATCATTAATGACCGCTACCAGCGCGTCTGCGCTACGACGGATGATATCAGCATATTCCTGCTGATCGGTCTGCAATTCTGTCTCCATCAGCAGATCAATCATGCCAATAACACCGTTCATTGGTGTGCGGATCTCATGGCTCATCATTGCCAGAAATTCCGTTTTGGCATTGGCAGCAATCTCTGCTGCCTCCTTGGCGGCAATCAGTTCGCTGTTCATCTTCTCGAGCTCCTGCGTCTTGTGGTGAAGCAGCATGGACTGTGTCTTCAAGCGTTTGTTTGTCAGATACATTTGCACGAAGCCTTCAATTTTGGACTTGAGAATTTGAGGGATGAACGGCTTCACCATATAATCAATACCACCAGCTGAATATCCCGCAAACAAATGCTCCGCTTCCTTGCTGTTAGCTGAAATAAAGATAATCGGAATATCCTTTGTTTTCTCTCTGGCCTTGATTAACTTCGCAGTCTCAATTCCATCCATACCCGGCATCTGCACATCAAGGACTACAAGTGCGAATTCATCTTTTAATAGACATCGCAGCGCTTCTTCCCCGGATGTGGCTTTTACCAGATTATATTGTTCACTCTCCAGCACTGCCTCAAGAGCGAGCAGGTTCTCAGGTCTGTCATCTACCAGCAATATATGAATCGGTTCATGAAGCCCCATGGAATCCTCCTAAGCATCTCTATTTAATCTTCCGGTATATTTTTTCTATCCGGTCCAGCGGCTCGTAGGAATCACTATAATCGGTAAAATGTATGGATTCCTTGGCCCCAAGCACCAACACACCAAAGTGACTCAAGCTATCATAAAACAACCCATGTACATGGTTGCGAAGTTCGTCGTTAAAATAGATCATGACATTCCGGCAAAAAATCACATTGAACTCGTTAAAGGACCGGTCTGTCGCTAAGTTGTGCTCCGCAAAAATAATATTCTTCCGTAAAAAAGGATGAAACATCACTGAATCATACTTGGCTGTATAATATTCAGAGAACGATTGTGTGCCCCCGGACTCCAAATAATTTTTGGTATACAGCTTCATTCGGTCGATCCCGTATACGCCTTCCTTCGCCTGCTGTAAAGACAGGTTATTCATATCCGTCGCATAAATGCGAGCCTTATCATATAAGCCTTCTTCATGCAGCAAGATCGCCATAGAATATACTTCCTCACCAGTGGAACAACCTGCATGCCAGATTCGAATGTACGGATACGTTCGCAAAATAGGAATGATTTTCTGCCTGAAGTTCAGAAACAGCTCCGGGTCACGGAACATCTCGGTCACCGGAATGGAAAGGCTTTGTACCAGTCTATCGAAGGCGCTGCGATCATGCAGCACCTTCTCCTGTAGTCCTGATATCGTGCTTACATTCTCGGACTGCGCATGATAATAAACACGCCGCTTAATCGAAGGCAGAGCATAGTTACGAAAATCGTAGCCGTACAGCCGATGTATACCTTCCAGCAACAGCTCAATCTCAATCATTTCCCGCTCAGTATCATTCGATTTCACTTCATTAGCAGCATTATCCGCCATATCCTTAGATGTCATAATCTCTCTCCAATTCCTAAATAGGTTTTGCCTATGCCGCTCCAATCATGTGTCGATTTATATTACCCATTTTTTTGGGTTACGAATACAACCAAACCCGCATTAATGATAAAAGCTGTTCGGTTTGAATCGGTTTTTTCACATAATCGGAAGCGCCTGCCTCAATACACTTGGAACGATCATCCTTCATGGCCTTGGCTGTCAGGGCAATAATAGGCATCTTCTCGAATTGTGGCATTAGCCGGATACGTCGCATCGCTTCATATCCATCCATTTCCGGCATCATCATATCCATCAGCACCAGATCAAAATCAGGTGTCTGTTCCAGCAGTTCCAGTGCTTCTCTTCCATTTTCCGCAAAGGTAACCTCCATGCGATAGCTTTCCAGCACACTGGACAGAGCAAATACATTACGAATATCATCGTCTACCAATAATATTTTTTTACCTTCAAACAGCTCTTCCTTGTTGTATAGCTTCTGCAAAATTTTGCGTTTGTCCTCTGGAAGGTTCGCCTCTACACGATGCAAGAACAACGTTGTTTCGTCCAAAAGCCGTTCCGGCGATTTAACATCCTTAATAATAATAGACTCTGCATATTTACGAAGTTGCGTTTCTTCTTTGCTATCCAGATCTTTGCCTGTATAAATAATGATCGGCAGATCAGTTAGCTGCTCATTTTCTCGAATACGATCCAGCAGTTCAAAACCAGTCATATCGCTCAGCATCAGATCCAGTACCATGCAGTCATACCGCTGGGTAGCCAGCTCATTTAGTGCTTCCTGACCTGTCGATACTGCCGTAATGGCAACATCATCATGATCGATCAGCTCAATAATGGATTTACGCTGATTATCATCATCTTCAACCACAAGAAGACGTTTGACCATCTGGTCCGTATACGATTTGATATGTGAAAATGCCTTATCCAGACTTTCCTTCGAAGATGGCTTTTTGAGATAGGCAATCGCGCCCATCATCAAGCCCTGCTTCACATCATCTATGACCGAAATAACATGCACTGGAATATGACGTGTCGATGAATTTCCTTTTAGCTCGCCCAAAATGGACCAGCCATCCATCACAGGTAATTGAATATCTAATATAATAGCGTCCGGCAAATAAGACCGAGCCATGTTGAGCCCATCGTCTCCTTGGAGAGCGATCAGGGCCTTAAAGCCCCGGCTACGGGCCATATCGTACAAAATATTAGCAAAATTAATATCATCCTCAATAATCAGCAGCACTTTATCCTGCGAGGTAATCTCGTTTCGGTCATCCCCCGGATGTATAATGTCCGCCGCTTTGTTTTTCGAAGGCATCTGATATAATGGCAACCGTTTTGCAGGCATAATCATGGGAAGATCCGTCTCTGCCGAGGCTGCGACATTCTCAAAATCCGAATTCACAACCGTACCGTTAAATTCCTCTCTCAAATGAGAATCCATATCCTCAGCCGTTGGCGTTTGTTCCGGCAAATACAGTGTGAAGCAACTGCCCTGTCCCTGCTCGGATTCCACCGTAATAACGCCGCCCAACAATCTGGAAAGCTCGCGGCTGATCGACAGACCTAGTCCTGTCCCTCCGTACTTCCGGCTGGTTGTACCGTCTACCTGTTGGAAGGCTTCGAAGATCAGATCCGTTTTATCGGAAGCAATCCCAATGCCCGTATCACGCACAGATAGAGCCAGATAGGATCTTCGTGGATTTAGCAGACCAGGAAGCTGCTCTCCGTTTGCCCGGGATACATTGAAAGTAATAGAACCTTCCGTGGTGAACTTGAACGCATTGGACAGCAAATTACGTAAAATTTGTTTGAGACGATAACCGTCACTGATAATGGCATCCGGCAGATTCTCTTCGATTTCGGTATGCAGTTGAAGCTCGCGTTGGGCTGCAACCGGAGCAAAATTCTGCTCCACAAACAGTTCCAGTTCCTTCAAGTGGACCGCTTCATGGTTAATATCCATTTTTCCAGCGTCCACTTTGGATAAATCCAGAATTTCATCAATCATTTTCAACAAATCGGCGCCTGACATATAAATGGTTTGTGCATATTCCACTTGCTTTGGCTTGAGATTGCCTTCCTTGTTCTCAGACAAGAGCTGAGAAAGAATAAGCAAGCTATTTAGCGGAGTGCGTAGCTCATGAGACATATTGGCCAAAAACTCGGATTTGTATTTGCTTGTAATTCCTAGCTGCATTGCCTGTTGCTCCAACTGAGCTCGTGCATGTTCGATCTCGTCGTTCTTTTCTTCCACTTCTCGAACTTGTTCTTCTAACGCTCTAGTTTTGGCAATCAGTTCAGTATTAAAATGCTCCAATTCTTCTTGTTGACGTTGTAACAATTCCTCTGAACGCTTGAGTTCTTCTGTTTGCTCCTCCAAATTTTCGTTGGAGCGCTTGAGTTCCTCTTGCTGAGTTTGTAGTTCTTCGGATTGGCATTGCAATTCCTCAGTAAGTGCCTGAGATTCGCGCAGCAATTGCTCTACACGCATCCGTCCCTTGATATTGTTCAGAATGATCCCCAAGCTCTCTACTAATTGAGCAAACAGCTTGGTTTCCAGATCACTGAAGCGATCCAGTGACGCTATTTCTACAGCACCGATACACTCATCCTCGAACAAAATAGGGAAAATCATAATTCCCACGGGCTTACTTTCTCCTAAGGCAGAGCCTATGGACAAATATCCGTCAGGAGCCTCTGTAATCAAGATCGGTTTACGATCCAGAACACATTGTCCGAGCAAGCCTTCGCCCACATGGATAACGTCCCTAATCGAATTTTCGCCAGTCACCTTTGCATAGGAACCGTATAACTTAAAAAGGTTGTCTTCTACATCTTTCCCTTGCAAATAGATGGCTCCATAGCTGCCTCCCAAGATGGGCGTAAACTCACTAATGAACATCTGAGCAACCTGCTCCAGTGAATTCACACCACGGAACAGCTCAGTTACCCGAGCAGTATTGGCATTAAGCCAAGTTTGATCCTTCTGCGTTTGAAGGACAGAATGCTCAAATCTCCGCTTTTCTTCCAAGTCTCCGGCCATTTGTTGAAATACACGAGCGACCTCCCCGATTTCATCCTTGGAAGAAACACTCATTCGGCTAATGGCCCTGTATTTTCCCTTGCCAAAACCATTAATCATGAGATTAACGATATTTAGACCTTTGGCAATGCTTGGGAGCACCCACAAAATAACCAGTAAGCCCATGATCAGACCGGCGGCCATCAAAATTGTGGTAATCTGCACAGATTCCTCATAAGCCTGATTGGCTTGCTTCATGTCGTTATCAATCTCCCGATCCTGAAAAACGGCAAGGGCATTAATGCTATCCATTGCCTCCTCTTGTGCAGGCAAACCAGTACTATTGCGGAAAGCGTTAGCCTCATCAATGCGATCTTGTCCCAGTAAGGAAACTAACCTTTGTTCGTAACTTAGAAATTCATTCCAGGCGACGGCTACCCGATCAACCTGCTGCTGCTCTTCACTGGTGCCTGAATTTGTTTGCAAACTTGCCAGCACTTTCGTTCCAGTAGCAGAAATATCATCAAGCTCACGTTTGGCCTCGCTGACGGAGGAGCCAGGATTCAAGATCAGGTTGGCCATAACTTTGGCCATATCATTCACCTGACCGCGAATAGCCGTTGTTTTCCGGACCTTCATATATCGGTCCTGGTAAACCTGATTCAGCTGCTCATTCAGGCTCCCCATACGGTCATAGCTGATTAGCGTCAGCACAAGGAGGATTGCCATAAGCGATCCAAAGCCGATCAGCAGTTTATTTCTGATTTTCATGCAAGCTCTCTCCCTCTTTCAATGAAATCCAGATCAGGCACTTATCATCATCACGATCCTGTGGCACCTCATTACGAAAAAATGCATCCAGCATCGCTTCTTCATTCCATTCCTCATACTTACGCAGACACCCAGTCAGATACTCCAACTGCTCCTCATATTCACCTTCCACCGCCTCCAGCAAACCATCCGTATACAAAGCGATGTGTCCAGTTCCTTCATAATGAATCGTGTGCATTTCTGCATCAATCTTATCAAACAAACCAACCGGGCTACATGCACGGTCAAATTTGGTAATGCTGCCATCCTGGTTAAACAGCAAACCGGGAGGATGTCCCGCATTTACATAGTCAATTCGCCGTGAACGGGTATCAATCACCATATAAATCGCCGTAAAATAATACTGTACCAGCTGCTTGCCCAGATCCAGTTGGTTAAAACGACGATTCAGCTCTTGTATGACTTTCTCAGGCTCCACATAAGTGGTCACCGTATCCTTAAGTACAGACGCAATGAACATGCAGAACAACGAGGAAGAAATGCCATGCCCCATCATATCAAGCAAAATGATGGCATATCGCCCCTCCCCTAACGGATACCATGAATATAAATCCCCTGCCAGTTCAAAGGAAGGCTGGTAGAGCGCATTCACTTGCAGCACCGGGTCCTGAATGGCAGGACTAAGCACTGCCTGCTGCACCATCGCGGCCAGCTTCAGCTCATCCTGTATTCGCTGATCCCGATCTTTATGCCAGTCCTTTTCCTGTTTGAGACGCAAGGCAGACCGGATTCGCGCCATGAGCTCTACCTTGTTGATCGGCTTCGTGACGTAATCGACGGCTCCCACATCCAGAGCTTCGGCCAATTTTTTGGAATCGCCTACAGCCGTTACCATAATTATGGGGATATCTTTTAAATGCTCATATTCCTGCACAATACTGCAAGCTTCAATGCCGTCCATTTCAGGCATCATCATATCCAGCAGCACCAGATCAATATCTGAAGGAAGGGGTCTAAGACTAATCGTGCGGTCGCCGATTCCCAGATGCTCCAACATTTCTGCGGCCGAGCTAGCAGAGATCACATCCCGATAATTTTCTTTTTTCAGTATTTCACGAATAATAATGACATTCGTCGGGTTATCGTCAACAATTAGAATTCTCATTGGCCTCTCCTTATCTGTAACTCATGTATTATACTATACCTACTTAAACGGCAACATCCTTGTTGATTAGAAGTAGTGTTTCCGTAAGAAGGCATTCCAAAAACATAGATAAGGAATGAGGCTAAAACCCCATTCCTTATCTATGTTTTTGGAGGACCCGCGAAACACTTGTGCTGCGGTCAACTTCCTCTTTTTCGAATCTAATGTCACTCTGCTTTTATGGTGAACAGCAATATCACGCTTTTTTAGCAATGACCAGCACTTTACCCTGATCCAGTTCTTTTTCATAAAAGTCAGCTTCGGTATCTGTAAATCCCAAAGAAGTAATTTTAGCGCGAAGCTCATCGCCACGGGAACGGAACAAGTTGGCTAATGAATCGAAAACGCCCTCTTCCTTAATCCCGATTTCCTTGACATCCACCGTATCGGCAATACGATCTGTCCGATCCTGATCATGAGCGAGCACGAACACATCCTCATAACGATAGCCCGTGTTACGCAACTCATTTACTGCTTCAACGGCTTGTACACCGTTATCTACCACTTTGGCATAAGATTTATGATTGGTCTGATTCATGTTTCTCACGCTCCTTTAAGGATTGACTTCTCTGACTATTACACTTCACATATCCATTTGAAACTTCCATGTTATGTCACGCCTCAAAAAAATCGATTACCACTCCGTTTCATCAAAAAACTCAACATACTTAGGTTTATCAGAATTCTCATCCATAAACACTTTGATTGCACGTTGTCCGCGTACATAGACCTCTCCGTCTTCCGCTGTGAATTGCGAGCCACCCAGCGCCTGATCCAACGTTTTCCGTTGCAGCGGCAGCCACTTATCATTTACCTTGATTCGACCAGCAGCAGGATCTACATGCACATAAGAAACGACGTCCTCACGCATACCTACGACAACATCTGGATATTGGTATTCTGTAGAAAGCAGCAGCATATCCTTTTTGACTCGTTGTGGCTTGCCTAGCTTCTTCAACACATCCGCACGGGTGTCATCCAATGATATGCCATTTAAGGTATGAAAATCTGCTGGTACAGCATGTGGAGCGGGTATCGTCTGCACAGTCCTAACCATATGCCCCGCTGTTTGCGGGGAAACGGTTTGCTGAACCGTATCCTGTCCGGAAAAGGGAGTGAGCAAACCAGCAGCTAGTAATAACGTCTTCATCATAAATCTCACCCTTTCAATGAATTTCCTGTAGTTTACGATTCAGCCACTATGCATGCTACTGACGCATTTTCTGCCACACCCCAGCAGCGATGTCTACATAACCCAACCAGTTTTTAGCCGATTTGGCCGCAGGCTCCTCATACGTCGCATTGTAGCTCTGAACCGTCCGCTCCGTTGCGGTCAAAGGTCTATTCGGTGTCGTTGCCTTGATCGCGTGATCCGTTCTGGAGGTATTACTCGCCGCGCTATGCGATTTCTGAAACCGTGTCATTAACGCTGTTGAAGCCTGCTTGGCAGCCAGCGTCACTTCGCTGAGTACCTCTCCCAAGTTTCTAACCGATTCCATCACTGGCTCCACTTGCTTCAATTTATGATCAACGTCTGCGGTGATGTCATTCGCATGTCGAACCGTTTGTTTTACTTCATAACTCAGTTCATCTATCGTTTTTTGTACATCCTGCAAGGTTTGAGTCACCTTATCCAGAGAGCCTTGTGCTGCTTTTAACGTTTTGATGAGGAAAATAACGAGAACTGCAAATGCGATAGCAATAATAAAAATGCTGACCTGTGTTAACATAGCGTAACCTCTCTTTCGTCTTTCACGATGATGTTTATGATTACTGCATAGTTACCCTTTAGATTCAGACACGAAACAACGTCCAAGCTGGCTTCTTCTCCGCTCCAAACGTTATGATTCACGGACTCTCGCACCGTTTAAAACACCATATAACGATGGCACAGCCACGAATAATCTATAGAAGTCACTGTCATCTGCAACCACGCTCTATCGGAGCGTGAGTATGCCACATTATATACAACTAAAGGAGGATACAGAACATGCTAAAATGGTCCGCTTTATTCTTAATTTTTGCTGTGATCGCCGGGATCTTAGGTTTTTTTGGTATCGTCGTGTCCATAGCTGCTACAATCGCTAAAATATTATTTGTGATATTTCTGGTGTTGTTCGTCATTTCACTCTTTACCGGAAGAAAACGGGTTTCATAGTTATCGGATGCTAGCTGCACAAGAGCAATATTCTAAATGTTTATCAAAAAAGGATGTTCCCACCCTGGTTAACAGGGCTGTGGAACATCCTTTTTTGATGCAGCTTTTTAACAGTTAGCGGCGCTTTATTGAATCACGCTGCCCCCAAACAGGAAACGATCCTGCCAAGGCTTGCTGAAATCCGTAACTTTTACACCGCCACCCGCTACAGAAAACGTATGGAGAAGCTTGTTGTCTCCCAAATATACAGCTACGTGTGTAATCGTTTGGGAGGAATTATCCAAGGACGTGTACGCCCCGGAAGATGCATTATAATTTGTAAAGAAGAGCAAATCGCCACGCTTCAGCGTAGTCATGTCCGTATTCGGCTGACTGTTTTGCTTGATCCACTCACCCTGTGAACGAGAATCTGCCGGAAGCTGGATACCTACAGCCTGACGGAAAATTTGACGGGTAAATGCCGAGCAATCAAAAGTAGCCGTACTGTTGCGATCTGAACCATATTCATATGGAGTTCCGAGATAAGTCATCCCCGTGTTAATAACCTGCTCTATGGCAGCCGCTGCATCACCGGAAAACATGTTCATAGTTGACACAGGAGAGGCTGTCGCAGGTATAGCGGTAGTATCAGGAGTGGTTGTCACCGGAGCAGACACAGGCTGCTGCACAACAACGCCCTCACCAATACGAATATACTGTGGAGACGAGCTGACGTAGCCCACCGTACCATCAGCATTGGTAACCTTGAACCAATAAGCATTACTTGGGTCGGTAATCGTAACGACATCCCCTGCATTCAAATAGCCCAAAACCTCGGAAGAAGTGGATGCCTCCGCCCGCAAACGAACGGACGTTTGAATCGTGGCTTTCGTTTGACCGGCAGAACTATTCACTGAGGCCACTGCCTCTTTAGCTGAAACATTTTTAACTGACTCTGTGGCTTCCGATTTACGAGTGGTAGACGGAGTGACAGCAGCAGCGACGCTGGTAGCGCCAATTTTTATGTACTTGTCGGAGCTGCTAGTGTATCCGGTTACTCCATCAGAAGTCTTGATCTTATACCAATAGCTGTTCGTTTTCTCCAATACCGTTACGGCCTCTCCCTGCTTCATAAAGCTGACTACATCCCCTGTAGTCGAAGGACCGGATCTAAGCTTTACAGCCGCCTGAATAACCGCCTTCTGTCCTGTGGATGCTGTTGATGCCGCTGCGTCAACCTGACCCGGCGCCACATGAATTGCTGCCAACAGCGCGGCTGACGTCATGAGCATTCCCATCACGCGTCTTCTCAATGTTGCACCTCCTGGCTGTTTTTACGAATTTGAAGAGCATATCCAATTCCGACGAATATAGCCGGACATGCCTTCATTATAGTAAAAGCAGCAGGAAGAGAGATATAATCCAAACGTCACAAAAGGAAGCGTATACGCCTTTTACATATAGGTCTAAAGTCACTTTTAACACTAACAATTTAATAATTAATCTATAATTTAGGTTCTACATGGACATGGACATGCATCGTGTTATGAACCTCTTGCAGGCGTTCCTCAATCCGGTCGCTGATCCGATGCCCTTCAATCAGGCTGAGTTGCGGATCCACCTCAATGACCACATCCACCAGCGCATGATTGCCGTGTACACGTGCCTTAACGTCCCGAATCCCCTCTACTCCAGGTATACAGGCAATCGTACTCCGTAAGTCAGACAGTTCTTGCTCATCAAATCCATCGGTCAAGCTGTGCGTGGAATCCTTAAAAATATCCCACGCTGTTTTACATATGATGAATCCTACCGCGATCGCAGCTACAGTATCCAGCCAGGGTAGCCCGAACTGTGCGCCGATAATGCCAACTGCTGCGCCAACACTGACAAGTGCATCCGATAGGTTATCCTTGGCCGCTGCCAGCAAAGCCTTATTGTTAATTTGCCGTGCCAGTCTGTTATTGTAAAGGTACACTCCCAGCATAATCACCGCACAAATCACAGCTACACCCGCGGAGGTGATATTCGGTATTTGCTTTCCGCCCTTAAAAATGCTCCCGATCCCATCAATAAGCACCTGCAAACCGACGACAGCCATAATAAAGGACGCCAACAGCGCCGCGATCGTTTCTGCCCGAAAATGTCCATAGGCATGGTCAGAGTCCGGTGGTTTTTGGGAAATTCTCAGCCCCACCAGTACAGCAACCGACACGACAATATCGGTGACATTATTGAAGCCATCCGCCCGCAACGCGCTAGAAGCAAATATATATCCGCTAATCAGCTTAAAGGCGGACAGCAAGAGATAAGCAGCAATGCTCACCCACGCCCCACGCTCACCTTTTCGTATTTCTTCATAGACATTTACCACAACGTAGGACACTCCTTCAAGTATATAGTTTCCAGCAGAACGATCTCACCGGGCCCAAAATAAAAATAGCAGCATCGCTGCCCTGAATAATAACAATTTGTCTTTGGTTAACTGTTATTTTCAGGATAGCAGACGAACTTTGTGTGGGTCTAGAGAAACAGTCTTTCCGCTCTGCATCGCTGTAGTAACAACGAAAAAGTATTGCCAGACCCCATTCCTGTAGGTTACACAAAACATTTTTTCCTTCACACAAAAAACAGACGTTTTCTCTTCCACCCCACCCGAGATGTGTGTTATCATTGTTGCCCTTGTCCCTTCTTTTAAAAACGTATAAAATGAGGACACAGCCGCGTTTTTCTTCAATCCAGCATGATTGATATGAATCTGGCGGCAACAGGAGGAATTTATTCATGAGCGATGCCAATGAACCACGTAAAGTTAATCTCGCAGATGCCATTCGGGAAAAGCTGGCACAAAAAAAACAGCAGTCCGGCGCTTCACAGCAGGGCGGCTTTCAAGGCGGTTCCACCAAAACACTGAAAAGCCAAAATACGAAGAAGCCGAACAACCAACGCCGTCGTACAGGCGGATCATAATCCACCTCATAGCCTTAATAGGGTATTAAAGGTCTGGCGTACCTCACTGCCAGAACCAAGTAAGCTATGGGCATGGTACAAAAACGAAAAAGAGGAGTCTCCCTGCCATCTTAATGGCCTCAAGGAGCTCCTCTTTCGTTTATCTAGTTATTTGAAGTTAGCCGGTTTGAAGTTTAGCCAATTTCTACCGGATACATACGTTCACGCAACTTTGTGATTTCTTCATTTTCCAAGTACTCATCATAGCTCATCGTACGGTCGATTACGCCGTTTGGTGTAATTTCCACGATGCGGTTCGCGATCGTTTGAATAAACTGGTGGTCATGGGATGTGAACAATATAGTACCATCAAAATCAATCAGACCATTGTTCAGCGCTGTGATGGACTCCAGATCCAAGTGGTTGGTCGGTTCTTCCAGCAGCAACACATTGGCACCGTTCAGCATCATTTTCGCCAGCATACAGCGAACCTTTTCGCCCCCGGACAGCACACTTGCTTTCTTAAGCGCTTCTTCACCAGAGAAAAGCATACGTCCCAAGAAGCCGCGCAGGAACGTTTCGTCCTGATCCTTGGAATATTGACGGAGCCATTCCACAAGATTCATGTCCACACCTTCGAAATAGGTGGAATTATCTTTCGGGAAATAAGCCTGGCTAGTTGTAATCCCCCAAGAAAATTCTCCGCTGTCTGCTTCAATCTCGTTCATCAACACCTGGAAGAGCGTCGATTTAGGCAAACCGTTCGGACCCACAAACGCGATTTTATCGCCCTTGTTCACTACCAGACTGAACTCGTTCAACACTTGCTCGCCTTCAACGGTTTTACTGAGACTGTCTACGGTCAGCAGTTGTTTGCCCGCTTCACGCTCAGGCTTGAAGTTAATGAACGGATATTTACGGTTTGAAGGACGGATATCGTCCAGCGTAATTTTATCCAGTTGTTTTTTACGTGAAGTTGCCTGTTTGGATTTGGAAGCATTCGCGGAAAAGCGCTGAATAAAGGCTTGCAGTTCCTTGATCTTTTCTTCCTTCTTCTTGTTCGCATCACGAGTCAATGCAAGCGCAAGCTGGCTGGACTCGTACCAGAAGTCATAGTTGCCGACGTACATCTGGATTTTACCAAAGTCGATATCCGCAATATGCGTACATACCTTGTTCAGGAAGTGACGGTCATGGGATACAACGATGACGGTGCCTTCATAGTCCATCAAGAAATTTTCCAGCCATTGAATGGATTCGAGATCCAAATGGTTGGTAGGCTCATCAAGCAGCAAATTGTTGGGACGACCAAACAACGCTTGAGCCAAGAGAACGCGTACCTTGTCGTTCCCGCTCATCTCAGACATATTTTTATCATGCAGGTCACGCGGAATACCAAGACCGATCAGCAATGCAGCTGCATCCGGCTCGGCATCCCAACCGTTCAGCTCTGCAAATTCGCCTTCCAGTTCACCGGCACGCAAACCATCTGCTTCGGAAAACTCCGTTTTAGCGTACAACGCATCCTTTTCCTTCATGATTTCATACAGACGCGTGTGACCCATAATAACGGTTTCCAGAACCGGGAATTCATCGTATTCATAATGGTTCTGCTTGAGGACTGCCATCCGTTCGCCCGGTGTCATGTGAACCTCACCAGAATTGGCTTCGATTTCACCAGAAAGAATTTTCAAAAAGGTGGATTTACCCGCGCCATTCGCCCCAATCAGGCCGTAGCAGTTCCCAGGAGTAAATTTGATATTTACGTCTTCAAAAAGTGGGCGTTTACCATAACGAAGCGTTACGCCGCTTGTACTGATCATATAAGCATACCATCCTTATCATTAGTAAAGTGCTAAACACAAAATTACCGACGGCAATAGTATAACACACAAAAGATCGGATTCGAACCGTAGTATAAGCATAACTGCCCCTGAATCTCATCCAATATCTTATAAATAAAATAAAAAATGCTTCTGTCTCCACGATTGTCACCTGACAAACACATGGACCAGAACCATTTTCATGTTTTAAATTCGTTGAGATGCCGTGAGGACAGACGCGTTATTCAGTCGCAGCATTGATTGTTCTGTGCGTCGTAAACGTCAGGAAACCCCGACACCTATCGGAATGAGGTACATGCCCGCTTCATCATCCTGTTTGATTACGACCTCCACGTCATAGACAGCCTGGATCAGCTCAGATGTAACGACCTCTGAAGGTGGGCCGTTCGCTATAATACGTCCTTCCTTCATGGCAATCATCACATCGCTATACCGAATAGCCTGATTGATATCATGCAGCACCATCACGATGGTCAGTCCATGTTCTTGGTTTAACTGCCGAATGAGCTCTAAAATTTCAAGCTGGTAGTACATATCCAAATAGGTGGTCGGCTCATCCAAAAATAAAATTGGCGTCCGCTGTGCCAAGGCCATTGCAATCCATACACGCTGCCGTTCTCCTCCTGAGAGCTGATCTAACGTGCGAGTTCTACGCGTGTTCAGATTAGTACAGGCTATCGCCCACTCGATCGCTTCCTCATCCTCATCACGTCTCGCTGTGAACATATTCTTATGCGGCAACCTGCCGAAGCTGACGAGTTTTTCTACAGTCAAGTCGGAAGGTGCCTCGTTCTGCTGATGGACTACCGCCAGTTGACGGGCCAGCTCCTTGGGCTTGTAGTGGGCTATCTCCTTGCCGTCCAGAATCACCTGGCCCAAGCGGGGAACAGCATTGTTGGACATCACGCTGAGCAGCGTCGATTTGCCGCATCCGTTGGGACCAATTATGGTCGTAATCCGTCCCGACTCAATAACAGCATTAATAGCGTGCAGACGATCCGTTTTCCGATCATATGAGAAGGTTATATCCTTAATGTCCATAGGTGCGATCCGCCTTTCTGATCAGGAATATCAGGAATGGCCCGCCAATGACGGCCATAATAATAGAAGCCGGGATTTCATTGGGAGCAAGCACTGTCCGCCCCAGTGTATCCGCGAGCAGCAACAGCAAGCCGCCGCATAATGCCGAAAATGGAATCAGCCACTTATGATCCGAGCCAACAAGGTAGCGGGCACAATGCGGAACGAGCAGGCCGATAAAGGCAATTACTCCTGCGATGGCTGTAGCCGTTGCTGCAAGCAGCACTGCAATCACAGAAATCAAAAGTCGTGCGCGCGTTACATTGAATCCTAGATTTTTAGCTGTTTTATCTTGAAGGGACAAGAAATTGCACCAAGAGAACACGAGCATGGCTAAAATTAGCCCAATCCCGCCATAGGTCACAATAACCTCGACATCTACCCATTTTTTCATAGACAAGGTTGATGTGGTAACCTGGTTAATGCTGGTGACCGCATAACTACCTCGATAGTTAAACGACTGACCTAGACCGGAAAAAATGGCGTTCACAGCTACCCCGATCAGAATAAGACGAATCGGATGCAAGCCAGATTTCCACGAAAACCCATAAACCATTAGGCAGGCTAACGCACCGCCAATAAATGAAAAGAACGGCATCCAGAAATAAAGCGCCGGAAAGACCGTCACCGCAATCAGCGAGATCAATGCCGCTCCCGAAGAAATGCCGATAACCCCAGCATCCGCCAGCGGATTTTTCATGACGGCTTGCAGCAAAACACCCGCTACTGCAAGGGCTGCACCTGCCATTACGGACACGAAAATTCTCGGTAGTCTCAGGTCCTTGACCACATTCACCTGATCATCTGTACCTGTCCACAATCCGGTCACCAACTGACTCAAATCCACCTTGAGACTGCCTGTCATCGCTGAATACAGCATGACGCCAACGAGTAAGACAATTACAACAATAAGGCTCCAACCTTTTTTGGACATGTCATCAGCTTCCTTTAATTCGAAGGATACAGCATTTTCATCAGCTCATCCAGCGCCGAGTTTGCCGCTAAATTCCCTGTTGTGCCAAACAACGGTTCAGGCAGATCATAGACATGCCCATTTTTCACAGCGTTGAAATGCTTCCAGATATCGTTAGTTTTGAACTCTTCATCGAACATTTTCACTACTTCATCCGGCATCCCGTGTGCAGCGCGCAAAATGATATCGGGGTTGGATTGCTGCAAGGCTTCGGTATTGTGGGCAATGAACTCCACTTTCTCGCCCTGAACCACATTGGTTCCGCCTGCAATTTTAACCAGATCCCCAATATAGGAATGCTCTGTAGCCACCAGATAGCTTCCCGGTACTCCCAGCAAAATCAATACTTTAGGGGATTTCTTCCCTTTGATCTTTTGTTGAATCTCGGCTACTTTCGCATCCAAAGCTCCATTAATCTCTTTGGCCTTATCGGCTTTGTCAAACGTGTCTCCCAGTTTTTGGATTTCTTTTTGCATATTCGCGAGACTTTCAAAATTTAAAAATTCGGCATTGATTTTCAAATCTTTAAATTTAGGCTCCAGATCATATTTCAGTGTCGTCACCGACAGTACGTCCGTCGGCTTCAATGACATCACTTTTTCCATATCAGGACTCATCGGATTACCCACATCAGGCACATCCTTGTAACGGTCAGGCAGCACTTTCGTGCTTGTCGGCTTGCCTGCCAAATCCAGGCCCAGTGCATCCGTGATTTCCGCAATGGCTACCGTAGTCGCCACAATACGAGGAGCTTGAGCTTTACCGTCAGACGACTTTCCGGTTGCATTAGATGTTGCCGCTGATTTCGAACCATCGCTCTGGTTCTGCCCGGCCTGTGCCCCTCCCGAACATCCAGCCAGCAACAAGATCACGATGCCGATTAACATATACAAACCAAATGTTTTTCCTTGAGCCAATGCTATATACCGTTTCATGAAAATCCAGTCACCTCAATTCAAAATATAGAAAAACAGTAGGAGCCCCAACTTTTCGGGTATGTAAATGCTGACAAGTCTTGATGCCGGGGCACCAAGACTTGCTCGCATACAAACTTTGCTGTTATTCAGACTACATTGATTATCACAACCTGAGGCTACTTCGCTTTTAGGCTTTCTTCATCAAATTGGAACTGAACTGTATACCAGTGATCATACGGCACTCCGCCAAGGACCAAACCAGGCACAATGACGTGTGTGTAAGCACCCATTTTCTGAGACAAATCCCCTACCTCGAATTGAACGACACGTGTATCGCCGGATGTCGAGATTACTTCCACATCTTTCAGGGTACCGTTTTGCTCTACTTGGAGAGCTGGCATCCAGGAGCTATTTTTCAAAGTAATTTGAATATAGCGCTTGTCTCCCTTTTCAATCAGTGTAGCTGGCTTGTCGAGATAACCGTCCATAACGGAAGCTTCACTCGTTTTATCTTTAAATACGTTGTAATTAATCGTGTATTGCTTCTCGGAAGCCGTTTGAACCGGTTGCTCAACTGCTGGTTTTGTTTCAGCCACAGATGCAGTTGTTTCTGCTGCCTTGTCCGTAGAAGCTGCTGTTGGTTCAGTTGCGGTTGCAGTTGTAGCTGCATTGACTCCCTCACCTTTAAGCGATGCACGGTCAAATTGAATCTGTCCGCCGAATTTCTCATTTAGAATGTATTTCTCAGGCAGATATACCTGTGTGTACACACTCAACTTTTTATCCAGATCAGGCACTTCGAACGCAATAGTGTGCGTGTCACCTTTTGTGTCGGAAGCCACAATCGTTGGATTAGCATAGCGGCCTTCAAAGTCCGTTTGGAATAGCTTCAAAGCCTGGTTGTCCGTAACGGTTACATGGGCCTGAACTTTACCATCTTTCACAATCAATTTCGCTAGATTTTGTACAAAAGGAGCCACCAAAGAATCTTTATCCGTTCCGTTTGCAAGCACACGGAAGTTCGCAGTGTACTCTCCATCGGCTAAGTTATTTTTCCCCTGCTCTACTTCTTCTGCTTTGGTTTGGTTGTGATAAGATACATTACTGGTATCGAATTTAAATTCAAAATCGTATACCTTCTCTACCCGATCCTCAGTCTTAAAGACCATCGGAGTGGCACTTGCCACTTTAGGGGCTTCATAGACAACTAGTTGCCCTTTCACATTGTTTTTAAAGTCATTTACGCTAAAACGAACGTGCTTCGTATTGCTTGCTGCATCTTCCTGGGTCACTTCTGCATCTCGGTAGTCTCCGCTTGCGTTGTCCCAAACGCGCAACGCCTTCACTTCATTACTGTTTTGCAGCTTCAGACCTACAAACCGTTTGTCGCCTTCCACGACCAATTGCGCCGATTCGTCAGTGATGAAGCGTTGAACCGGAGAATCCACTGCTGTTGAGCCATCTGACAATACGATACTGAATTTCAAAGCATATTTGCCATTGACAAGCTTGTCAAAATCTAATTTGACGATAGGATCTGTAGCTCCTGTAGAGGAAGGCTCGACAAAGCTGCGAATAGTAGCAGGCTCGAATTGAAATTGCACATCATATACGTGATCATATGGGATGCCACCCAAATCCAATCCAGGTACGATGACATGTGTATTCACTGTCACTTTATCCGAGAGATTTGGCACTTCAAATTGTACTGTTCGTGTATCTGCGGAGGTCGATTGCTCAACCACCGGAGCTTCTGCACCATTTACTTTAAAGGTTTTGATCCAGCTGCTCTTGTCCATTTTGATCTGAATCACATTTTTACCGGACTGTTTTAGTAGCGTGGCTGGTTTTTGCATATAGCCATCCATCACAGATATTTCATTGCTTCCATTTTTGAGGACGGAGAAATCAATGCTGTATCTGCCGTTTTCAGTCACGGGAGTTGTGCCGCCGTCTGTTCCTTTTACCGCAATGCTGCTGCGGTCAAATTGCAGACGAAGCTTATGATCCATCTCATAAACTCCACCCGGGTAGGTCGTGCTCACGTGTACTTGTGCATTTAAAATCGCGTCCAAATCCGCTACTTTGAATTTCACAACACGTGTATTAGCATTCTTGTCCTCACTTACGATATCTGTATCTGTCAACGTTCCGTTTTGTTCTGTTTTGAACTCCGTCACTGTGGCGCTGTCTTTGATGGTAAAGGAGGCTTCATACTTGCCTTTCAATGCCGTCAGTGTCGCTGGAGATAATAAATATTGCGCCATTGCCGATTTTTGATCCTTTGTTGCGTGCAATGCATCGAAATGGATTGCATACGTTCCATCAGCTAAAACCTTTCCTGGCGTACCTGGCGTCCCAGGATCAACCGGGGATGTTGCCGTTCCTAATTGGAGATCGACATTATATGTTTCCACATAATTTAACTCAGGCCAGTTGATGCTTACCCATGCGTTCAGCTTGGCAGGCACTTCTTTAACCTCAAACTCGATAACACGTGTATTCGCCGTTTGATTTTCGCTTACTACGGCCGTATTGGTCAAAACTTCGTTTTGTTCTACTTTAAAGCCATCAATTTGCTTACTGTTTTTCAATGTAAAACGTACATACTTCTTGCCATTACGTTCAATCAAAGCGCCTGGTTTCTCTGTATAACCATCCATCATTGACTTTTCATTGGTTCCATCCTTTAAAAGGGTGAAATCCAGATTGGAACTTGTTTCTGGAGAGGTTCCATTTCCTGTAATACTATTCTTATCAAATTGCAGACGAAGCTTATGATCCATCTCATAAACCCCACCTGGATAGGTCGTGCTCACATGTACTTGTGCATTTAAAATCGCGTCCAAATCCGCTACTTTAAATTTCACAACACGCGTATTGGCGGCCTTGTCCTCACTTACAATATCCGCATCCGTTAACGTTCCGTTTTGTTCTGTTTTGAACTCCGTTACTGTGGTGCTATCTTTAATGGTAAAGGAGACTTCTTTTTGCCCTTTCGATACCGTCAAAGTCGCTGGAGACAACAGATATTGTGCCATGGCTGACGCTTGATCTTTTGTGGCATGCAGCGCGTTAAAGTTAATCGAGTACGTTCCATCCGCCAAATCTGATGGTACGGGTACAGAGGCCAACTGAAGATCTACATTATAAGTATTCACGTAGCCCAGCTCAGGCCAGTTGATGCTTACCCATGCGTTCAGCTTGGCAGGCAGTTCTTTTACTTCAAACTCGATCATTCGTGTATTCGCAGTTTGATCTTCACTTACAACAGAGGTGTCGGTTAACACTCCATTTTGCTCTACCTTGAAACCATCAATCTGCTTACTGTTCTTTAATATAAATTGGACATATCGTTTACCACCACGCTCAATTAGAGAGCCTGGTTTCTCCGTATACCCATCCATCATTGACTTTTCATTGCTTTCATCTTTCAAAAGGGTAAAGTCCAAATCAGCGAGTTTCTCTCCTGTATTAGGAGGCGTTACCGGTGGTGTTACAGGTGGAACCGTTGGATTCTCCGTTGAGTTTTTAAGTCTCAAACTGGAAGGATCAAACTCAATCCATTCCTTCACTGAACGGTCTGGATCAGTATCTACATACCATGGAGAACTGCTATTAAATCCAAACTCCGTATTTACATTTTGATGGAAATCATAAACATCGAAGCTTACAGTCCCGGAAGTTTTCCCAGAATCCACCTCTATTTTTGCGGGAACTGTTTCCCCGTTTTGTTCAACTAAAAATTTCGAAAGACCTTGAGATTCCGCAAACTTAAATGAAAAATGGTATTTTCCATTCTTAATGATCAAATCTCCAGGATAGGTATAGTTTGTTTTGAAGCTTGAATCCCTAGTGCTACCGCTGACTGTCTTTCTTAAAGGTTTGTAATCGATCAGGTATTCTCCATCTGCATAGGTCGCATCAGTAGTGGTCACAGCATTGGTAGGCTCATCATATGTGCTGGGCACTTCTACCGGAATCTCATAAGTAGCATAAGTAGCACTAGTGACTGTAGTGCTTAAATCGGGCAAATTCGACGAAGTGGACTCACCCTCAGGTGTTGCTCCTACATATGGTGAAAATAAAGAAAACAACATTAGAATAGCAGCAAATGTCGTTATAAATTTGTTAAATCGGCTTTTCAAGATGATGTATCCCCCTACTTAAAATATACTCATTTGGAGCTTTGAAACTAAGCTCCAAATGAGTATTCAATTTAAAATTATATTTTCAAAAAGAAGTCTTAGATATCGCTGTCGTCGAATTGGAATTGAACAACATAGTCGTGATCGTACGGAATACCACCCGTGTATTCTGCAGGCACACTTACATGCAGTTTAACGTTCAATTTTTGAGACGGGCTAGTTACAGGGAATTCGACTATTCTTGTATCCCCTGATGTGCTTACTACAGTCGCATTCACATACTGACCGTTTTGTTGAGTTTTGAATTCAGTAACCCAAGCACTTTTGGTAATAGCTACTCTCACTTTATATTGACCATTCGTAACAATCAGTGTGGCTGGTTTTTTCACATAACCATTTGTATCCATGTAAGATGGCTGAGTCGTTCCATCTTTATAAACGGTATAAGGCAATTGATACGTTCCATTAGGCAAAGCTGCGTTCGCTTTATTGGAAGAAAATGGAGCTAGTACCACAAAAACAAGCGCTGCCATCAGTACAGTAAGCATTACTTTTTTCAAAGACAATTTTTCCATACGATTCATAATCATGTTCATGTTCTTAATCTCCTTTTAGTTTTATTTTGGATTAGATTTCGTCGAATTGCAGTTGTACATCGTACTTGCCTGTGTAGCCGATTACTGGAATTGTGATTTCAGCGTAAGCATTCACTTTTGCATTCAGATCAGCAACTTCGAATTCCACTACACGAGTGTTGTTCGCAGTATCTGTGCTTACCACAGTCGCATCTTGCAATACGCCATTTTGCTCTACTTTGAACGTTGTAATCAGATTGCTGCTTTTCACAGTCAGACGAACGACATTTTTGCCATTAGCTACCGTAACCTGAGCAGGCTTCGTCAGGTAGCTATCCAATCGAGAAGTTTCATTGGTTTGATCCTTCAGAACGGTATAGTCTACGTTATACGTGCCGTCGGCTGCTGCCGCTTTAGCTGAGAATGGAGCAACGAGTGCAAAAACAAGCGCTGTCATGATCAATGCTACAAATACCTTCTTAAAAGAAAATTGCTCAAAGCGATTCATTACCATATTCATATCTACACACACTCCTCCATTTTTTATGCTTCAATTTGTGTTGATTTTATGAACGATAAAGATGGCTTGAATTTACTTCTTGGAAGATTTAGTTGATTTCGCTGACTGGACAGCTGCTATTTTTTTGAGGCTTTTGGAATCAAAAGCGAAGCGGATCGTATAATCATGATCGTAGTTATACGCAGGGACAGTAACATGAATTTTAGAGATTAGCGGGCTGTTCACACTCGTAATTGGAAATTGTACGGTGCGGGTATCGGTTTTGGCATCCTTATGGATGACCTTTGTATCGATGATTTTGCCTTTGTAATCTACTTTAAACCCAGTTGTCCATTCGCTATGATTCAGCTTAATTTGCATGGTCATTTGACCTTTTTTTACATACAACTTAGCTGGTTTTTCAAAATAATCATTAGCCATGGACACCGAATCATTTTCTGCCTTGAGGATATTGTATTTGAGCGTGTATGTACCATCCGCCAATTTTGGAGAAGCCGCAGCGGCTCCTACAGATGACGAAGTTGGCCAAAAGCTCAGCACACTCACCAGCAGAAACACAGCAATAATTGCAGAATACCCCTTCTTCATTTTGACAGCAGTCCCTCCCCACGAGAATAAACTAATTGATTATCATTCTCAATTGATAATTTAAAAAAAATAGCTCTTTTCGAGCTTGTCTCCCCACCTCTCTATTCCATAATTTCGCAAAATCAAGTAAACCCATCACCAATATATCTTACACTTTTCGAAAATGTCAATATGTATTTGTGTGTACGTAATCCCTTGATATATGCTATTTTTTAATAAAAATTTGTAGTTCCTTCTTCTATAATTCGAATTACTCTCTTTTATTTTTAGTTCAAAATTTATTTAAAAATTTGCTTTTTTCAATTGACAATCCCCAGTGATATTCATTATCATTCTCTTATACATAAATGAAAATGATTATCATTATTGTTTAACTCGAAAATTGCAGGAGGAATAATATGAAATCTTATGTGTTGTGGTCGTCCGCAGCGCTTTTATTGGCAGTTACCGGATGTAGTAATGGTGCCTCGACCGCAGATCACAAACCAACCAGTGCAGCCGTATCTGCCACTTCTGGCACGACAAGCAGTGCGGCGATTCAAGTTACTGATTTCTCAAAACGGATGTTGGCCTTTCAAAAGGTCCCTCAACATATCGTTGCGCTCAGCAATGGCGATCTGGATATTATTTACGCATTGGGCGGGACAGCCGTGGGCAGGCCCAACTCCAATGGACCAGCCGTCGTAGCTGCTGCTGAGAACGTTCAGCAAGTAGGCTCCACTCATGAAGTTGATCTGGAGAAAATTACGATGCTCAAACCGGATGTCGTGCTAGGCAATTATCCTATGAATGAAAAAGACATTCCAGCCATTGAAGGAGTCGGTTCACAGTTGCTGCTGACGGGAGCCAATTCAGTTCACGATATTCAGTCGCAAATTACGCTGTTCGGACAATTACTGCAAAAGCAGGCTCAGGCCGTGAAGCTGAACCAGCAAATTGACCAACAAGTAACCAAGCTGCAAAAGGAAACCGCTTCTGCCTCCAAACCGAAGGTGTTGCTGGTCTACGGAGCCCCGGCTACGTATATGGCGGCACTGCCAAATTCACTAAGTGGAAACATTCTGGAAGCTGCGGGTGGCTCGAACATCGCCGCTGATTTTCCGGGCCTGCAAAATTTCCCGCAATATGCGCAGCTAAACACAGAACGCATCATACAGGCTGACCCTGACTACATCTTCATCATGACCCATGGCAATACGGAAGATGTTAAAGCCGCATTTATAAAAGAAATGCAGGAAAATGCAGCTTGGAACGGAATCCGAGCAGTCAAAAACAATCAGGTCGAGGTTTTGCCTTCAGATCTGTTCGGTACGAATCCGGGCACACGTGTCACTAAAGCGCTGGATTTGATGCATCAAAAGCTGTATCCGGCGAAATAGGCGATGGAGATGAACAAACTACAGCGCGCCAGAAGACGCACCATCGCCTGGATTACCCTTCCGATTCTAATGCTGGCCGTCTCTGTGTACGGTCTGGCCTACGGTTCGGTGTCGATTCCACTTCAAGAAATCAATCATGTTTTGCTACATAATGATGAATCTACATATCGCACGATCCTGATGGATCTCCGGCTACCTAGAGTATTAGTAGGTTTACTGGTGGGAGCTTGTCTTGCAGCTTCCGGAGCACTTCTTCAAGGTGTGATGAAAAATCCATTGGCTGACCCTGGCATTATTGGTGTATCAGCTGGAGGTGGACTTGCCGCCGTCATTACGATGGTGATGCTTCCACAGCTCAGCTACCTTCTTCCGATAATCGCCTTTTTGGGAGCCTTTCTGAGCGCAATCGTCATTTATCTGCTGGCTTGGGACCGAGGGGCATCGCCTGTCAAAATTGTGCTCGCTGGCGTTGCGATCAACGCGCTGCTGGGCGCACTCACCAACGGCGTAATGGTCATGTACAGCGACCGCGTACAGGCCGTTCTTCCTTGGCTATCCGGCGGATTAAACGGAAGAAGCTGGCATCATCTAGAGTTTATGGCGCCTTACGCCATCATTGGATTAATCGCCTCTTTCTTTGCAATTAAACCTGCTAATTTACTGCTGCTGGGCGACGATTCAGCACAGCTGCTTGGTCAGCGAGTAGAGCTTCAACGTATGCTCATTATCCTGCTGTCTGCCCTGCTCGCCGGTACAGCGGTCAGTGTAGCCGGGCTAATCGGCTTCGTAGGACTGGTCGTTCCCCATGTCATACGGCTGCTAATCGGGGAAGATTATCGTTTCCTCCTCCCCTTTTCCATTGTAGGCGGTGGAACGCTGGTTGTCCTGGCAGATACGGTGGCACGATCCTGGTTTGACCCGATTGAACTGCCTGTAGGTATTTTGTTGGCCATCATCGGGGCACCATTCTTCTTAATCCTGCTCAAGAAACGGGGGAATTTCGGATGACAGCCATTCAGAGTGAGCATATCTCCTTACAACGTGGGTATTTCCAGCTGGATGATGTGAATATCACCTTGCCCGCTGGTCAGCTCACCGCGATCGTCGGACCGAACGGTTCAGGCAAGTCCACGCTTTTGCGGATTATGACCCGGTTGCTCAAGCAGGATCAGGGTCAGGTTTCCGTCCTGGGCAAACCCGTGCAGGAATACAAGCGGCGTGATTTTGCCCAGACGATTACAATGCTACCGCAAATGAAGGATATGCTGCCGTTATTGACGGTCCGCGAGCTGGTCGCTTACGGGAGATCTCCTCATGCCAAAGGCTTGAGGGTACGCCATACTGGACAGGATCAGCAAATCGTGGACCATGTCATGAAGATCACGGGCATCCAGCCCTATGCAGATCGAATGTTCCATACTCTATCAGGAGGTGAACAACAAAAAGCGCGAATTGCAATGGCTTTGGCTCAACAAACAGGTATTCTTTTGCTCGATGAACCGACCACTTTTCTGGATATCGCCCACCAATTTGAAGTTATGGATATGCTGCGGCGTATCAATCACGAGTCCGGCTTGACGATTGTTATGGTACTGCATGATTTGCAGCAAGCTGCGGCCTATTGTCATCATATGATTGCACTTAAAAAGGGACGAATCGCCGTTGCCGGCGAACCCCGTGAGATTTTGACGTCTGCTTTTCTTCGCGACATTTATGAAATGAACGCTACCATCAAATTTGAGGATGGCTATCCGGTTATTATACCGACCATACCACATCATTCAGGAGGAATTTAATATGGTTATCGTTACAAATACATCTAAAATCACACCGGGCAATGCACATTTACTCATCGAAAGATTTAACAAAGAAGGAAAAGTTGAAAAAATGGAGGGCTTTCTCGGTCTGGAAGTACTGCTGACTGAAAACACGAAGGATTATGAGGAAGTAACCATCAGTACACGCTGGAAAGAAAAAGAGAACTTCCAAGGCTGGACGAAAAGCGAAGCATTCCGCGAATCCCATAGCCATCGTCAAATTCCGGACTATATTATTGAAAATAAAATCACGTTCTATGAAGTTAAAATCGTTCGTCATCCCATCGCCAACAGCGATTCCTCTTTGGCAAGTGATTCCGAAGCAGTTTAATCCTGCATTATAGCTAAAAACCAAAAAAAGCGGCTCGGCAGGCAAAATTAATTGTCCGCCGAGCCGCTTTTTTTATCAGGATTTTGCAAAATTCGATTCCAGTCGCTCCGAAGTACAAGATATAGACGAACTAAAACATTTCGATCTATATCTTATTCATTGGAAGTCGCTTATTGGATTTTTGCAAAATCCTCTTGTATAAGGATTATGTCAAATTCCTCAGATTGTAGTTGAGCAGCGACGTCCAATTTTCAGCGTCTCTCCGTGCCCAAGAACATGAATGCGTTCCTTCGCAATACCCATACGCTCACGCTCCGCTTCGAGCCGATCCAGCGCCTCTCTTGGCGTATCATCCGCCAGCTTGAAGGCTCCGTAGTGCATCGGAATCATCTGATCTGCGCCACAATCTACAAACCCTTGCAATGCCTCCTCCGGTGTCACATGCTGCGAGGTCATGAACCATTCCGGTTCATACGCACCAATCGGCATAAAGGTCAGGTCAATGGCAAAGCGCTCGCCAATCTCCTTAAACCCACGAAAATATCCGGTGTCTCCCACAAAATACAACGTTGGTGCATCCTTTGAGTCTGTATTCGAATGAGGATGGGATTCCGTGACGGACGTGGCAGAGCCAATCACCTGCTGCTCATTTTGCAGAACGTATCCACCCCAATGCGAAGTGTTCGTATCAAACGGCGTGCGTCGTGTCCAATGCTGGGCTGGAACAAACGTGAATCGAACCCCTCCTACCGTAAAATGCTCCCACCATTGCAGCTCATGACAGTTACGAAAACCTTTGCGGATCATTTTCGCCTTTAACCCCGTGGGTACGAGCATCAGCGTATCTGCACGATATAATTTCCGCAACGATTCTAAATGTAAATGATCATAATGGGAATGAGACAGCAGAATGATGTCCAGTGGTGGTACATCCTGAATACGAATGCCGGGCGGAGCCAACCTTTTATCAAAAGCCATACGCTCTGCCCATACCGGATCGGTGACGATATTCAGCCCAAGATACTGGATGAAAAAGGTGGAGTGTCCCACCCAGGTGGCTGTCGCCATCTCTCGATTGCTATGCAGAAATTCCAGCTCCGGGGGATGGTTTGGCACGACGAACGTATAATCCTTTATTTTGCTGCGTCGTTCCTGCCGCCATTGTCTGAATTGCTTGATTGTTTTATCGGTATTTACATGATCCATATTGTTAAAACGTACTTTGGGCATGATGCAGCTCCCTCCCTGATGAACCCGTTCTCCAAAAAACACAGCGGTTCAATTTAACTATATATTGTCACTCGAGTGTGAACATAAAATGATACAACATCCTGATATATGTAAAGTATAATTCAATCACGTCTGTAAAGGAAATTCTGCGATAATACAGCAAAAACAGACCTCCCGTATCAATCAGGAAGGCCTGTTCTACCTGTAGTTGTCAGTCCTGTGGATTTTTAAAGCGTGCCGAATAAATAAACAAAAACGCTATCGCCACGACAATAATGATAGGTGACTCGTACATAATCGTAAAATGCTCGAAAGCAGCCACTCTAACTCACCCTTTCTTCCCTTCATGTCCGCGCACATATTTTGCATCGAACAGAAACAATCTTAATATCAGGATCAGCGAAGGGATCAGCACCAGCAGACCCGCAACAAACGCCGTAATCAACGCATACGCCATCGTAGAATTTGTAAAGCTGTCGTAGACATTAATGTAGGGATACAGAACATACGGGAGATGCGAACGGCCGTAGCCATACCAGGCAAATGCAAATTGCAGCATCACCAATATGAATGAAACCCCCAGATGCCGCCGCTGCCATACCAGATAAACTGCTCCTGCAAAGCATATGAAGGATGCAACAAACATCCAGGCTATGTTCAGCATATTGGTAAAATGATCTGGATTTTGTTTGTTAATCTGAAAAAATGCGAGCAGACTCGCAACAATCGTTGGGCCGCTCCAAAGCAGCGCATATCCCCGTACAATTTCAAAAGCGACCTTGTCTCCCGCCCTTTTGGCATAATAGGCCAAAAACATTGCCGAGATATACAGCACGCTCACCAGCGCCAGAATAATAACCGCCCACGTGTAGGGATTACTTAATAGCTGGCCCCATTGCAGCTGTACACCTGTACTGTTTTCTATAATAATGCCGCCCTCCGAAATAGCGAGAACTGTGGATAGTGCCGCCGGAATCAGCAACCCTGTCGCACCGTACAACGCCATGTAGACGATATTATTTTTACCGGAATGCCCATACGTATTGTATGCATAATACACTCCCCGGATGGCAAGAAGCACAATCGCAATACTGCCGGGAACGAGTAACGCCGTACCATAGTAATATGCTGCATCCGGGAAGAACCCGTTTAATCCCACCACAAAAAAGATGAGAAATACGTTTGTTACCTCCCACACCGGGGATAGATACCGTTGAATGATATTGTGGATTTTGTTCTGGTGGCCTGTTAACACACTGTAAAAGCTGAAAAACCCTGCACCAAAATCAATGGATGCCACAAGCAAATATCCGAACAGGAACGTCCACAAAATGGCGATACCTACAATTTCATAGCTCACTTGCCTTCAGCCCCTTCCAGGCCCAGCTGCCTTATCTCTTCCTCCGCATCCTTATTGCGGAATAGCTTGCTGAGTACCTTAATGGCCGAGAAACACAACACCAGATACAAAATAACAAACAACACCAGCATCCACCCGACACTCGTAGAAGTGGTTGCTGCTTCGGATACCTTCATATATCCGCGTAAAATCCACGGCTGTCTACCGACCTCCGCAAACATCCATCCGAGCTCAATAGCTACCATCGCCATAGGCCCCACTAGAATGAGCGCCAACAGCAGCCATCTGGGGTACGGTTTGCGACCTGGCAAACGCTTGCGGATCAGATACAGCAGTGGGATGACGAGAATCAGCACTCCTGTGGTGATTTTGAGGTCAAACATATAATGAATAGACAGCGGCGGACGCTCCTCCACCGGATAGTCATTTAATCCCTTAACCTCCGTACTGGGCAAATTACCAGCCAACACACTAAGTGCATAAGGCACTTTCAAGGCATATTTGATTTCACCGTTTTTATCCATGTATCCGCCATATACAAAGGGGGCGTGCGTCATCGTATCAAAATGCCATTCGGCGGCAGCCAGCTTCTCCGGCTGATATTTGGCCAGAAATTTACCGGATGCGTCTCCGATCATCACGGTGCTGATGGCAAACACAATGGTACAGGTGGCAGTCAGCTTTAGCGCCTTTTTAAAATAAGGGTGATTACGCCCTCGCAGCATGCTGTAAGCAGCCAGCCCCATCAGCACACCAGCGCTCAATGTATACGAAGAAGCCAATACATGGGACACTTTGGTTGGCGTAGCCGGATTTAGCATAGCCTCGATGGGATGAATATTTGTCATGACTCCATTTTTGAGTGTAAAGCCTTGAGGTTGGTTCATGAACGAGTTCACAGTCGTAATAAAAACCGCTGAGGCAGACGAGGCAATCGCTACCGGGATGAGCAGCATCAGGTGAAAATATTTGCTTTTAAACCGATCCCAGGTATACAAGTAGATGCCCAAGAATATAGCTTCGATGAAAAAAGCAAACGTCTCCAAAAATAAGGGCAGCGCAATCGCTTGTCCAGCCACACGCATAAAGGTGGGCCAAAGCAAGCTGAGTTGCAGACCAATGGAGGTGCCTGTAACGACACCCACGGCAACGGTAATGACAAACCCTCGCGCCCACCGTCGGGCCAGCAGTGTATAATGCGGATCACCAGTTCGCAGCCCGCGCCATTCTGCTAGTGCAATCATTAAGGGTACGCCGACGCCGATGGATGCAAATACGATATGAACAAACAGGGTAATTCCGGTCAGCATCCGGCTTAGCAATACAGGGTCCAGTGAAGACAAATGGGTTTCACTCCTTCATTTCACATTTTAAACATCGCAGATCACTCTGGATTACCAACTAAGGAGTCAAGCGAGCTATGCTTTTAATTACGGCATATAGCATGATGGCCGCAATTACTATACATACAATAATGAGCGTTCTTTCCTGCTTGCGGAACATAGGAACGCCTCCTTCACTTATCTATTGGCGCATTTTGGTAACCTATTCACAGTTTGGTTCATTCTATCGAGTTTTAACCCTGCTTCTGCATTGAATGTAGCAGTATTTCTTTTTAGTGTTTACCTGAATTAGTGTGAGATATGTCATTGTGTTTTTCCCGTATACGCGAACTTATCTTTGGAGACATTCGCAGAATGAGTTACAATACAGATAAGCTATATATGGAGAACTTTTGAACAGGAGGCTGTACTGAGCTATGAAAATAACATCTATCGAGCCTACTCCCAGTCCGAACACCATGATGCTGCATCTGGATGAGCGACTGGAAGCGGGTATCCGCAGAACATATACACGGGACAATGAGCGTTCCGCTCCCCCATTTATCCGGTGCATGCTGGGCATTGAAGGGGTCAAAAGCGTGTTTCATACGACTGACTTTGTAGCCCTTGACCGCAAAGGGAATGCAGATTGGTCCACCATTCTGGGTCAAGTCCGGGATCAGCTAGGCGAGGAAGGCGCTGACGCCAATTGGGATTTGCCAGAGGAAACCTCTGGAGAAGCATTTGGCGAGGCACAGGTCTTTGTGCAATTTTTCCGTGGTATTCCAATGCAAATTCGAGTCAAGGCGGGGCAGCAGGAGGAACGAATTTCCTTGTCCGACCGCTTCGTGCAGGCCGTTACCCGTGTAGCGAGTGCAACGCTGATCAAGGAACGCAAGCTGAGTGATTACGGCGTCCGCTACGGTGAGCTGCCGGACATTGCACGCGAGGTCGAGCAGGAATTGGAGGCAGCCTTTCCGCAAGAGCGGCTGGAGCAGATTATCCAACAGGCGATTGCCCACGGCGCAAACAACAGCGAATTCGTGGAGGAACGCCGCGAATGGAGCGAGGCCGAGCTGGAGCAAGCCCTGCAGCACGAGGATTGGCGCACACGCTACGCTGCGCTGGATCGGCTGGAGCCGACGCCTGAGCATTTGCCGCTTATCCGGCAAGCGCTGCATGACGACAAAATGCAGCTACGGCGGCTGGGCGTCGTCTATCTGGGCGATATTCGCTCACCGGAGGCGATGGATCTGCTAGCCGAGGCGCTGCGCGATCCTTCAGCGGCAGTACGCCGCACCGCAGGCGACACGTTGTCGGACATCGGCGACCCGGTCGCTACCAGCGCAATGATCGGAGCCCTGTCGGATAGCAGCAAGTTGGTGCGCTGGCGGGCGGCACGTTTTTTATACGAGGTTGGAACCGAGGATGCACGTGATGCGCTGGAGAAGGCTGTCGATGATCCCGAATTCGAGGTTAGTCTGCAGGCTAAAATGGCGCTGGAACGCATCGAATCAGGCGAACAAGCCGCGGGCACAGTTTGGCAGCAGATGGCCAAGCGGAACTCTTAATTTAAGATTCTACGAGTGATTTTCAAAAAATTGTCGATTGTCAGAAGATGTACAGGTACGATATACTGTAGTTCGCTATACAATAAAATATCATGTCATACACCTCATCAACCCTGTTTTATGATGAGGTAGAGGTCGCGGATGTAATCAGTACACCGGAGGAGACGATAAGAGCCGTCTGAGATTCCAGTGGAAAGGTACACCCGCCGAAGTATGCGGAGCTGACTCTTTGTAAATACTCCGAATGCTGGGGCTGCTAGCCGAAAGGAGCAGAACTGTCACACGCTGTCCTAACACAGACACGTGTGTTGAGCTATCTTGTTATGGAAGAAGGTATGGTGCGGAATGCATAGACAAAACCGCAGGCGTATTCCCTGCGGTTTTTTTGATTTATATACTCCCCCTCCTTCTGGCTCTTGCCCTGACATGAAATACAATTTCATGAAGGAGTGTTTGAACGTGCAACACAAAGCAACACCTGACGCAACCTTGCGTAAAAGTCTCAAAGCCCGCCATATGACGATGATCGCCCTCGGCGGCTCTATCGGTACGGGCCTGTTCCTTGCCAGTGGAGGCGCGGTTGCCGAAGCTGGACCCGGCGGTGCGCTGCTGGCTTATGCAGCAGTTGGCCTCATGGTCTACTTCCTAATGACCAGCCTCGGTGAGTTGGCTACATTTATGCCTGAATCCGGCTCTTTTAACACCTATGCAGGTCGCTTCGTCGATCCGGCTTTTGGTTTCGCCATGGGCTGGAACTTCTGGTACAACTGGGCGGTAACGATTGCTGCCGAATTAGCAGCAGCGACCGTGCTCATCAAATATTGGTTCCCGGAAAGCCACTCTGCCTGGTGGAGTCTATTATTCCTAGCCGTAATCTTCGCGTTGAACGCATTGACAGTCAAAGGCTACGGTGAGTCTGAATACTGGTTCGCCATGATTAAAATTGTGACCGTGGTCATCTTTTTGACCGTAGGTGTGCTGATGATCTTCGGCATTATGGGTGGCCCTGCGGTCGGCTTTGCCAACTTCACGGTAGGAGACGCCCCGTTCCATGGCGGATTCTTTGCTGTATTGGGCGTATTCATGGCAGCCGGCTTTTCCTTTCAGGGAACGGAGCTGATTGGGGTAGCCGCTGGAGAGAGCGAAAATCCGCGTGAAAATGTACCGCGCGCCATCCGTCAAATCTTTTGGCGCATCCTGTTCTTTTATATTCTCGCGATTCTCGTGATTGGGTTGATCATTCCATACACCAATCCAAATCTGCTGCGGGGAGATATCAGTGACATCGGGGTCAGCCCGTTCACGCTCGTATTTGAAAAAGCAGGGCTTGCGATTGCTGCTTCTGTTATGAACGCCGTTATTTTGACTTCCGTATTATCGGCAGGTAACTCGGGTATGTACGCGGCAACTCGGGTACTATACGCTTTGGCACGGGAAGGTAAAGCCCCGCGTTTCCTCGGACGTATCAATAGACGCGGCATTCCTATGAACGCTCTGCTGATCACGACCGCTGTCGGTATGCTAGCCTTTCTCGCCTCCCTGTATGGAGACGGTGTAGTCTATAACTGGCTGCTGAATGCTTCTGGAATGTGTGGGTTTATTACGTGGGTCGGGATTGCAGTCAGCCATTATCGTTTCCGCCGTGCCTTTACTGCACAGGGCCACAGTCTGAGTGAGCTTCCATACAAAGCCCGCTGGTTCCCGTTTGGGCCGTTGTTTGCCTTCGCTCTGTGTATCATTGTCATTATCGGGCAAGGGGCGGATGCCTTCACCGGACAGGAGATTGACTGGAAAACGATGATCGCTACGTATATGAGTGTGCCGCTGTTCCTTCTCCTGTGGCTCGGCTACAAATGGATCAAACGTACTAAAATCGTTCCGTTAAAAGAATGTGATTTGAGTCCAGATACTTCTTCGGATAAATAATAGATAACACTAAAAAAAGCCCGTCTCCACATATCAGGGAAAACACGCTGATAAACCTGGTCCAAGACCATTTATCCGCATTTTCACCTGTATATGCCCGGAGACGGGCTTTTTCTGTTTATTTGGAGGAAGGTTCCAATGAAGCTGACAAAGACATGGATAAGGCACGACGACTTAAAACACCGTATATAACAGCAATCAGCGTCAGCACTGCTGAAAACAAGTACAAATTAACGATGCCCAGATGATCTGCAATCCAGCCCATTAACAGGAGCGAAATACAAAAGGTCAAACTTGTCAGTGTGGCCTGGGCAGACAGCACCTTAGGCAAATCATGTACAGACACACTCATTTGCATCATCGTGCGGCGGGATACGACAGACATTTCCGCAGGTAGTCCCATCAACAACACGATAAGCAGCGTCAGCGGCGGTAATGTGTTCAGTGCATACCATGCTGTCAGCAGCCCGTAGCCTGCCATCCCCGCCAACATGGCGGGTAGCAGCCTGCGCTGCAAATGCTTGACGCAGGCGAGGACAACGATGCCGCCGCCAATCGCTCCTGCAAAATACGCTGCATTGATGTATCCCCACCATGCTTCGCTCTTGTGCAAAACCTGCTGGGCGAAAGCAAGCGTGAACGCGCCTACCCAAACCGAACCCCCTAGAAGGTCAATCATATCCATAAAAATAAGAGCTTTCAGTCTGCGACTGGCTCCGATAAGGCTCCAGCCTTCACGGAGTATTTCCTTTTTACGTTTGGGAGGTAGTGCAGGGCTCTCTGATTCCGGGCCATACAGTGTATCTTCCAACTGTGCAGGAGGCAAGTCATGATGTCCTTGCCCGGGCTCAGTACCAGTTTCGGAAACCGAAACATCTCCACCTCGCACCCTTGTTCCAGGTTGCAGCAAATAATGGGCTTTACCCTCTAGTGGATCTCGAATCAAGCTGGTGAAGATCATTGCTACCATATAGAGTCCGCCAGCCACTAGCAGTGTTTTTTCCGAGCCTAGCATGGCTACGAGCACACCACTAAGCCCCCACCCCGCTAATTGCACCGTCTGATCGCTGACCGACACCAGACTGTTTGCCCGCATGAGTCCTTCCCCGGACGCAAGGCGGGGAATCAGCGCATTACGTGCAGGCGTGGTCCAGCCGTCCAGAAAGGACATGGCTGCCACCAACGTAAACACAATCACCCATATCGGCTCCGTACCCGCTGACCACAAGTGGCCCAGCAGAATAGCGAAGAAAACCAGTTGTCCGAACTGAGAAACGAATAAAATAAAAGGAAGCTGGAATCGGGCCAAAATGAGCGGTGCTAAAAAGCCGCTGATCATCTGTGCTCCCATTCGCAGCAATGGAACGAGCACCGAAGAGAAGATGGAGTCCGTTTCATGAAAAACCAGAGACACAAGTGCCATAATGTAAAGAATGTCGGCTGCATTAGACATGGTCTGCGTGCCAAGCAAATAGGTAAAGGAACGCTTGTGCATATAAATAAAATACTCCTTTGTTAATGTAGCTTTTTACAGCAAGATGATTAGGTCCATTTCAGGGTTACACGAAGATTGCCGGTACTTCCTAGATCCGTAATCTGATAGGAAATGGATTTCAAACCGAGTTGATATAAGGATTGTAAATCCTCCTTGAGACTTCGCTCCGTTCCCTGATAGGCAAAGGTAAGTGTCGTCCCTCCCTTATTTACAATCTTACGTACCTGTTCCTTCATGTCGGCAGATGATTTAACCAGACCCTTGCCGTCTTGCAGCGGATATTCGAGGGTATTGTACAGTTTTTGATACACAGCAGCCTTTGATCCTCCGGTAGCTACTAGTGCTGATAAGGTTTCCCGATACGATGTATTCGCCTGAGGATACGGCTTAACCCATGAGTGATCCCGCCGCATTTCGGTATCCGTTAGCAGATAATATGAAGTGCTTACCTCGTTCGCGCGATCCGGGGTTGGATCATCCCATGTCGTATCCATGTGATACCATCGACCATCTAATAAAACCAGATTCCATGCATGCAGCTGGCCCCCTGCTCTTCCTTCCACAATCCGGTTCGTAATGCCTGCACGTTCCAGCATTTTATAGGCCAGCAGTGAATAACCCTGACAGACCGTGCTTCCCGTTTTCAGGCCATCATAGGCTGTGTACTTTTGCTGTGCTTCATCATACTTCAGACGAACGACGATCCAATCATGAATGGCCTTTACCTTCTCATGATCCGTCATTCCCTTCGTAATAATATCCCCCAGCACCGCTTTAACTGTGCTATCCACATATGCTGTCTGTTCCTTCGTCTCCCGGTAGCTTAGACGAATCGTAACCTGAGCGGAGGTCGTTGTGCCTGTATAGCTGAATGCGTAGCTTTTGATCGTATAATTCACATACGGATCGCTCTCCATGGCCTGTTGGATGGCCGTCTGTAATTGCTGCTTGAGACCGTTCACTCGCCCTTGATATGTAAAGGTCAGCGTTTCACTCCGCGTAGCCATTGCCTGTAAAAGCTTGTTCTGAAGCTGCTGCGATGATACGGATGGAGCCGGCTTAACCGACGTCGCATACACATTGCTGCCCCACTCCACAGCCTGCGGCAGCAACACAGCCAGCGCTGCACCCGCAACCAGACATTTTACAAGCCTAACCCCGATTTTTCTGTTCATACAGAGCGTTCCTGCCCTTCTTAGCATAGTTGTAAACAGCTATATCTTACCATAAAAACAGTTGCCCCAAACGCTCTAGTTTTGTCGGTTGCAGACGAGTAAGGGTGCAGTTCAAGACAGGTTGTGACATCATACTCGGCTATATAACAGATCGGATAATGAGCAAACATGTCGTTCGTAGAGAGTTTTATCACAGCAATCTAGATTTCCTCATGATATGGTACTGGCATCGGAAGTAAATGATATTGATTCTCATTCTAGATCAGAAAGGCTGAGCACCATGCCAGAATGTATCTCACTCCTTCGTACGCCACTGGGTCAGACTGTGCGTTTGCAATCTCTCGCCCCTCTTCATCCCTCATTGCGCCGCCGCTTAACAGACATGGGCATTAACGAAGGTTCCATCATACGGTTAAAAAAAATCAGTTTATTGGGCGGTCCTATTGTCATTGAATGCAACGGCCAGCTGGTCGGCCTTCGCCAAAATCAGGTGAAACAACTGGAGGTTGTTCCAACATGGACATGATCGCTCTATTCGGTAATCCCAACACAGGAAAAACCTCATTATTTAACAAGCTGACTCGTACGTATGCAGAAGTAGGAAACTGGTCCGGCGTCACAGTGGAAAAGAAAACAGGAATCCTGCGTGACAAGTCTGCCGTATTGGTGGATTTGCCGGGCGCCTACTCTTTACTCCCTCTTTCGCTGGATGAAGGTGTCGCAACTCGATATTTGCTGGAAGAACCTCCTACGGCCCTGATCAACATTGTGGATGCCTCCCAGCTCCAGCGTAATCTCTATCTAACCGTACAACTACTGGAGTATGGCCGTCCGCTTGTACTTGGCTTAAACATGACTGACGTAGCCGATGCCACGGGTCTTCGTGTAAACAAGGAATTGTTAGCTGATCAATTGAACGTTCCCATCATTCCTATGGTGGCGCGTACAGGCAGTGGAAGTAAGCAAATGCTCGCTTCTCTTCGGGAGGTAAGACGTACATCCAATGCTTTTCAACTGGACTACGGCCCTGCCGTTGAAGCTGCTATTACCGATATTTGCAACTTGCTGCCAAATGCACCTGTGCCGCAACTGCGGTGGGCCGCACTGCAATGTCTCGAAGGTAATCCTGTCGTCATGGAATGGATGACGAATGAGGTACAGCGTGAACAAGTAACTGCACGCATCCAACGTTGCGAGGAAGAACTTCTCGGTGAAGGCCATGCCATCACCCCTGCTCAGCATATTCGTTCTGTACGAACAGCATGGATTGCTGATCTGTGCACCAAGGCACTCGACACCTCCAAACTCAGACCGCACAGCCTGACGGATAGACTAGATGCACTATTAACTCACCGGTATCTGGGGATTCCGATCTTTTTGCTGCTGATGTACGCTACCTTCAAGTTCACCTTCGATTGGGCGGGTACGATCCTTTCAGATATGCTGGATGGATTTTTTTCAGGGACACTCAGCACTTGGATTTCTGAGTTACTCGTTCACTTGAACGCGTCTGCTTTTACGCAAAGTCTAGTCGTGGACGGCATCGTGGCTGGAGTCGGGGGTGTGCTTGTTTTTCTGCCTCAAATTGCTATTTTATTTCTGATTATTTCAGTGATCGAAGACTCTGGTTATATGGCACGGGTCACGATACTCATGGATCGCCTGATGCAAGCCGTTGGCTTGAACGGGAAAAGCTTCATTCCCTTCATCATCGGATTTGGCTGCAATGTCCCTGCGATTATGGCGGCACGCACCATTGAACAGCCCAGAGAACGTCTCATTACCACGTTGCTGGTGCCCTTTATGTCGTGTTCAGCCCGCCTGCCGGTATATGCGTTGTTTGCGGGTGTATTTTTTCCAACACATGCGGCAAGCATCATCATGCTGATGTATGTGTTAGGAATCATCGTTTCACTTATACTTGCCAAAATTTTTTCCAAAGTATCCATTTTGTCGGGTGAGCCCTCCCTCTTCATCGTGGAACTTCCTCCCTATCGAGTGCCGCAGGCTCTTACACTATTCCGCAGCACATGGGAGAAGGTCAAAGGCTTCGTCCGTAAAGCCGGAACCATTATTCTTGCAGGTTCCGTTGGCATCTGGCTCTTGTCCAATTTCGGTCCGCAGGGCTTCGGGGCAGAAATGAATGACAGTCTGCTTGCCACCGTTGGAGGTTGGTTCGCTCCATTACTGGCCCCTCTCGGTTTTGGCACCTGGCAAGCAGGTGCTTCCCTGCTCACAGGCTTTATGGCCAAGGAAGTTGTCGTATCAACGATGAATATTATTTACCACGTTCCTGATATGCAGGGACTGGAACTACAAGTCAGACAGGCCTTTACACCGCTTGCCTCCTTTAGCTTTATGGTGTTCATTCTGTTGTATGTTCCGTGTCTGGCTACGGTAGCCGTCATTCGTAAAGAAACCCTTTCGTGGCGTTGGACCGCATTTTCTGTGATCTATCCTTTGACCGTCGCATATATCATCGCCGTCTTGATCTATCAATGTGGCAGATTATTAGGTTGGGGTTAAGTCAGGCCCAATAGTAAATAAAAGGAAGTGAATTCCATGATCAATATCATCATTTTATTGGCGATCCTCGGTTATAGTGCGTGGGTGCTGGTACGATTTTTGCGAAAAAGCCGTCAAGGCGCCTGTGCGGGGTGTTCGTCGAGCAAGTCATGTCCTGGCTGTGCCGTAAGTTCTATGAATGAAGATCATGCGAAAATCAAGAAAAGTATTTAATTCATGCTCATCATCACATGAAAAAGCGGCTCCGGGGGTTTCTTACACCCGGAGCCGCTTCTTATTTACGCTTAAAGCTCACCGTATTCACCGATATACCGCCAAATGCTCACTTAGCTCTCGCGTGTGCAAGTAAACTTCACGGTACAGCTCGTATAGGCCTTCATACTGTGCCACACGTTCCGGGTTCGGGGAATATCTCGCTGCTTCGCGCAGAAAAGCTTCAGCGCACGCTTGCAGAGATTCAAACCAGCCGCTACCATAAGCAGCCAGCATGGCCGCCCCCAAGGCAGGCCCCTGCTCGCTTTCCAGCTTGATGATATCCGCGTTAAAAATATCTGCCTGCATTTGCAGCCATGCCTCATTACGCGCACCGCCGCCGATGGAAATCACTTCATTCACCGTTTTGCCCGTTCCTCTCAGAATATCAATGGATTCCTTGAGCGAAAACGTAATTCCCTCCAGCACCGCTCGTGTAAAATGCGCAAGCTTATGCCCCGCATCCATTCCGATAAAGCTACCTCGAATGGTTGCATCTGGATGAGGTGTACGCTCGCCGACGATATAAGGCGTGAACAGCAGCCCTCGGCTGCCTGGTTCAATAGAGTTCACATCTGCCAACAGTGCATCAAAAGAATGCTCTGGTGCAAAGGTATCCTTAAACCAGGTCAAGCTGTATCCGGCCGCGAGCGTAACCCCCATAATATAATAAGCATCCTGCTCACTATGATTAAAAAAATGTGCCCGTCCCTGCACATCAATATCCTTGCGTTCCTCATAGGAAAGTACAACCCCTGAGGTGCCGATGCTGCACAGGGTGCGGCCTTCGCTCAAAATGCCGGCCCCAATCGCGCCACATGCGTTGTCCGCACCACCTGCAAAGACCTTCGTTTCAGGCGAAAGCCCGCTCTGCTCCGCAATCTCCGGCAACAGTGTACCCGTCTGATCAAAGGATTCCACCAACGGCGGGAACAGCGACAACGGTAGGTCAAACGCGGCAGCGATCTCTTCGCTCCACTGCTTGTTCGCAATATCCAGCAGCAGCGTGCCCGCCGCATCCGAATACTCCGTCGCCAGCTCTCCTGTCAGACAGTAGCGCACATAATCCTTGGGCAGCATAAAATGGGCCGCACGAGCCAGCACGTCTGGCTCATGCTCCTGTACCCACAGCAGCTTGGGCAGCGTGAAGCCTTCCAGTGCGCGATTACGTGCGATGTTCAGCAGCTCCGATCCGAGCTTTTCTTCAATACGACGGCATTGGGCTGTTGTACGCGTATCATTCCACAGAATAGCCGGACGAAGCACTTGGCCTTCCTTGTCAGTCAGCACAAGCCCATGCATCTGTCCCGAAAAGCTAATACCGTCCACAGCATCTGTGCCGCCGATTCCAGCCTTCTCCACAAGCTGTTTCAGTGATGCTAACGTGCCACTGACCCAGTCCTCAGGGTACTGTTCGCTATATCCTGCCTTCGGCTGATAGAGCGGATAAGACTGGGAGGTTTCATAGGCCACCTGCCCTTTGCGGTTAACCAGCACCGTTTTGACCGCGCTGGTACCCAAATCTACGCCAATGACATAGCGTTCCTGCTCCTGATTTAGCTTCTCCTGCATTGGAGTTCCTCCTTCCTTGTCATCGTGCAGCCGTTGTTTCATATATAAGTCCTGGTATTAGTCAGCCAAAATGTATTGATTTAATGTTGCTTTCAGATATTCCTGACGCCCGGATACGTTTTTACGTGGTGTTTCGTTCGCCAAAGCATATTCAGCTAGAGAAGCAAGCGTTGCTTTTCCAGATACGATGTCTGCTCCAATACCTTCTTTAAAGCTGCTGTAGCGCTTCTCAATAAAGTCTTCAAACACACGATCCTCGATCAGTTTGGCGGCTACCTTCAGTCCCTTCGCATACGTATCCATACCTGCGATGTGCGCAAGGAACAAGTCTTCCGGCTCAAATGATGCTCTGCGCACCTTGGCATCAAAGTTGATACCGCCACGACCCAAGCCTTCATTTTGCAGCACTTCATACATGGTTAGTGTGGCATCATACAGATCCACCGGGAATTCGTCCGTATCCCAGCCCAGCAGCAAATCTCCCTGATTTGCATCCAGTGATCCCAGCATGCCGTTAATCCGTGCTACACGTACTTCATGATCAAAAGTATGGCCCGCCAAAGTTGCATGATTAGCTTCCAGATTAAGCTTGAAATGCTGATCCAGATCATATTTTTGCAGGAAGGCAATCGTCGTCGCCGCATCAAAATCATACTGATGCTTCGTTGGCTCCTTCGGTTTTGGCTCAATCAGGAACTGAGCGTCAAAGCCGATTTCACGCGCATAGTCTACGGCCATATGGAACATACGTCCCAAATTGTCCTGCTCCAGCTTCAAATCCGTGTTCAGCAGTGTTTCGTAGCCTTCACGGCCTCCCCAGAAAACATAGTTATCTGCGCCCAGACGTTTGCCCACTTCCAGTCCTTTTTTAATCTGAGCAGCTGCGTGTGCGTATACATCTGCATTGCAAGTCGACGCAGCCCCATGCAAATAACGTGGATGGCTAAACATGTTCGCCGTGTTCCACAGCAATTTTTTCCCCGTAGCTTTCATATGTTCCTCAATCAGATCCACGATGGTATCCAGATTGCTGTAAAATTCCTTCAATGACGCGCCTTCTGGTGCAATATCCACATCATGAAAAGCAAAATAAGGTAAATTCAGCTTATCCAGCAGCTCAAAGGCAGCTTCCACACGTGCCTTCGCCAAATCCAGCCCGGTAAACTTGGACCATGGACGTTCCGCTGTTTCTACACCAAAAGGATCGGAGCCGCCTGCAACCAGTGTATGCCAATAGGCCATGCTAAAACGCAAATGCTCCTCCATTGTTTTTCCCGCTACAATTTCCTGTCGATTATAAAATTTGAACGCAAAAGGATTGTCGGATTGCTTGCCCTCAAAGTTAATTTTAGATACCTGTTCGAAATAAGCCATTATAAGTTCCTCCTTTGTAGTAAACGTTTACAAAAACGATTCTAGCACAGCCGAAAGACTTTGTCTATTGCTTAAACTAAGTTTGTTTTTATGATATAATATCAGGAATTACACCAACAGGAAGTGAATTAACCATGAATGTCACTGGCGATCAGGCGCTTGTCAAAAAGCTAAATAAATCCATTGTGCTGGAGCGTATTCGCCTTCATGCTCCGCTATCCCGGGCACAGTTATCCAGTCAAACTGGATTAAACAAGGCTACCGTTTCCAATCTGGTGGCAGAGCTCATCACCGATGGACTTGTATATGAGACGGGGTTAGGGGAATCCAGCGGCGGGCGTAAGCCTTTAATGCTGCTGTTCAACAGCCGTGCAGGCTTTGTACTCGGTATTGAGGTAAGCGTACAGTACATCAAGGGCGCTCTGACTGATCTGGCAGGTACCATTGAAACTGAGCTTACCCTTTCCCTTACTCAGCATGATCCCGCCTTTGTTATGGAACAGATTCGAAAGCTCGTTCAGGAGCTCATGCAGGCCACTCCTCCCTCCCCTCACGGTATTGTCGGCATTGGGCTGGGGGTGCCGGGTATGGTGGATGAAACCGGAACCGTTTTGTTCGCACCCAATCTGGGCTGGGAAGAGGTTCCGCTGCGGCAGCAACTTGAGGCCGAGCTAGGTCTGCCCGTCGTAGTGGATAACGAAGCTAACGTCGGCGCACAGGGCGAGTTGTACTATGGGATGGACGGCGATCACCGACAGCAGGTGCAGGATCTGGTTTACATCAGTGCAGGGTCCGGGATCGGAGCCGGGATTATCATCGATGGCAAACCGTATCAAGGAGCTTGGGGGTACGCCGGAGAGACGGGTCATATGACCATTGATTGGAACGGACGACTCTGCTCCTGCGGTAGTCGCGGCTGCTGGGAACTCTATGCTTCAGAGAAGGCGTATGTAGCATCCACATTGAAACTACCTGCACAGAATACAGCGGAATTACTGCCATTTGCTCAGCAAGGTGAAGAAAGTACATTAAACGTCCTTGATGATATTGGGCGATATTTGGGTGTGGGTATTACCAACATTGTGAACAGCCTCAACCCCGGAATGCTTATCATCGGCGGTCCACTGGCGGAAGCCAGACCTTGGTTGGAACAAAGCATGCGTGATGTGATTGACGAACGTGCCCTGCCCTATCACCGTCGGCAACTACAGATTCGTTTCTCCACGCTTGGCAGCCGTTCGACGATGCTAGGTGCCGCCTATGCAGCGACAGCTCCTTTTCTGGGGCGAGTACGCGTGTCTTTATAAGAAAAAAAACATACGGGAACACTTAGGTTCCTGTACGCCCACTTTTCTCGGAATTTTGCAAAATCCTATAAAAAAGATTAGGGACTTATAAAAAGGCCCCCTCCGCAGTATGTAACTGCGATGGAGGCCTTATCTATACCCTATAACGATCCACAGGACCGTCGTCTGCTCTTAGGTTGGATTAAGCGTTCAATACTTTTTCAAACTTGGTTTTGTTCATACCGGAAATACGTTCTTCTCCGATCAAAGTCAATGGAACGGCACGAATGCCCATATCCCAAACCTCTTGTGCAAAAGCTTCATTGGTTTCAATGTTGCGTTCTTCGTACTCTACGCCTTTTTCACTCAAATAGCTTTTTACTTGACGGCAATGCGGGCAGTTTGTAGATGTGTATACTATTGCTTTTTCCATGAATATCACCTCATCATTTATTTTGTTACAACATATTTATTCATATTTCCAAGGATCATTACAGGGCCAGTGCGCTGTGCTCCAGGCTTTCAATGTACTTCTCGCTGTCCATAGCAGCCATGCAGCCACTACCTGCTGCGGTAATCGCTTGTCTGTAGCGAGTATCCTGTACGTCACCACAAGCGAATACGCCAGGCACGTTTGTTTCGGAAGTACCCGGATTTACGACGATATAACCGTTCGCATCCGTTGTAATTTGTCCCTCAAGGAAGCCTGTATTCGGATGATGACCAATCGCCACGAATACGCCGCTAACTGTAATGATTTCCTCTTCACCTGTTGCATTATTCAGTACTTTCAAGCCAGTGACTCCATTCTCGTCCGCAATCACTTCTACAGGAATACGATTAAGCGCCCATTCAATTTTGTTGTTCGCACGAGCACGATCCTGCATAATTTTGGAGGCGCGCATTTCTTCACGACGATGTACCAATGTCACTTTGGAGGCAAATCGAGTCAGGAAATTGGCTTCTTCCAATGCAGAGTCTCCACCGCCGATGACAACAATTTCTTTGCCACGGAAAAAGAAGCCGTCGCATGTTGCGCAAGTGCTTACGCCACGTCCGATATTATCCTGTTCACCGGGAATACCTAGATATTTGGCAGTCGCCCCCGTGGAAATAATCAGCGTATCAGTAACCAGTTCACCCAAACCTTCTACATCCAATGTAAATGGACGAGCCGTTGTGTCTACTTTGTTTACCCAGCCTGTGCGGAATTCAGCGCCAAAACGCTCTGCTTGCTTACGCATATTATCCATCAAATCGGGTCCCATGATTCCTTCAGGAAAACCTGGGAAATTTTCGACTTCCGTAGTCGTAGTTAATTGTCCGCCTGGCTGTGGTCCTTCGATCACCAGTGGGCTCATGTTAGCACGTGCCAGATAAATTGCAGCGGTCAAACCGGCAGGGCCGGTACCTATAATAATGGACTTGTACATATCTTGGTTCCTCCTAAAATATCATAAGTATTATATAACGAGTTTTCGGCACCGGGCGCTGGGCAGCTGCATATACTCTAAAAGTAATTCCACCAGAAGCTTATCCCAAAATGTGGACACCCGGATATTGCAAAAACGAATCACTTGTTTTGTAGCTTCTTATGACTTAGACTGATTCTAAATCCTAATTTCATTATGCGGAAATAGCTGTAAACAGTCAAATGAAGTTTTCATGAAGCGAAGTATAAAGATAAATCAGGTATGGAGGGATTATCCCCATTATGAATGACGTTTTTTTAGGTAGCTTTATTTCTGCCCTGTCCACTGGACTCGGCGCCGTGCCCATACTGTTTATGCGCAATATCACGCATCGGCTTCGCGATGTTCTGTTGGCTTATGCCGCAGGAATTATGACCTCTGCATCCGTGTATAACCTCATTCCCGAAGCAATCCAGCATTCCAATTGGTTCGTGCTGACTGCGGGAATCCTGCTCGGCTGTCTCGTATTACTGGTGATGGAAATGTACATTCCCCATGCGGATTTGGAGGACCCAGACTCCAAGACCTTTCAACTGGAGTCCAAATCTTTTCTCATTATCGCAGCTATTACATTGCACAATTTGCCAGAAGGCCTCTCTGTTGGGGTCAGCTATGCAAGTGAAACTCAAAATCTCGGCAATCTGATCGCCTTCTCTATCGGCCTGCAAAATGCCCCGGAAGGCTTTATCGTAGCGTTGTTCCTTGTGAATCAAAATATCGGCCGTTTCAAGGCCTTGGGCATTGCTACCCTCACCGGAGCCGTGGAAATCATTACGAGTCTGATCGGGTTTTATTTGAGCAGCTGGGTGAACGGACTGGTACCTTACGGCCTTGCTTTTGCCGCCGGAGCCATGATGTTTATTGTCTACAAGGAATTGATTCCCGAGAGTCACGGGGATGGCAACCAGCGGATCGCCACATTCTCTTTTATTCTCGGCTTAATTACGATGATTGGGCTAACCGAATGGCTATAGCCGAGCAACACAAAAAGGCTGCCTTCTGCCTGTAATCCAGACAGATAAGCAGCCTTTTTTGGCATGTTCACATGGGGATACCTCATTTTTTTTGGTTCATGGAGCGCAGTGCTTCACGATACTGCTCGTCCTCACTTTTGTGAGTCTCCTTCTCTCCATTGGATATTTGGGAACGTCCATCCTTTTCTTCTTCCTTCCTGGCAAAACCACGTAAAGCCGCACGATAATCCTGATCTCCGTAAGCATCTTTGATATTCTCGCGATCCTTTTCTACCTTCTTATCCGTCTGGATATCAGGCACCTTGTGTTGTTCCTCCGAATGATGTTCTTCGACGTCGATATCCTTATGCGGCATCTCTCGCGTAGAATCTATCCTTTCACGTGCCTCGGGTTCCACCTGTACAGGATAAGGACGTTTGCTTCTTTGCCGTGACTCCTCTTCCGTGGGGCGAGTTTTGGGAGAGGATTTGCGCGTCATCTTTGTATTAAATACCAGCAAAAAAATAAAGGCAACCGCAGCTACTACGATAAAAGCAATGGTCATCGGTAGCCTCCTATTCTCTTTCAGCGCTACGGTACCGTCCCGCTATCTCAGCGACCCGTTTGCCCAAAGAACGACCTAGTGCAAGATCATCACCCGTTGGAAGATTAGGCGGACCATTGGGGTCTGTCTCCACTGGACATGTTACCCCTACGCCGTAATAGGAGCCGTATAATGCATTTTCCGTAATATTAGCGGGCAGTCCTACAATAATCATGCCTTGATGAAGCATCGGAGTAATCAAATTCAGAAGCGTAGATTCCAATCCACCATGAACGGTAGCTGTTGTGCAAAACACAGCGCCGATTTTATCCACCAGCTTGCCCTGCGCCCACAGATACCCCAGCTTATCAATCCAGCTTTTCAGACCGCTGCTGATGGTACCAAAATGGCCCGGGCAACCCCATATAATGGCATCCACACTCACTAGCTCATTCACATCGGCCTCATTTACATGCTTTAACAACACTTCCGTATGCTCAAGGTGTGCTCCTTCTGCGATCGAGCGAGCGAGACGTTCGGTATGCCCATTTTCACTGTCATATACAATCATGATTCTGGTCGTCATTATGCGCATCATCCTTTGTCAGCAAAATCATCTTTTTCGCATGCGCTCTTAACCTTGCCCAAAACCCATCTGAATATTATGAATCATTTGACGCATACTTTGAAAATCCAAAGAACTAGGGAGGCATGTAAACATGAATTCACGCGCCATATTAGTCAACCTGCTAGTTATTATCATTATTCTGGCAGGTGGTGGAGCCGCCGCCTATTACTACAATCAATCCGCCAACTACATAAAAACCGATAATGCCCAAGTGAGCGGACAAGCAGTTACCGTTGCCTCTCCAGGCGCTGGCAAACTCACAGGCTGGAATGCTGAAGTTGGTAAGACCTACACCGCTGGAAGCACGCTTGGTAATGTAGAAGGGGGAGGAAGCCGAATTAGCGTTACGATTCCAACCGATGGTACCATCGTACAGCAATCTGCAGTCAACAACTCGATTGTTGGGGCAGGCACACCCTTAGCGAAGGCTTTTGATCTAAACAATTTATGGATTACCGCCAATATTGACGAAACGGCTGTACAAGATCTTCAAGTAGGACAGACGGTAGATGTATATATTGATGCTTACCCGGATACGTCCCTGAGCGGTAAACTCGAAAAGATCGGCCTGGCGACCGCATCAACTTTTTCACTACTGCCCACTTCTAACACCACTGCCAACTATACCAAGGTGACACAGGTCGTGCCTGTCAATATTTCCATTCAAGGTTACAAGGGGCTGGGTATTATCCCGGGAATGAGTGCGACCATCAGAGTTCACAAGTAGGAGGCTGTCATGGATCAAAAAATGTCCGTCGGACGTATTCTGTCCGTGCTGCTGCTAGGCGCCTTCATTTCGATTTTGAATCAAACGCTGCTCAACGTGGCCATCCCACATTTGATGAATGATTTTAATGTATCTGCAACAACCGTTCAATGGCTATCCACCGGATATATGCTAACCAACGGGATTTTGATTCCTATCACTGCTTTTCTGATTGAGTCATTCGGAACACGTGCGCTATTCATCTCCGCGATGGGGTTATTTACGGCCGGGTCTGTCGTCTGTGCTACCAGTACCGGCTTTGCGCCTATGCTGGTTGGACGCGTTATTCAGGCCAGCGGAGCGGGCATTATCATGCCTGTGGTCATGAACGTGTTCCTGACTGTGTTTCCCCCCGAAAAACGAGGCGCTGCTATGGGGACCATGGGGATTGCCATGATGTTTGCCCCGGCGGTTGGACCAACTTTATCCGGTTGGATTGTGGAGCACTATAGTTGGAGACTGCTATTTTTGCTGGTGATTCCGTTGGCAATCATTGATATTCTGTTTGCCATACGCTGGCTCAAAAATGTATCCAAGCTAACGAAACCGAACTTTGATCTGTTGGGAACCATCTTTTCCACCCTTGGTTTTGGCTTCCTACTGTATGGCTTTAGTTCAGCTGGAGACAAGGGCTGGGACAGCAATACGGTAATACTTACACTCGCTGCCGGGGTTGTGTTTATTGTATTGTTTATCGTGCGCGAGCTGAATATGGTACAGCCGATGCTGGAGTTCCGTGTGTTTAAATATGATATTTTTACCGTATCGACCTTAGTCGGGGCTACCGTCAACATGACGATGTTTGGCGGGATGCTGCTGCTACCGATCTATTTGCAAAATATACGCGGCTTTACGCCGCTGCAATCCGGTCTGCTGCTGTTACCGGGTGCACTGCTGATGGGTGTGATGTCACCGATATCAGGGGCAGTATTTGACCGTATAGGGGCAAGACCGTTGGCGATCATTGGACTGATCATTACAGCAGTCACAACCTGGGAATTCAGTCTGCTGACCGATGCCACCACCTACGGACATATTATGATCATCTATACGATTCGCAGCTTCGGAATGTCATTGCTGATGATGTCCGTCCAGACGGAAGGTCTAAACCAGCTACCTGCCCATCTCGGTAGCCACGGTACAGCCATGTCCAACACAGTACGGCAAATCGCCGGGTCTATCGGTACCGCTTGGCTCATTACTGTAATGAGCAGCCGAACGACAATTCATGTAGCGGATTATGCGAATGTCGCTACCACCGCCAATGTTCCTTTAACCGAAGGGGTAGCACAGTTGGGACAAACCCTCGCGCAAACGGCGGGCATTTCAACAGAAAGTGGTTCATCGTTGGCGCTACAACAGGTGTACCGAAGTGCCGTTACAGAATCAACGATCCATGGCATTAATGATGCCTTCATCATTGCTACAGGGATTGCACTAGCGGGGCTATTGTTTTCCTTGTTCTTACGACGATCTATGCCGCGCCGAAGATAGACGTACAGCGTTGCGAGGCTGCAAAAGAAGGAGCATTCACCCCCTTGGATTTTAAGAGGTATGAATGCTCCTTCCTGTTTGTCATCTTGTAATTATTAGTCCTATGACCGCAATAAGCGCAGGCCATTCAAAATGACCAGTATTGTGCTGCCTTCATGCCCAATAACCCCAAATGGCAAGGCTATATCCTGCACAAAGTTGCTGATCACAAGCAGCAAAATGACACTTACCGCGAAGACCATATTTTGTTTGACCACCCGCTGCGCCTTGCGCGCCAGTGCTATCGTCGGTGCGATCTCCTCGATTCCATCGTTCATCAGTACCACGTCAGCGACCTCTAGCGCTGCTCCGCTGCCATGCATCCCCATGCCTAGTCCTACGGTTGCTGCTGTCAACGCAGGAGCGTCGTTCACACCGTCGCCGACCATGACGACATGCCCGTACTGCTCCCGCAGCATGCGAATATGGCTGACTTTGTCCTCCGGCATTAAGCCAGCATATACAGCGTCGACTCCGGCCTGCTCCGCGATCACAGCGGCCGTTTCTGGACGGTCTCCGGTTAACATGACAACCCGGATACCCTGCGCTTGCAGGCGTTTCACGGACTCTTGAGCCTGCGGACGCAACTCATCGCGTAGTGCCAGCATTCCAGCAATCCGATCATCCGCGAGGATGATGGATACGGTTTTGCCCTCAGCTTCCAGCCGGGCCCGACTCTCCATCCACTCTGGCTCTGCCAGAGGACTAGGTCCATCCAGCACATCTGTGCGACCGATTTTCCATTTCACCCCGCCTATGATGCCTTCCATTCCCCATCCGGTGAGTGCCTGCACTTGCTCGGTTGGGAGAGGATCTCTCTGTCCCAATTTAGCTTCGGCTTTGGCTACAATCGCTCGCGCCAGCGGATGCAAAGAATAACTTTCAATTGTGGCGACAATGTGCAATAGCTCATCGGCATCGTATTCTGCGGCGGTAATCCAATCCGTGACGACAGGTGACCCCATCGTTAACGTACCTGTTTTGTCAAAAGCAACAACAGAAGTCAATGCCATATTCTCTACATGTGCTCCACCTTTGAACAGAATGCCCCGTCGGGCACGGTTGGAGATGGCCGATAGCATCACTGGCATAATGGATGACACGAGCGCACAGGGTGAGGCCACGACGAGGAACACCATAGCCTTATAGAACGCTGCTGCCCACGTCCAGCCTAATGCGATGGGTGCACCGACAATGACGATCAGCGTGACAGCAACAACAATTCGAGCGTACACCGATTCGAACGTTTTAATAAACCGCTGGGAATCAGGAACTTCGGTCTGAGCCTCTTCCACCATACGAATGATTTTTGAAAATAAAGTGTCCTCCGAGGACTGACTAACCTCTACATATAGCACGCCTTCTCCATTAATGGTGCCCGCATATACTTCGTCACCTTCCACCTTATTTACCGGAACAGACTCCCCGGTAATAGATGCCTGATTCACTGCCGAAACGCCCTTGGAGATTCGGCCGTCCGCCGGAATCAGTTCGCCCGGCTTCACCAGCAGCAGGTCGCCTGGCAACAGCTGTTCAATGCCGACTGTTTCCATCCCCTCACGAGATAAGCGCAAAGCCGTTTCCGGCTTCAACGCCATAAGCTCAGAAATATCCTTACTACTACGCTCGGTGGTATAGCTCTCCAGCGCACCGCTGAGTGCAAAAATAAAGATCAGCATGGCTCCTTCATTCCAATAGCCAATGGCCGCAGCTCCTAGGGAGGCAGCGATCATGAGTAGATTAACATCCAGATCATGTTCTCGGATCAGTGTTTCGACCCCTTCTCTGGCTTTGGACCAGCCCCCAAGGGCATAGGACACTACATACAGAATAACCGATAGCCATTGCCACCAATGGGAGGCTCCCCATGCCATCAGCATCAGCAATCCACTACCTAGAGCTGCTTGCATCTCCTTGTTTTTCAGCATGCTTTTAAGCTGAAATTGCGGCTTGCGATTCGGACCGGGTCGTCCGCTACCACTGTTTTTTGAAAGGGTTCGGTTAGAGGGAGACAATGTATCTTGTAATCGTTGAGTAGCTTGCATCATGTCACGTTCCTTTCCATATTTTGTTCCTTGTACTAGCATTTCATTGAGAATGATATCCATTGTTAAGTGCCCTAAAATAGCACATGCTGCTTCGGGAAGTCCGAAGCAGCATGTTTGACAATGAGAATGATAATCATTTTTGCATCTATACAATTATTTTGGATTAGCGAAACTTTTGTTTTATTATATACCTTTTCTTTTCCACTTGTAAACCAGCAATGGCCTAAATAAAAAAAGATACCCGCGCCAACGCAGGTATCCTCCATATTTAAAGCATCCTATTCAGGATTTGCAAAATTCGATTCCAGTCGCTCCAAAGTGCAATATATAGACGAACTAGACCATTTCGATCTATATATTGTTCATTGAAAGTCGCTTATTGGATTTTTGCAAAATCCTCTATTACAAGAATTCCGGTTATCTTCAGGCTAAAGGAAACTTCCACGCATGATTGTGTGCAGTTCCTGAAGTGTGCTGACGATCTGCGGGCTGTTGCAGTCCCAAACGCGCAGCTGTAAGGCGTGCAGTGGGAACCGCTGTGTCCGGGCAAATGACCCCCGTCAGCTCATTCTCCCAGATCGAAATCATATCCAGAGAATGGTTAATTTCATCTATTGCTACCCATAAAGGAAGCTCAGGCTTTACACGTCGAACAGCTTCCATTATGCATTTTATCGTATCACTATTATTCTTATGACCATCGACACCGGATGGAATCAACTGATCCTCAGCCCTAATGCCATCGGATGGAGTTGGTATGACTTCTAAAATGACCGTATCGGCAAAACGTGCCAGATCTGCAGCTTGAGCCACCTGCTTGATCTGTCGTGCGCTCACTTCGGACATGTTATTGGAATTGGCTGACTCCCCCGACCGTGCGGCTTGCCTGTTCCCTGTTTGGCTTACGTTAGGCACCAAAGACGGGTCAACTGTCAAAAGCACGCCTACCCGATATGGAATGCACCGAAGACGCCCGCATAAAGTCTGCTCTGCAACGCCGTCAATCCAGTCTCGGGTTGCCCGGAATTCTTCCACGTCAGTCGGATTGCGCACTATAATCTCCAGCTTGGGTTCTCCCCCCTGCCGCACGCTTCGCAATGCCGCACGCAGTAATGCCTCCAGCTGCATATCTTGCAAGCTTCCAATACCCACTGCATTGTTCTGCTCAATTAGGGCTATAGTGAGTGGTGATCCGTTCAAAGACTCGAATAAGCTTTCATATTGTGTTTCCAGCAAACTGATAATTCGGCGGGACAAATGCTCACACAATCCAGGCAGGCCAGATGCCTGGTTAAAGGTTTTGTACGTGTCAGATGCACGTGAACCGGGAATAAGGATGGGATCGGGCTCCCCGTCAGGGGCATGAATCGTCTGTCCAGACTCTGCTACGTCCAGATAGGCATAGCATAGTTTCCCTACACGGCCAGATGCCTGTGACAAGGGACCTTGCAGAAGACTATAACCGTCATAACTGCCTATTTCCGATGCTGTCTCTGTGCCAATACGACTCAAACTTGCAGGAGCATCGGCATAAATCCGTATGGAGGTGCGCCTGTATTCATCGCTCCATTTTAGGAGTGTGCGCACTGCTTGCCCAATATCGTTGCCGTTATTCAGCATCGTTTCCCCAAGTAATTCCGGATTCGCAGCCATCAAAGCCTCTGCTCGACTGATTACGCCCTGCTCAGCTAAACCAACCAGCCAGCCCAACGGATCTTCCTCCTGCGTAGCAGATGCTTCATGGCTGCCTGCCTTTAGCGTCTCCATAGCCAACCTCTGTGCAGCAGCCTCCATACCCGGCTCTGGAACTTTGAGATCCCGGCTATTTTTGCCACCCAACAGCTCTGCGAATACATGCATCAGTTTAGCCTCCATGCTATTAATCCATCCTTTCTTCCGTCAGCAAGTTGGCACACACGAATTCGAGTACCCCTCCAAATAAAGAAAACGCTTACTCATTATGGAGCAACCGAATCTTACATGGGCCTTACTTGTAAAGCCCCTACCTTAACGTATTAGGCACGCCACACATTTATACATTTCGGCACAACTACCCTACATCCCAAAATAAATCTCTATCCTGCTGGTACAAGACCACTCGAAAAAGGAACCTATAAAATAAACACCCCCGGTTTTCACAGGATGCCTATACATCCGATGCTAACCCAGAGGTGTCTATTTTTTTACTCGTAAGAACGAACCTTCAATACACGCATCACATTCAATACAGCTAGCAATGTTACACCTACATCGGAAAATACAGCCTCCCACATCGTAGCAATACCGAATGCTCCCAGCGTAAGAAACACAGCTTTGACACCTAGCGCAAATATAATGTTTTGCCATACGATACGACGCGTGCGCTTGGCGATATGGATCGCCGTAACCAGCCTTGAAGGCTCGTCGTTCATGATTACGATATCTGCCGCCTCAATCGCAGCATCCGATCCCAAACCGCCCATCGCTACACCGACATCTGCCAGCGCCAGTACGGGTGTATCATTAATCCCATCGCCTACGAACAAAATTTTGTCGCTCGTTTTTTTACTTGCAGACAACTGCTCGATGGCTTCGGCTTTGTGCTGAGGTAACAGTTCTGCCCGTACTTCATCCAAACCCAACTGTCGTCCTACGGCCTCGGCAACAGTCCGATTGTCACCCGTCAGCATGATGGTTTTCACCACACCCAACTTTTTCAGTGAAGCAACCGTTTGGGCTGCGTCTTCCTTAACCTCATCTGAAATCAGAATGCACCCGGCATACGTTCCGTCTACAGCCACATGTACGACCGTTCCTTCATCCAGCGTCCCTGCTTGCTGCGCCACGTTAAAAGCCACATGCTCCCGCTCCATCAGCTTGGCGTTCCCGGATGATACCAGACGACCATCAATTTGTGCCTGAATCCCGTGACCGGATATTTCACTATATTGCTGAACCCGTTCTGCTCTGAGTTCTTTACCGTAGGATTCACGCAGAGACGCAGCAATAGGATGTGTGGAATGCAGCTCCGCCAAAGCGGCGGTTTCGAGCAGGGTTTCGTTTGTAAAATCTCCGGCAGGATAAATCCCTGTTACACGGAAAACACCTTTGGTGAGTGTGCCTGTTTTATCAAAAACAGCGTATTTCACATGATTCAGAGCTTCAAGATAGTTCCCGCCCTTGATCAGGACACCTGAACGGGAGGCTGCCCCAATTCCCCCAAAGAAGCCTAGTGGAATGGATACTACCAGCGCACAAGGACAAGAAATAACGAGGAAAACAAGCGCACGGTATACCCAATCTGCAAATTGTGCATCTGGCACAACAAGCGGTGGAACAACCGCCAACAACAGCGCTACAATAACCACTACTGGAGTATAGTATCTGGAAAATTTCGTGATAAACTTTTCAGTCGGCGCTTTTTTGGCACTCGCATTTTGCACTAATTCCAAAATTTTCGAGACCGCCGATTCACTAAATTCTTTGCTAACCTCTACCGTTAGAAGTCCGTTCGTATTGATAAATCCACTCAACACGTTGCTTCCCGGCTCTACGGTACGAGGCACGGATTCACCAGTCAACGCAGAGGTATCCACATGCGATTTACCATCTATAACCTTACCATCCAGCGGGATCTTCTCGCCCGGCTTAATTACAATCAAATCCCCAATGCGAACGTCTTCTGGGGACACTCTCCGTACGGACTCAGCCGTCTTCAGGTTGGCATAGTCCGGTCTAATATCCATCAGATCACTGATGGATTTACGTGAACGGTTAACTGCAATGCCTTGAAACAGCTCCCCGATTTGATAAAAGAACATGACAGCTACGCCTTCCGGGTATTCCCCAATCGCAAATGCACCAACAGTAGCCAGCGTCATCAGGAAGTACTCGTCAAAGGCCATTCCACGTACCAAACTGCGTGCAGCCTGCAAGACAACATCACCACCAACGATGATATATGCCAGTAAAAATAGGGCCAGCTTTCCTACACCTTCGACAGGTAACCACCAGGCAACAGCCGCAACGACCGCACCAATAGCCAAACGCGCAATCATGCGGCGCATACCGTCCGTACCGTGATCATGCGTATGCCCAGCGTGGCTATCATCTCCATGCGAATGTGAATGAGCGTGGGTGGCTTCACCATGTTCGTGCTCTGCATGGTGGTTGTGATGCTCGTGTGCATGATCCCCGTGGTCGTGTCCATCGTGCGTATGGGCTTGCTTGCCATGTGCTCCATGATGATGACCAGCGTGACTGTGAGAAGCATGTTGCCCGATCTCCTGTGTATGTCCTTCACCTTCACTATGATGCTCATGACCGCATGCACAACCCTCTGTGCAGTCTGGCTGTACTGCACCAGCATTGCTTCGGCTGTCTTCATGCAGGCGGCTACGAGCACTTTTTACCACCATCCGAACATGTGGCTCAAGTCTGTGAACCTTCCGTTCAGTCTGGCGAAAAACCTCTTCCTTTTGATCCGAACTTGTGGTCATCGTCAACGTTTTCGTAACAAAATTGACCGAGCAATCCATGACCCCTTCTATTTTACTGACACCATTTTCAATCTTGAGAGCACAGTTGGCGCAATCCAAACCTTCCAAAATCCATTCATGCCGTTCCGTTCTTTTTAGAGCATCCATAGTCATTGGCCTCCAATTAACTATATATGAGCAACTGTTCATATATTATTTGTTAAGGCCATTATATTCAGGATCAGGGTCAAAAGTCAATGACTCTAGCCCTTTTTAACAAAAAAATCGACTTCAACGGACGAACGCCAAAAGAGCGCCAATCGCTTGGCGCCCTCTGTTGTTTTATCCCAAAATTATTGATGTGATATGTGCTGATGGGTTTGCAAAAAGATCTGCTCCACATGATTATCATCCAGTGAATAAAACACCGTCTTGCCTTCTTTGCGTCGTTTGACAATACGCAGGTTGCGCAAATAACGAAGCTGGTGGGATACCGCAGATTGTCCCATGTTCAACACCTGGGTCAGATCATGAACACACAGTTCTTTTTGTGCCAGGGCATAAATCAGCTTGATTCGTGTCGGGTCACCCAGTGCTTTGAACAGCTCCGACATTTTGTATGCGATGGAATCCTCAACAAGGGAAGATTTTATGCGCTCAATTTCCTGATCTGAACCGTGACAAGCCGGCTCGCAATCCAAAGCTTCCGTTTCAGAATTCATCCTTTTCACCCCGTGTATTTCGACTTGATGCTCCTATTATAGCAAATTCGTAGAGTTTACGAATAGCTTATATTACAGCTTGCCCTGTAACAGAAAACTTCCAAGTCACAATGCTTGCCTAACACTATAGCTTTACAATACTTAGAGCCTAATAAAGCTTAATTCAACGTTTTTAATACTTCATCACTGTAAGGAATAATTTCATCTATTTGTTGATCACGTAACTTCACCGCAAACGCTGGATCAACCAGCAAAGCACGCCCAACCGCAACCAGATCAGCTTCCTCTCGTTCTACTTGCCCCACGAGTTGTTCTAATCTTGTCTCTACATTACTGGATTGATCGGTTTGACGATTATTATTTTCAAAATCACTCAAAAAGGCCTTCTCTAAACCAATCGAGCCCACAGTAATCACTGGCTTGCCTGTTATCTTTTTGGTCCAAGCTGCCAAATTTAGATCAGACCCTTCAAATTCCGGTTCCCAAAAACGGCGGCTTGAGCAATGGAATACATCCACCCCGGCCTTCACTAATGGAGTGAGAAACTGTTCAAGTTCCTGTGGTGTTTGGGCCAGCTTTTCTTCATAATGGTACATCTTCCACTGGGAGAATCGCAATACAATTGGAAAATTCGGCCCTACTGCACGACGACAAGCCTCAATGACCTCCACCGCAAACCGAGTACGCTGGACCAAGTTGCCTCCGTATCGGTCGGTGCGCTTATTGGTTTTGTCCCAGAAAAATTGATCGATTAAATAGCCATGTGCTCCATGAAGCTCAATGCCGTCAAAACCCACTCGCTGGGCATCGGCAGCGGCCTGTGCATAAGCTGAAATAATATCCGCAATCTCAGCCTCCGTCAATGGCTCAACCACCTTTTCGCCGGCGGGAGAGATACCGGACGGACCGACAGGCAATGCCTCGGGATTCGGTTGATTATCTGCACCTATTTTACGGGCCGTACCCACATGCCAGAGCTGCGGTATAATCTTGCCACCTACCGCATGAACCTCCTCAACTACCTTGGCCCACCCCTTTAATCCCTCACCATAAAAATTAGGAATGCTTGTGTGCTCCACAGCTGCGGGATGATTAATAGCAGTTCCCTCTGTAATAATCAATCCTACTGCATTTTCGGCACGGCGACGATAATACGCGGCCACGTCAGGCCCTGGAATACCTTGAGGAGAAAAATTCCGTGTCATTGGCGCCATAACAATCCGATTGGGAAGAGATAAATTACCTAACTTAAAAGGTTTAAACAGTAATTCTGTGTTCATTACTTTTTCCTCCGCTCTCCACTAGTATTATCGTTTTCACTCTACTGTTATACAATTCCATTTTACACATATGTAAACTTGAGTTCAAGAAGCCACAGTTTTTATTTTAATATGCTACACAAAAAAAGAAGAAGCGGCTCTAAGTCCGCTTCTTCTTTCCTAATTCGTTTGTACTTGAGTGATTTTGAAAAATCCTACTTATTAGTGTGCTACCATGTTGTATTCCATAATCCATACAGAACCACCAACAACGGTCAACAGGATAACTACCCCGAAAATCAAAGTCATGACATTCCAGCGTGGTCCATTGCTCTCACGAATGTGCATGAAGAAGAAAAGCTGAACCAGAAATTGCAGCACTGCCGCGGCTAAAATAACAACCATGGTCGAAGTGCGGCTCAACATATGATTCATAACCACACCGAGAGGAATGATGGTCAGTACGATGGACAGAATAAACCCGATAACATAGGATTTCACTGAACCGTGAGAATCATCATGACCATGCGAACCCGCTCCTGTTTGATGCTGTGCCATCTACATCACCCCCATCAAATAGACGACTGTCAGCAAGAAGATCCAGACAGCGTCCAAAAAGTGCCAGTACAAGCTCAATGCCGAAACTTTCCCCTTCGTCTCTGGTGTAAGCCCGCGTTTTTTCAACTGGAACATGAGTCCAATCATCCAAACCAGACCTAACGAAACGTGAAGTCCGTGCGTTCCGACTAAAGTGAAGAATGCCGACAAGAACGCACTGGTTCCAAAATTGGCTCCTTCGTGTACCAACTCAACAAACTCGTAAACCTCAAAACCGATAAAACCAAGACCCAGGATCGCCGTCACGATTAACCAGTTGATTAATCCCTTCATGCTTCCTTTGTTCATGGCCAACACAGCCAGACCACTTGTGAAGCTGCTCGTGAGCAAGAGGAACGTTTCAATAATAACGCCCGTCATGTTAAACAGCTCTGCGCCACCCGGTCCTCCGGCTGTGTTGTTCCGAAGGACGACGAAGGTTGCGAACAAGGTACTGAACAGGATTACGTCCGTTACGAGGAAGATCCAAAAACCAAGCATCTTCAATTCTTGCGGATCGTGATGCCCGTGGTCATGATCATGGCTTTGGTGTGCTGCTGCTTGTGCCATTATACAGACCCCCTTATTGCCGCTTCCGTGCGTTTTACTTCATCCGCAGGGATATAGTAGTCGCCATCATAGGAGAAGAACGAACGGCAAATCATACAAATTGCCACACCGATCAGCCCTGGAATATAGAAGAACGACCATCCGAATACGAACCCGAAACCTGCAATGAAAAAGAATACCGACATAATGAATGGAATCGCCGAGTTCTTCGGCATATGAATCGCTTCAATTGGCGGTTGCTTTCTGAAAATACCTTTTGCACGTTGATCCTTTTCTGCCCACCAGTCATCACGTTCTTCTACTTGTGGAATGGTAGCAAAATTGTACTCCGGTGCAGGTGAAGGAATCGACCATTCCAACGTATGACCACCCCAAGGATCGCCTGTTGTATCCTTCAGCTTACGGTAATTCTTGATACCCAGAAGAATTTGAAGAACCTGGAACAAGAAACCAATCCCCATCAAGAATGCCCCAACGGTCGAAACGAGGTTAAGCGGCTGCCAGCCGGTATCCCAGCCGTAAGTGCTCAGACGACGCGTCATACCCATCAGACCGAGAGAATATTGCGGAATAAAACATACATAGAAACCGATGTTCCAGAACCAGAAAGCCCATTTACCAGGCGTTTCAGGCAATGTGAAACCGAACATTTTAGGCCACCAATAGTACAGACCTGCCAAGTAACCGAACACTACACCACCAATCAGAGCGGAGTGAAAGTGAGCGATCAGGAAGTAACTGTTATGGAACTGGAAGTCAGCAGGCGCTACAGACAACATGACGCCCGTCAAACCAGCAATCAAGAAGTTCGGAATAAAAGCAATTGACCACATCATAGGAGTCTTGAATGTAATCTTACCCCGATACATCGTGAACAGCCAGTTAAATACTTTAACCCCTGTCGGTATTGCGATAACCATCGTCGAAATCGCAAAGAATGCATTAACATCTGCGCCTGATCCCATCGTGAAGAAGTGATGCGCCCAGGTGAAGAAGGACAAGATCGCAATAATGAACATGGCGTAAACCATGGACTTGTATCCAAACAATTTCTTTTTGGAGAATACGCTGATAACCTCGGAATAAATACCGAAGGCAGGCAAAACTACAATGTATACCTCAGGGTGACCCCACATCCAAATCAAGTTGATATACATCATCGGGTTACCGCCGAAATCAAGCGTAAAGAAGTGTCCTCCTCCGAAGCGGTCAAGGAACAGCAATGCCAAAGTAACCGTCAGAATCGGGAATGCGAAAATGATAATAACACATGACGAAAATACGGACCACGTAAAGACAGGCATTTTCATCCAAGTCATACCAGGTGCACGCATTTTAATAATAGTAACAATAAAGTTGATACCCGTAGCCAATGAACCTATACCCGAAATCTGAATACCCCAGATATAGAAGTTCTGACCGACGCCAGGACTAAATTGCAGTTCTGAAAGCGGTGGATAACTCAACCAACCTGCGTCTGGCGAACCACCGATAACGAAGGACAGGTTAAACAACATCGCTCCCATAAAGAAAAGCCAGAAGCTCAATGCGTTCAGGAAAGGAAACGCAACGTCACGCGCACCAATTTGAAGGGGTACGGCGATATTAAACAAACCAAACATCAACGGCATCGCCATAAACAGGATCATGATCGTGCCATGAGTTGTGAAAATCTGGTTGTAATGCTCAGGATGCAGAAGTGTAACATCCGGTGTAGCCAGTTGAACACGCATCAATAATGCATCCACGCCTCCGCGGAATAACATCAAGATGGCCGCAAGAATATACATAATACCGACTTTTTTATGGTCAACAGTAGTCAACCAGTTTTTCCAAAGCCAGCCCCATTTTTTGAAATAAGTGAGCACAAACACGATCCCGATCGTTGCTAATGCGATGGAGACGTCCGCTCCATAGATCATTGGGTCTCCAGTAACGAAGAAAGTGGATGCAAACTCTTTTATTTTGTCAAGCATTGGGGGCCTCCTTCCCTATAATCATTTAATTGTGTCCGCTCATATTCATATGACTCATGTCCATTGCCGCATGATCTTCTGTGCCGGACTGAGAAGAATCTTCTGTGGATGTAGCTTCACCATGTCCAGCATGTGGGTTAGAAGCACCTTCCACTACATACTTGTTAACAATGTCTTTGAACAAGCCATCTGGAATCGAAGAATACTCATCAGGCTGGGACAAACCTGGTTTTGCAAGCGCCAAATAGCCGTCTTTCGTCAGCGGCTTAGACTGCTTTTTGATGTCAGCGACCCAGTTTTTATACTCTTCATCCGACTGGACTTCTACATCAAAACGCATTTGTCCAAAATGCTCACCGCTAAAGTTTGCACCCGAACCAAAGTAAGTTCCTTCGTGATCGGCCTGCAAATGCAGTTTCATAGCCATGCCTGACATGGTGTAGATTTGTCCGCCCAATTGCGGAATCCAGAATGAGTTCATCGGGGCGTCAGCAGTCAGTTCAAAACGGACTGGAACACCTTTAGGAATGTGAACTTGGTTAACTGTAGCTATACCTTCCTCTGGGTACATAAAGAGCCATTTCCAGTCCAGTGAAGTCACTTGAATGGTTACTGGCTTTTGCGTACTTGCCAACGGCTTGGAAGGCTCCAGCAAGTAGGTATATCTTGCAGTAATGACCGCAATAATACAGATAACGATAATTGGAATAGCCCACCATGTGGTCTCCAGCTTTTTACTGTCATCCCAGTGGGGTTGATACTTCACCTTGTTTGTCGGTGTATCACGATACCGCCAAATGATGAAGAAAGTCAAAATCATGACCGGTACAATTATTAGCGCAGACAATGCCGTTGTAAGAATGATCAGCTCTTTTTGTGCTTGCCCAACGGGTCCTTTCGGATCGAAAACAACGTATTTTCCGCCAGCATAAAAACACGTCCAAATGAGCAATGCTACCGTGAGCACGGTCAAAACCAACGCAATAATCGCTTTTGGTTTTTTGTTCATGTTGTTCCCCTCTCCTTAAATAATAAATTACTCAAAACTTTACGAACTCCTGTAATGTTGCCCCTATATAAGATAGCAGAAAAGTGGCCACTTTTTTTATTGTTAACAGAATTGTCGATTATTTGTCCGTTTTTTGTGAAAAACATCTCTAAAAATAAAATTTCTCTTGCAAATTCAAAATTTCTTTTTAATACAAAGATGACATAATAAAAACGTTATTTGTGTATCTTAAAGAAGTTATATTAAAGAAAAAAGCGGGACTCCTTACAGTTATCATCCTACACTGCTCGAAGCCCCACATTGTTGTTTTCGGCATATCTTTGCTTTAAATCATTTTTAAATTGTATTAACTGCGGCCGTTTTCCTGGTCTTCCTTCTTGCGTGCAATGACAAATGATTTCCCAACTAGAAAAATAAAAATCCCGGCAACAACGCAGCCAATGCCTGTCATTAAATATATATTCCGATCAGTTAAATTACCTATATCAAGCAAAATAAGGATAATACCTGCAATACAGGCGATCCAAGCGATAACAGATACCGTCCGGCTCATTTGCCCGTCAGTTGATCCTGATTTCCTAAAATTTGCAGCCATACCCTCCACTCCCTTCGGTCTAAAATAATTTTTAGCGCCCTCGTCCGGTATTTTTGTCAGTATGCACATATCTTGCTTCTTTATTCCCTTGGTCTCTACATACCTGAAACAACCCTCTGCATATCTTGACTATTATTACCCCGGAAGACCCAGTGTTCAAACAAAAGGGAGCAGAGACAGGCCTAAATCTGCCTTATTTTCAAAACATCTCTTCGTTTATCGTTTAACGTCTGGTCTCCAACCAGTTATTACTTACTACATTTCGATACCAATAGTAACTTTCCTTCGGGGTGCGGACCTGTGTGCGGAAATCAACATGAATCATGCCAAATCTCATATTATATCCCTCTGCCCACTCAAAATTGTCCATAAGTGACCATGCCATATATCCTTTGACATGAAGACCGTCATGAATAGCCCGGTGTACCTGCACCAAATGCTGCTGCATATACGAAATGCGACGGTCATCCTGAACCTTGCCATTCACGACATCATCGTTGATACAAGCCCCATTCTCTGTGATATAAATATCGAGGTTACCGTATTTTTGCAAATAATGCAGTACCTCGTACAGCCCACGCGACTCCACTGGCCAACCGATATCCGTTACAGGTAGCCCCATATTGATTTCTTCAGATTGAAGAAACCCGGCTTCAGGATTAAAACGATTAACTGACATAGCATAGTAATTGATACCGATCATATCAATAGGCTCGCCGATAATATCCATATCCCCATCCTGAATAGGCACGCTGGCTCCCTGCTCCGCAAACCAGTCTACCAAAAACTGAGGATACGAGCCTTGATAAATAGGTTGAAGAAACCAGTCACTGTGCAGGGAAATGGTGCGCGCACAAGCGGCTTTATCTTCCTCAGATGTGCTGTAAGGAACAGCCCAGGAGACATTGGGAGCGATACCGATCTGGCCACTGGTGCCCAGCTCGCGGAAACGGCGCACAGAAAGACCATGCGCAACTAGCAAATGATGTCCTACATCAATGGCTGTCTGAAGATTTGTCAGACCCGGGGCATGAACACCCAGCATATTGGATAAAAAGGCGATGCACCATGGTTCATTGAATGTTAGCCAATGGTGTATTTTACCGTGAAACTCGCGGAACATGGTTTCTGCAAACCGGACAAACGCTTGAATCGTGCGACGATTCTCCCATCCTCCAGCATCCTGAAGCGCTTGAGGCAGATCCCAATGGTACAGTGTACAAAACGGTTCAATCCCATTTTCGTTCAACAAATCGACTACGCGATGATAATAGTCCAATCCTTCTTGATTGACTTCACCGTCACCATTGGGAAATATACGCGGCCAGGACACTGAAAAACGGTATGTACGAATGCCCAGCTCCTTCATTAGGCGGATATCTTCCTCGTAGCGATGATAGCTGTCACAAGCTACATTGCCGTTATCACCGTTGAATACTTTGCCAGGCGTATGGGCAAAGGTATCCCAGATCGACAAACCTCTCCCATCCTCCTCATAAGCTCCCTCGATTTGATAAGCTGCCGTCGCGGTCCCCCACATAAAGTCCTGCGGAAATTGAAAAATGGTCATATTATCTCTTCCTCTCCTTCAATTATAATCGTATGTTGGTTCGTTATTTCCTGCTCTTTGGTAAAAATCCATGACAAAATAAATCCTCCATGCTCAGGATCAGGCAGAGCCTGACGAGCATCTGCGCTAAACGGATGTGAATAGCGAATTGTGCAGCTTCCCGTCTGGACAGACGCGGTCAATTCAGCACGGACGAGCCTGGAACCAGACCATTCCATGCCGACCGTCATCCCGCCACGCCCCTTCAATCCACTGACCCTTCCCTCCGACCATGCCGTTGGCAAGGCAGGCAGTAACGTCAGCTCTCCCGGACGGCTTTGTAGCAGCATTTCTGCAATCCCCGCTGTCGCACCAAAATTACCGTCGATCTGAAAAGGCGGGTGAGCATCGAATAAATTAGGATAGATCGATCGCGACAGCAACGTGCGAACATACCGATGTGCGGCGTCGCCATCTTCCAGCCGAGCGTACAGGTTAATCAACCAGGCACAGCTCCATCCGGTATGCCCACCACCGTGATCAAGCCGTCGACGCAGCGATATACGGGCTGCCTCAGCCAGCTCCGGGGTATCACGGATGTGAATTTGTCGACCGGGATATAACCCATATAGATGCGAAACATGTCGATGCCCAGGCTCCGCTTCCTCAAAATCGACAAACCATTCCTGTAACTGGCCGTGACGTCCGATTTGATAGGGCATTAACCGTGCCCGTGTCTCCTCACAGCGGTTGCGGAACTCATCGTCTAATTCCAACAGGTCCGCAGCTTGAATGCAGTTATCCAACAGCTCCCGAATCAGCGTCATATCCATGGTGGAGCCCATAGATATACTGCATTCCTCGCCATCCGGCGTTTTGAATTTATTTTCAGGTGATGTGGATGGGGATGTCACAAGCCGACCCTCCGGGCCTTCCACGAGCCAGTCCATGCAAAAGGCTGCCGCCCCCTTCATGAGGGGATAAGCTTGTTCTGCCAGATAGGCTGTATCCAGGGTAAACAGATAGCGCTCCCATAGGTGAGCAGTGAGCCATACACCCCCAAGCGGCCAAAACGCCCAACTGGCATGGCCCCCTGAAGGTCCGGCGTATCTCCACACATCTACATTGTGATGAGCTGCCCACCCTTGAGCACCATAATGGATGGAGGCTACCCTCCGTCCCGTACGAGCCACTTCTCCAATCATGTGCAGCAATGGTTCATGGCACTCGGCAAGATTGCATACCTCTGCGGGCCAATAGTTCATCTGCGTATTGATATTGGTTGTATAATTACTGTTCCACGGCGGCTGCACCCGGTCATTCCAGATGCCCTGAAGATTGGCGGGCTGACTCCCCGGACGCGAGCTGCCCATGAGCAAATAACGGCCATACTGAAATAACAGCACCTCCAGCCCCAGGTCGGCCTGGCCTTTCTGATAACGTTCTAATCGCAGATCGGTCGGTAGAACGGACTCGTCGGTTAGAGTATCACCTCCCAGTTCTAATGCAACGCGGTCAAACAGCTTTCGATGTTCCTGTTCATGGCGTTGCCGCACCTGCTCACTTCCCAGCGAAATTGCTCCGTCTAAAATGACTTGACATGCTTCTACTGATTCCGTTGCATCACTATTCGGCATAACGTGGAATCCCTGAAATCCGGTAGCTGCTGCTAAATACACCGTGATTTTATCGGCGCCCGAGATGATCAGTGCTCCATCAGCACCCTTCGTCAAGGTTCCTCCCTCAGGAATAACCCTCGCCTGAACTGCAAAAGCCATCCCCAAATCATTTTCATAAACGACAGACTGTGGATGATTGCCGTGATAATTAGATTCCACATGACTGGGCGCTCGCCCAGTCAACGTAATAAAGTCCCAGATCGGCTCATCGGATGGATCGCCATTATCGCTATCCCATTTGGATGAATCACCAAAATGTGCATCCTCTCCAACCTCGTCTTCACAAGGATGGGGGGAAGTGATGCGCACAGATGCATGGATCTTCCCAAGCTTATTCGCAGTCAGTGACACCATCATGATTCCATCTGGCGCACTAGCGATAACTTCACGAGTATAGCGGACTCCATCACTTTGAAAAGTGACCGCTGCCGTTCCGGTCAGCAAATCCAGTTCTCGCTCATAATGCACAATTTCCCCTAGGCCCTCCTGCGTAATCCACAAATCTCCCAAAGGCTGATAGGCTTCCGTATCGCGACCTAGCATATTCGCATTAATCAGTTGTTCCGCTTCCTTGTATTTTCCATCTGCAATCAGTTTTCTGACAGGCTGCAAATATCGCAAAGCATCATACTGAACGCCGTCTCTGGGAAACCCTGACCAGAGTGTATCCTCGTTTAATTGCAAATGCTCCTCTCTGATTCCGCCAAATACCATAGCTCCCAGTCTTCCATTGCCGACTGGCAATGCTTCCTCCCATACCTCAGCAGGTTGGCGATACCATAAACGCAGGGACTGTGGTCTTTTGCCTTTCGTCACATCAAGCCCTCCCCCATCAAGATGAAACAGAGCGCTAATCCCGTATGGACCATAAGGACAAGCGCTCTGTCTTCCGGCATTCAAAATTTCGTTAAAAGCAGTCAGCTATTTAGAAGCCTTACCGCTCCATAACTCCACTCTGTCCTTCACCAGTTGCGTGTATTGCTGTTCCATTTGGACAGCTCCGGCGGCATCCAGTTCTTTAATCATGTTGTCGTATACCGTATCAAAATTGGAAGCTGGTGCTAAAATAGCTTCGGGTATACGTTTGCGGATAATGTCTGTCGTTTTTTTGAATGTAACGTTATAGTTGGATTCATTGTCTGTTGTCAGGTTATAGGCTGCGCCCCAAGGCTTTACATCAAATTCTTTCTTGTCCGGGAACAGATCTTTCCACGTTTTTACGCCATACGCTTTAAGTGATTCTTTCTCCGGCTCCGAATAAGCTGCGACAATTTGCTCCGGGAATTTGGCAGTATAGTAGTTACCCGTTGGGTCCTTCACGCCGTCACCATAGTGTCCACTGATGAGCGTATACAAATCTATACCCGTGGATTTATTGAAGTTGGTTGCATTGTTCGTTTTTTGCTCCAGTACATCGGCAGGAATGACGCGTTTGCCGTCTTTGATCTCATAATGCTTGCCCTCGATCCCCCAGTTCACTAGCACTTGTCCTTCATCAGAAGCTAAATAATCAAGGAATTTAATAGCCCTCACCGGGTCCTTGCAATTTTCCGTAATCCCTACACCATAACCGGACGCGAAGCCCGTATCCTGAAAGGAGCTATCCTTGTATTTCTCCGAAAGTGTAACTGGAAAATGCGCGTAGCTGGAATCGGCCTTGCCTGAAGCTTTTAACGCATTTTCGGCATCCTGATACCCCCACTCCTGATCAATCAGACCGAGGACACGGCCGCTGGCAATTTTGGATTTGTATTGATCACTTTTTTGCACAAACGAATCTTTATCGAGCAGCCCTTCATTGTACATGTGGTTCAACCAACGGAAATATTCCTTTTCTTCAGGACGTTTGTAATGAAGCTTCGCTTCAAATGTTGTGGGATCAATAAAATATTCACCATCATCTGGCGCTCCAGTCGTCTGGAAGGCAGGATTCGTTACGGTAATCATAATTCTCCAGTCGTCTGCATCCAGCGTGAGTGGTATCGTTTTTTTGCCATTGATCGTTGGATGCTTGGCTGTATAGGTTTTGAGTACGTTTTCATAATCCTGTAGCGTTCTTACCTTTGGATAACCTAACTCCTTGAGCACCTTATGCTGAATTTCAAATCCGCCCGTCGCGTCAAAACTCTCCTGTCCCACACCTGCATACGTAGGAAGGACATAGATGGATTGATCTTTATTACTGTATTTCAAACGATCCATATAGGGTCCATATAGCTTTTTGAGGTTGGGTGCGTGATCGTTGATCAGATCTGTCAGATCAATCATGGCCCCCGCATCCACAAGCTTGTTAATATTCGCTTTAGGAGAAACCAAGTCCGGGTATTCTCCACTTGCTGCCATCAAAGCAATTCGGTCATCTCCACCTCCGCCGCTGACATCAAATTCCGCATTCAAGGTTACACCTGTTTTCTTGGTGATTTCCTTGCCTATTTCATCCTTCATTCCATTCCATTGCGGGCTTGTATCTGCTCCGAAGAAGCTAAATGTAATCGGGTCTGTGCCGCTGGACGCGCCTTCCTTCGCTGCTTTATCGCTTCCTCCACAACCTGCGAGTGCGGTAAGAGACACCGCGAGCAAGGGAATCAGTGCAAATCTGGACCAGTGTTTGTTCATGTATAAATCCTCCTATATTCCTATGATGACTTCTCCTGCAAATAACTTCTATTTCACTACCGGTATCCCGATTTTTATGATTTCACTGCCCCCAGCGTCATACCGCCTACAAAATATTTTTGCAAGAACGGATACACCATCAGGATGGGGAGCGTAACCGTAATCGTGATTGCCATTTTAATCGACTCTGGTGAAATTTGAGCCATTTGCTTAGCCATATCGTTACTATTCGTCATACTGGAGCCGCCTTGCTGCGTACTTTGCAGTATCTTCATCAGCTCATACTGTAGCGTCGTCCATTGCGGCGCCCCACCATTATACAAATACGTATCAAACCAAGCATTCCACTGACCTACTGCCAGAAAAAGAGCAATCGTTGCCAATACTGGTTTGCACAGTGGCAAAATAATTCTCCAGTAAATCGTAAAATCATTCGCCCCATCGAGTTTGGCTGACTCCTGTAGCGCATACGGCAAACCGTCCATAAAGGAACGAATAACAAACACGTTAAATGCGCTAATTAAGCCTGGAAAAATGTACACCCAAAACGAACCCAGCAGATGCAGATCACGCATCAAAATAAACACGGGCACCATCCCGCCGGAAAAATACATCGTCAACGCCAAAAACGTAGAAATAAACTTACGAGCGCGAAACTCGACCCGACTCAATGTAAAAGCAAGCATAGACGCGCAGATCAATCCGAGTACCGTCCCAACCAAAGTACGAAGAATAGATATTTGCAGTCCCTGAAGAAGGCCATCATACTGGAAAATCGTTTTGTAATTTTCGAGCGTAAATTGGCGGGGCCATATATAAATACCACCGCGAACCGTGTCCGTTGAATTGTTCAGGGAAATCGCAAGTACGTTCAGAAATGGGTACAGCGTCAACACCACGATCAGAGCCATGAGGATATAGTTGAACAGATCAAACAGCTTCTCAGATCGGGTAGCATTAAATGCCTTATTCGTCATTTCGCCTCTCCCTCCCTACATAATGCTTTCTTTAGTTAGTTTTTTGAATATACCGTTCGCCGTAAACAACAGCAGAATGCTAACCAGCGAGTTGAAAATACCAATTGCCGTCCCATAAGAGAAGCGACCCAAATTAATCCCGTAATTGAGCGCGTACAGATCCAGCACCTCGGAATAATCCGTCACGAGACTATTGCCAAGCAAGAACTGCTTTTCAAAACCGTTGCTCACCAGATGTCCAATCGCCATAATGAACAGAACGGCAATCGTCGAGCGGATACCCGGCAGTGTAATATGCCACATCTGTCTCCAGCGGCTCGCTCCATCCACACGCGACGCTTCATACTGTTCTTGATCAATTCCGGTGATTGCAGCTAAATAAATAATCGTATTCCAGCCCGTCTCTTTCCAAATGTCGGAAGCGGTTACAATGTACCAGAACCAGCTCCCCTTTGCCATGAACTGAATCGGTTCATCCACAATATGAAGCGCTACCAATATATCGTTGACAATGCCTCCGTCAATGGACAGCATCTTGGTGACCAAACCGGCTACAACTACCCAGGATACAAAATGCGGAAGGTAGGATATTGTCTGCACAAACCGTTTGAACAGCATACCACGCAGCTCATTTAACAGAATTGCAAAGAAGATCGGTACGACAAAACCAAATATAATCCCCATCAGGCTCATCGCTAGCGTATTGCGTAATACCAGATAAAATCGTTCATCCTGAAATAGCTCAATAAAGTTATTCAGCCCTACCCATTTCTGGTCCGAAAAAGATTTAGCTGGCTTATAATTTTGAAACGCCATCGTCCAGCCCCAGAGCGGAAGATAGCTGAAAACAAACACCCATATGACGAAAGGAATAGACATAAAATAAAGATACTTTTGCTGCTTCACACTGTCCCACAAGCCTTTTCTACCAAGTTCAGGCTTTGGGCCGCGAGCCTTGCGCGGTCTTCCCCGGTTGGATTCAGGAATCACAGCTCCATTACTGGAAGCGGTTTCAGTTGAAGATCCCATAACAAGCTCCTCCTCATCTCTAGATACTATTATCATACTTTGCTGGCTTGAAAGCGGGTACCCGACGAATTAGGAGAAAAATCAGTTCAAAATTAGATATATGGGATGAAAAAAATTACATTCGTACCACTACGCATGCGGATGGTGCTTCCCTCGCTGTTGTCCCCGGATTTCTTGAATAAGCAACCAAAGGTAGAAATCCGGGGACAAAGGCGACCGCTTCGCTTGTCCAGCACCATTCCGCCTGCTCCGTTCTCATGTAAATTTTCTGAGAGAAGTCTTGTAAAAAACAAAAGATCAGCAATGTAAGCTGATCAGAGGTAAAGGATAAAGGATAATGCATATTGCACCACAGGTGGATGATGGTATATACAGACTGTCGCAATTAACCTAATTGATTAAAGGAAAAAAATAGCTTTCTAGCATCAATGTGCTAGAAAGCTATTTTGATTTATTTTACTGTGATCGTCCCAAAGTACATGTACATGCCACAATTATACTCATATACCCCCGGCTTCAAGTCCTTGACGGTAAAATAATTATTTTCGTGATCCAGATAAACGTCCATTCCGATCTTCAACGACTGCACTTCATCAATGCAAGTAAAGGATGTCATTTTCTTGAAATTGATTTTGGTTGGAACGCCAGCTTTCACTTCAATATTTTTAGGATAGAAACCGTCCCCTTTTACACCCACTGTAACAATCTCATACTTGGTCTTGTCTGGCTCTTCCTGAGCTTGTTTAGGTTGACTGGCCGGAAACGACGACACGCTCCCCTGAAAATAAAACAAGACAAACCCGCCCATGCTCAGGGCTACAAAACCAATCAGCATCAAATGCCAATGCTTAGAGATAAGTGCTTTCATTCATATCAGCCCCTCCAGTTGAGTGTCTACAGTTGAGTGTCTACATGTGACGCATCAACTCTAACCAGTATATAAAAGTTAATCAAAATTTTAAATACCTCGTTTCACAGGCTCGGATGATCCAGTTCATACAGGCTACGGTATCGGGACTGCTCCTGCCACAGCTGTTCATGGCTTCCTCGCATGGAAATGACCCCTTTTTCCATAAAGATCACCTCGTCCATATGCTCCATTCCTGTGAGATGATGCGTGATCCAGATGAGCGTTTTACCCTCCAGCACACGAAACATCGTCTGCATGAGCTCATGCTCTGTCAGCGGGTCAAGCCCCACTGTCGGCTCATCCAGTAAAACAATCGGGTGATTTTGCAGCAAAATCCGCGCCAGTGCAATTCGCTGTTTTTCTCCACCGGAAAAACGAAGACCCGTCTCCTGCATTCGGGTATCGTAGCCCTCCGGCAAAGAATCGATTAGAGTTCCAAGCCCTACCTGCTCTGTTACTGCACGAACCTCATCCAGCGTAGCATCGGGACGTCCCAGCCGAATATTGTTCGCTAGCGTTGTATCGAATAAATATGGCTGCTGGTTTAGCACTGCAAATAGACTGGAGTATGCTCCACCTGTGTATACGGGAATCCCTGCGACAGTGACGCTACCTTCATCAGGCTGCAATGCTCCCTGAATCAGGTTCAGCAGCGTGGACTTGCCCGCACCACTGCGACCAAGTAATGCAACCTTGCCCCCCTGCGGTACGTGCAAAGAGATATCACGCACGCTCCATTCCTGCGTTGCCGCATAGCGGTAGCTTACCTTGTTCAGCAGCAGGTCCCCTCCGTGACCCAATCGCAGAGCGGTGGCTTGTTCCTCTAGAGTGCCTGCTGTTTCACCTGCTCCAGGTGTAGGTGTGTCCTTCTCCGAATCCTTTAACCGTCGAAGTGAATCCTGATACTCCGGCGCATGAACCACTGCTTCTCCAGCGCGAACGAAGGCATCCAGCAATGGGAAAGCCACAAGGGCAAAGGATGCCAGCCATGTGGCTTCTATACGATTCTGTGCTACCAGTCCTCCGGCCCACACAGTCATAATCACAACCCCGCCACCTACAACGCATTGTGCGATCCAATGAGAACGCCACTCGCTCCGGCGAAGTGAGTTTTCCATTACGGCAGCCCTATTGTGCCGTTGTGTAAAGGTACTCAGGAAATGCCCAGTCCGTCCGCTCAGCACCAGATCACTCATGCCGAACAGAGCATCCGTCAGCTCCTGATAGGCTTTACTCCGTTCCTGCTTGAACATTCGCCGTTTGGCGAGTGAGGTCCATAGTGAGATGGCTGGGGCAATAAAAAGCAAAAATCCGCCATATAGCGCCATGAGCAAGGCAAAGGTTCCGTCCATCCGTCCGAGCGCCCAGATGCCTGCTGCATAAATCAGCAAAGCCGATAGCGCAGGCAGAACTAGCTTCAGATAGATGTTTTGAAGCTGCTCAATATCCTCTGCCAGCAATCCCAATAGATCCCCTGTACGGAATTTGCTGCGAATCATCAGCGCCTGCGGTTCCACTGCCCGATATAAGCGCACCCGCATACGGGACACAAGGCGTAGTGCGGCATCATGTCCTACCAAGCGCTCCAGGTACTGAATAACCGCTTTACTAAAGCCAAATGTTCGCACAAGCACAATGGGAACGTACACCATTAATATATTTTCCGGTTTTAAGGCCGAACGGGTAATCAGATGACCGGACGTAAAGAGCAACGCGCCCGCACATCCAATGGCCAGTGCGCCCAAAAGAGCAGCTACCAGAAAGGCCCAAAAATATTGTCTCAGATACGTTACAAACCAGCCTTGTCTGCTATTGTCCGTTACTCTCATATCGTCCGTTCCCTCCTTCCGACATCCCCGTCAGCAATCGGTAATACGCCCCCTCACGGGCAATCAATTGCTGATGGGAACCTACTTCTTCTAGCCGACCTTGATCCATCATCCAGACACAATCCATATCCGGCATCCAATGAAGCCGATGGGTAGCAAGAAACATTCTCTTATGTTTCAAAACCGATAAAATCGTCTGTTTTAGCTCCCACTCTGTCTCAATATCCAGATGCGCCGTAGGCTCATCCAATAAAATGACTGGACGATTACTGAGCAATGCCCGCGCCAATGCAATCCGCTGCGCCTGTCCTCCGCTCAACGTCCTCCCCGCTTCACCAATGAGCTCATTCATTCCACCCGGAAGACCGTCTACCAGTTCACGCAGTCCAACCGCGTCAATCGCCCACTCTACCTGCTGGTTGGATGCCTCCGGTTCATAAAATCGGATATTATCTGCCAGAGAAGCGCTAAACAGGTATGGATGCTGTGGAATATAGGCAATATGCCGTTGCCACTCAGCTTTGGCATCCCCAGCCAATCCACATCCATTCAGGAGCAGCTCGCCCGAAGTGGGATCAGCAAAGCCTCCAAGCAGACTAAGCAGCGTCGTTTTACCTGCACCGCTAGCTCCAACGATGCCAATCATGTTCATGTGTGGTTCAACATGTGCAGACACATGTTCAAGCCGAGCCGAACCGTCTTCATTAAGGAGGCACACATCAGACAGTTCGAGGATGTCCTGTCCCGTGATGTCCAATCCTTTATCGTTAGCTGCCTGTTTATTTGGCTTAGTCGCATCATCTTCTGTACTGAGAATGGAGCGTATTGCTCCCCAAGCCTCCTTGCCATCCAGTGAAGCATGATAGTCTGATCCCAACTGGCGTATGGGCATAAAATATTCTGGTGCCAGAATAAGCACCGCCAGTGCTGCCTCCAAACCCACCGAGCCACTAATCAGGCGCAGACCCAAGCCTACCGCGACAAAAGCGACCGATAGCATACTAAAAAAATCAAGGGCAAATGAGGAAAGAAACGCTACCCGCAGCGTGCGCATCGTTGCCGTGCGGTATTGGTCGCTGACCTTCCCAACCGTTTCCCCATGCTCTTGGCTACGACCCAAAAATCTTAGTGTCTGAAGTCCACGCAGCGAATCCGTGAAATGATGAGATAACAGACGATAGGAACGCCACTGCTTGTCTGCCTGCTTCCGAGCCGCCAAGCCGAGCAAAATAAAGAAGCCTACCAGAATTGGCATCGTAGTCGTCAATATCACACCTGAAATGACATCCAATGTGAAAACATACACAAGCACAAGTATAGTTACAGCCATCATGTCAATCATACGAGGAATGGACAGTTCCAAATACGTGCGAAAACGATCCATGCCGTCCAGCGCTAGCGTCACCAACTTGCCGCTGCCTTCCTGCGCTGCAAAACCCGGCCCCCGTTCGAACAAACGTGCAAGCAGACGCTCCCGTAAGGAAGCGCCTGAAGCTTCGGCAAAACGGCCAGCTGTCCGGCGTTGCAGCCAGATCGCCGTATGCCTCATTGCAAAAGCAGCGAAAAACAACGCCAGCGACGGCCAAGCCATGACCAGCGGATTTTGTTCAAATAAAATCGTAACAGCCTTTGCCAAGAAGACTGCTTGTGCAATCACTGCGGCCCCCTGGAGCAGGGAAAGGGCTGCCAGTAGCAGCATCACTGGCCGAATGCCCTTTAATTCAAACCATGCCTTATCCATTAGTATTCCAAATGATCCTTCTCACTGAGACGCTTATGGAAAACAAAATAGCTCCATGCCTGATAAGCCAGCACAAAGGGTAAAAGCGTTGCTGCAACAATCGTCATGGCTTTCAGTGTGTAATGACTGGAGCTTGCATTATAAATCGTTAAATCAAAAGCACTGTTAATCGAGCTCACCATAAATCTTGGGAACAAACCGACGAATAACGAAACGAAGGTCAGCAAAATCACTGCACCTGTCATCCCGAAGGCCCATCCTTCGCGGCGCTGCTTCAGGAAGTACCCTGTCAGCACATAGGCGACAATTCCAACCGCAACCGCAGCATACATAAAGGGACCGCGACGTGCAAATAAATCCGTTGCAAAATAAGTCCATACCACCATGCCCGCGAGTAAAATGCCCAATACCGGAAGAAACTTGGACGCGATCACACGCGCGCGATCCCGTACTTCTCCAATCGTCCGCAGGGAAATAAACGTCAGTCCGTGCATTAGACACATTCCGACCACTGTCAGTCCAATCCATACGGTGTATCCATTGAACACATCGGAAAATCCAGCTTTCAAATCCATGTTTTGCTGAATAGGTACACCTTTCACCAAAGCCGCAAAAGCCATACCGAACAGCATCGGCGGTAGAAAGCTACCAATCAGAATGCAGGTATCCCACGTTCCTGTCCACCATTTCCCTTCAGCCTTGCCCCGGAACTCAAAAGAAACTCCACGCAAGATCAAACCTAGCAAAATAAAGACAAATACCAGATAATATCCGCTGAACATGGTTGCATAAAAATGCGGGAAAGCGGCAAACATCGCACCTGCTGCTGTAATCAGCCACACTTCGTTGGCATCCCAGAACGGACCAATCGTATTGATCATCAAACGTTTTTGTTGGTCATTACGCGGCACCAATCCTGTGGCCATTCCTACGCCAAAATCAAAACCTTCCAGAAAAAAGAAGCCAGTAAACAGCACAGCAATCAATAGGAACCATAAATCATTTAGCGACAATGGTGTCACCCCCTTGAGCAAATGGATCATGAATTACCGTTTGTTGATGCGGCTCAATATCTGGACCTTTGCGAGCCGTACGGTAAAACAGAAACGCCAGCACACCTGTTAAAATTAAATACAATGTGGTAAATGAGATGAACGAGAACAACACTTCTCCAGCCACAACAGTAGGCGAAACAGAATCTTTCGTTTGAAGTAAACCAAATACAGTCCACGGTTGGCGACCTATTTCAGTCATGATCCAACCTGAAGTATTCCCAATGAATGGAAGGGATATCCCCCATATGATAAGACGGAAGAACCAGCGATGTGAACCTTCCAACTTTTTACGGAACGTCAGGTAAGCTCCGTATAAAGCGAGTGCAATCATGCCACATCCCGCCGCAATCATAATGCGGAAGCTCCAGAACGTGGTTCTTACTGGCGGGATATAATCTCCCGGACCATAGGTTTTCTCATATTCTGCCTGAAGCTCATTCATACCAGGCACAGAACCGGTAAATTTACTATAGGATAGAAAACTCAAAGCAAAAGGAACTTTAATCTCAAAGGTATTTTCCTTTTTTCCAGGATCAATCCATGCGATAACTGTCCAAGGAGCGGGGTCACCGCTGTTCTCCCATAAGCCCTCACTGGCAGCCATCTTCATCGGTTGTGTTTTCACTAAATATTGAGCCTGACCATGACCAAACAAAGGAATAGCTATGGCGCTGATTAAGGCAACAATAATGCTCAATTTGAAAGAAGGTTTAAAAAAGTCCATATTCTTTTTTTGCATCAGCTTCCATGCACTGATACCCGCGATCAGAAATGCTCCTGTCGCAAAAGCAGCAAACAGCGTATGCGGAAATTCCCATAGCAGTTGTTCGTTCGTTAGCAGAGCGGCAAAATCTTTCATTTCTGCACGTCCATTTTGAATCTCATATCCTACGGGACGCTGCATGAATGAATTAGCTGCTAGAATCCACAATGCCGATAACATCGTACCGATAGATACCAACCACATACAGATTAAATGGACCGTTTTGGACAATCTTTCCCAACCGAATACCCATAATCCGATAAACGTCGATTCCAGGAAAAATGCAAGCAATGCTTCAATCGCCAGCGGCGTACCGAATACATCACCGACAAAACGGGAAAAGTCCGACCAGTTCATCCCGAACTGGAATTCTTGCAAAATCCCGGTGACTACGCCCAGTGCAAAGTTAATCAGCAGAAACGTTCCCCAGAATTGAGCCATTTTTTTGTACAAGTCATTTTCCTTGATAACATACATAGTCTCCATAATTGCCACCAATAACGACAATCCAATAGAGATCGGCACATAAACAAAGTGAAGAATCGTTGTGGTTGCAAACTGCAACCGTGCCAAATCCAATACGTCCATGATGCTGCTCCTCCCCCTGCACTTCTCTTAACAATGATTTATAGTGTCTTTAATCTGAAGTCTTCTACATTTGTGATAGTATTCACATTCTTACATATGCAGCGGTCACTTTTTAGATAATGACTCACCAACTACCTTCACCATGGTTGTCATGATCCGGCTTCAGATTTATCCCCATTATATAGAATAAATTTAAATGAAATAGAATCGAAAATGTGAACATCGTGTCAAAGCTGTGTCATAATGGTGGCGATTTGATGAAAACGCCCTAAACTACATAATAAATGTGACATTTTCGATTGATCTATCCATTTTTTCACCATAAAAAAAGAGCCTCTCTTCGTTCGAAGGTTATACCTCCGACATCTGCAAGAGAGACTTCATACCGTTAAACCTAGGAATCTATCAACAGCCATCTGTTCCTCCGTTCTTTTGAACCCGATTACGGTAGGAGGAAGGTGACATTCCAGCATACTTTTTAAATTTACTATGAAAATAATCTGCATTCGCATATCCCACGCGTTCCGCCACCTGGTGTACCTTAATTCCTTGTGCAAGCAATTCCCTTGCTCGCTCAATCCTCACCTTATCCAGGTAGGCATTAAAGGCCTCGCCAGTATGACTTTTGAACAGTTTGCCCAAATAGCCACTATTGTAATTGAACATATCTGCCAGTAACTCCAGTCGCAAATTTTCATCATAATGACTATGTATAAAGTCAATCATTTGTTTCATGATGATGCCCTTGCCACCAGATTCAATCTGGCCAATCCATTGCAACACATGCTCCAGCGAGTGATCCACCAGCTCGCCCAATGTGGAATAAGCATATACATCGGTTATAAAGCTGGAGTGCTCCTCCAGCACGGTTCTGCTGTGATCCTGTCCGGCTGCATACTTGTTCAACGCCAGTGTGAATGTTTGGGCGAACGCCGCCTTGATTGCAGATTCTGTGCAATAAATCCGTGGAAATTGGTCTTCCATTTCCTTAATGACACGGGTTGCAGCTTCACTATTAGCCATATCTAGCGCATAGTACAGCTTTTCTGCATAACGTAGGGGATCATTTGTAGCACGATCAGACGCTCCACTCATTTCAGTCTCAACTGTCTCCGATTCGTATAGGTCTCCGGAAAGCATGACTCTTTCTGCCCGGAACAAAAACGTACGTTCTAACAATCGTAGTGCCTGCTCAAAAGATCTGGGAATGTCGTTAAGAATGGATACAGGATCACCGGCAGCCACATAAATTTCCGTTGCCCACGGCTTTAGCTCCTGTCGCCAAGTAGCCAGTAACTGAACAGCATCTTTCTCCGTTTTTAACGTGGCGGGAAGCAAAAGACCCATATATATTCCAGCCTCAAACACGATACCTCTGCCCTGCTCATGACACAATTCCGTTAGCCGCTGCTTTGCTGCCGACTGCCGAGCTTGTCGATCCCAGTCAGGAATACGTAAATCCAGCAGAATAACCTGATAGCTACTCCAGTCCAAGGCTGGTAACGCGGGCTGTTGTCCATGTTTTCCGTTACCGCTTTGATGTTCAGCTTGCTCGGATGCTTTGTGCAGAGAATCGCTGCCTTCTACGGCCTTACGAGCATGCTCTCGATGAACCGGAAACAATAATGCTTCGATCCAATTACGCTCATGGGAAGGCGTACTTCCCCATTTGCCGTCTTCTTTCTCGTCCTCAATGTTTTGCCATACCCGTTTCAACTCTGTCGTCATTTCTTCCTCATCAACTGGCTTCAGTAGATAGCCATCTACCCCGAAGCCCAAGGCTTGCCGTGCATAATCAAAGTCTGCATATCCGCTTAATATGAGAAAATGAAACGGCTCTCCGTTCTTTTCACGTATGCTTCGTATGACCTCCAGTCCACTCATCCCGGGCATACGAATATCTACAATGACCAGCTCCGGCCGATGCTCTCCGAACTTATCCAGAGCCTCGCGTCCGTTCCCTGCCGTATCGACAATACGGAAGCCACAATTCCCCCAGTCAATAATAGAGGACAATCCTTCACGAATCGCAGGCTCATCATCTACAATCATTGCTTTATACATTTGACTCTTCCTCCCTTGGTATGGAAAAGTATACGGTTGTTCCTACTTGTAATGCGCTTTCAATATGCAGTCCATAACGTTCGCCGTACATCAATGTCAGACGTTGGTGTACATTACGCAGGCCAATACTGCTCCCTTCCGGCTCATCCGCCCCCCTGATCCGATCTAGCAGACGGGTCAGTTGCCCAGCTTCCATGCCGATCCCGTCATCTTCTACTTTAATTTTCAACTCTCTTTGTTCTATTGTAATATCTACCTTCACGGTAACTGGCTCTTCCTTATTTTCCAGGCCATGAATGACTGCATTTTCCACCAGCGGTTGTATGATTAAGGGAGGAATCGACATGTCCGTCGCGCTTTCTTCCAAATTCACTTCATAGATCAAACGATTTCCAAATCTGAACTGCTGAATTTGCAAATAGGATCGCACCATATCCAGCTCCTGTAGTACCGTCGTTTTACCACTACCAATCTCCAGATTCCGGCGCATCAGCCTGCCAAGCAAACGCACCGTCGTTGCAATTTCCGCTTCCCCATTCAGATGTGCTTTCATTCGAATGGACTCTAACGCATTAAACAGAAAGTGCGGATTAATTTGGCTGGCCATCATTTTTAGCTTGATATCCTTTTGTGCCAATTCCAGCCTGTTGTTGTGCTCACTCGTCTCATAGACCTGCGCCATGAGTTGGCGAATACTACTCACCATATAGTTGAAACGGCGGGATAAATCCCCGATCTCATCCTTTCCCTCCACACTCGATACCACATGAAAATCGCCCGCGGCTACCTTACCCAGCTCATAGCTCAACCGCTGTAGTCGTTTGGTAATCAGCCAGGAAATGATGGTGATCAGAATCAGTGCCATAACCAGCACTGCAAGAACACATAAAGCACCAATCAGGCTGATTCGGTTGGCTCCCTGTACAATATGCTCCGTCGAAAACACTGAAATAATCGTAAATCCGCTCACACTGGAGGCGGGCAGCAGCTCATCCACGATGATGTTGGAGGGCACTCCATTGATTTTCGCTTCATATATCCCCTTACCCGCACGCTGGACGTCAAAGCCCAAATGTAAATCGCTCAACGTTTGGCCCACCGACTGTGGATGAGTAGCTGCGACCACAATCCCGTTACGATCCGTAATCAATGTTTCAAAAGGCTCCTTGCTCAGCATATGATTCAACTCGGTCTGGCTCAGCGATATCATCAGAACTCCCTTGGTATTGTATTCGGGAAATGGAATTTGCCGTACCAGGCTCAGGCGATTAACCGGGTTATCTTCCTTATCCTGAATGTAAAACCAGTTAATCGCCGTCCCCTTCAAAGCCGTCTGGAACCACTGCTGCCGCTCAATGTTAGAGTCCACTGGAATAAACTCCAGATTATTGACAAGCGTCGGATTGTACGAATAGAACCGGATGGTAGCAACTTCTCTATATTGCTGAGTATACTCATTAAAATCCTTGTATTGATGATACGCATTCATCAGCTCTACCATACCCGGATACCGTCGGTTCGCCATCTCCCTCAGCCTTTTATCGAACATGAGCCCATTTGAAATATCCGTTGGCACACGCAGTAAATTTGCCGTTTGGCTCTTGATCTTTTCCACATTGTTTACCGTCTGGGCAATTGCACTATTCAATGCCTGCTCTCGCAAATAAAAAGTAACGCAACCGCCCACCACCAGCACCGGGATCATGACAATCAGTACGTAGGAGAACAGCAGCTTATTCCGCATACGCATATTATTCATCAAAAGCCGTACTCCACGATTCATGCCATCCCTCCCAAAAGATAAGCGCTTACATTTTTATGTATTTTCACATTCTCTATCACAATCTACACGTTTCCAGTTTAAAGCTTCGTAACCTCTATATCTATATTTTTGTAAAATTTAAAAATGTGGCGAACGGAGTCACCACACTTTACAATTCCTAAACTATTTACGTACAAAAGGTTCGATATGCACTCCCTGCGGCAGCTTGTGCGGATCTTCCGGGTTGATACGGTCATAGAACATAATGCCGTCCAAATGGTCCATTTCATGCTGCACGACAACCGCTGCATAACCTTTGAAAGTCAATAGCTCTTGTGTTCCGTCTGGTAAAGTGGCCTTAATACGAATTTTTTCGTAACGCGGTACATATCCGGCTACGTACCGATCTACAGACAAGCACCCCTCTCCCTGTTCCAAATAAATCATGGACGTGGAGTGACTGACCAGCTTCGGATTAAACAATGCATACTCTACCGTTTTGTCCCCATCTTCATAATAAATAGCGCACATTCTTTTGTTCAAACCTACCTGGTTCGCGGATAGCCCCACACCCGGGCGTAGATCATAGCGGGTGGCCAGCTCTTCATTTTGGCTATTTTTCAGATAATCCAGCATCCATTGCATCTGTTGCAGGTCCTCTTCAGACAGCGGCAGGCATACCGGCTCAACCTTTGTGCGCAAAATCGGTTCCCCTTCACGCACGATATCCTTCGTGAGAAGCATATCCATCGATTGATTACTCATTCGTCAGCCTCGATTCATTTAAATAAATATACTTTCATGTTATTCTGCAAAAGTTAGGGAGTTCCCAATATTCCTACGAGTTTTATCCCATAAATTATATCTATTCATGAAATGAATTGTCAAAATGAAGCGGTATTTAAGCCATTAAATATTCATTGCCTTAATAATTTATCTAATTAACAATTATACTGATGCTCTATATATCCTTAAACGAAAAACCCCCTTAACCAATGAAATGGTCAGGAGATTTTTTGCCGTTATCATACCTTTGAAATTAATCTACGTATCTTTTCTTACTATTAAGATGGCTGCTCCAACGCACTTGGAGCTTCACTAAACAGCTGCGCCTTTGGATTCGGCTGTGTCCAGGTATTATAATATTGCGAGTTCTTGCCGTAGGAGTTGTCAATGACAACATGCGGCATATCAAGCAGACAGGCCAGAATGTGACCGTGCAACCGTGAAGTGCGAACCTCTCGGTAAGAGCTGAACAGCGTAACCGCTTTGTTCATGAGATGGTCTGTATACTTGTACCAGAATGTACGCGTAGGTAATGGGCCACCGATTTTCTTATCCAGTCGATAAAACTTCTGGAAATAGACAATTCCCTTCACTTCCAGCGGAGTGAACAAAGTATCCCAGTCCAGCCGGTGAGCGGCATCTGCCTCGTCATCGAACTTCTTTTGTCCACCCACCGTTTCAATATCTGTGCGCAGGAAATACAATACATCCTTCACGGTTTCCGTAGTCGGCTTCAATGGCCAGAGCTGGTGTGCCATATCAGGACATAGTGTGATACTGCACTGGTTCAGCTTGTCCTTAGCCCACTGATAAGAGCGTGTATCCCGCACAAACATATGTAGATCCGGATGAGCATTGAACAAGGTAGCGACTTCATTAGCCTTCTGTTCAGATTGAAAGTGGATCGTCTGCGGCATAATCACAATTCGGTGGTTAGGGAAATCGCGAACGATGCGTTCTCGCAAATTTTGGTGATTTGAATAGAGATCGCCGAAGTTGCCGCCGCCGTGGCACACGATAATCCAGTCACCCGGAATTTGAAGTCGATCGGGAATATCCATAGCGCTATAACGGGCACGGACACGGATGCCATTATCCTTGAAGAACGCCTCGGTGCCTTTCATGATGAGTACATCCCCACCGTTATTATAGACGGGATAATCGACATAAATGATATTCGAACCTTGGGGGACTACGTCGAGAATGACGCTCAGCTTATTTTTCAGTTTAGCCATGGGATGCAAATTCGGCATCTTTCAGTTCTCCCTTCCTGCGCTTCTTTTGTATAGTCTGAATGACAAATGTAATATCACTTTTATCAAAAATGATCCGTGATAGCGGAACATTGAAAAACATCGGGAATGAGAACAGTGAGAACGCCAATCGTACACAAGCGCCTACAAGCAAAGCAATCGCAATGCCGTCCAGACCAAAGATCGGTGTACAAATAAAAAATAGACCGACGGTGATCGCATAGGCTACAATTTGCCGGAACAATACCAGTCCCGGACGTCCCAGCGCGTTAAAGGCCGAAGCCAGAATCCATGAGCCGCCACCAATGATACATTCCAGTGACAGCAGGTAGAACGTTAGCGATGCTTCCAGGAAAGCGGGGCCGTACAGCAAACCCAGCATGTATCGTCCAATGAAGAGAGCAGGCACAATGACGATTAGCATCGCAGCCATAGAGATGCGAAAAGCACGTCCTACCGTTTCGACAATCTTGCTGTGCTCCATCCCCGTCACTTTTGGAAAGGTAACGTTAGTGACGGCATTTTGCACCACATTGAACACACGAGACAAGGCGTAGACGACAGAGTACAGGCCGAACGCTTTGGGTGATAGCAGCGCCACAATAACGATTTTGTCCGTTTGTGTGGACAGCGTCCCCATCAGTTCCATCCCGTAAACCCTCGCTCCATAGCTATAATAAGGACGAAGCACTTGGCGGCTGGTAAATGGACGGAAAGCACGCACATTCATATACTTGCGCAAACGGAGGAACGCCCACACTAGTGCAAGGAAACTCGCGGCAAAATTCACTGCCCCAGCCAGCTGCACATTGAGCAAGCCCATCAGCCACAGTGTCACCAGACCGATGAAATTCAGTAACGGGTAGTAAAACAACAGACCATTATATACGCTAAACCGATCCAGTCCTTGCGACAATGCTGTCGTCAGCGCTGTAAGCACTGCCAGTGGTATGGCTGCCGCACAATAAAGCTGGGACAGTTGGATGATGTCCGCACCATAACCATTCAGCCACAGCGGCATGCATATCCAGGCCACAGCCCCTGCCAACAAGCTGGCAGGCAACTGAATCCAGAGCGACAACGCCAGCAGTTCTTCCGTCGTGCCTGTTTTCTTCTTGATGTTGTAAATTAACGACGTTGGTAATCCGAAGCTCAACACACTGCCGATCAGTGTAGGCCAGAACAGAACTGCCGCCAGTTCTCCTTTCCCCTCTACTCCGAGCATACGTGCGGTCAGGATGGAAGTCAGGGTCGTGACGATTAGCACAAAAAAATTGTTAAAGCTCGTGCGCATGATCGTTTTAGCGAGACTGTCACCCGTGAATACTTTCCTTGCTGCTGTCCATGTGCTCATGTTACGTCCAACTCCTGTTCCTTATTAAGCCTCTCGTCTCTATGCTCAATCGCGTCTTATGACGCACCTCCATCAGCCTACCGTTTTTTTGGAATTACGTTCAGGCAACTGTCCCCCGCCAACAGGCTCCTTCGGGCTTGAAAAGATCGCTTTCAGCGCTCTTCTATAGCCTTGAATGGCAGTATGATTTTTCTTGGGCTTTTCTCTCAAAATCTGATACAACGTCGTCCAGTATAGTGCTGCATAACCGATAGGCCCAGATCCCTCGTCACGCAGCAAATGAATATGATTCATCACCCGCATATAAGTAACCTGCTCCATATTGTCGCGTGAGGACGGCGATTCGTGATGAAGCAGCGTAAGCGCCGGGTTAATGTATAACGGACCGCTTTTCATCGCGATGCGCGAAAGTAATAAGTCCTCGCCTACGCTATAGCTTTGCAACCAAGGTACCGGCTCCAGACCGCGAATCGCTTCACGACGAAATGACATATTACAGCCATGGAAAAACTGGGTTCTAAACGTCTTCTTGGCCTTATGCCAGTTATACATCGAGCCGGACTGACCGCTGAGGGATAGCCTTCCTTTGGACAAAGACTGCTGGAATGACAGCAAGCATCGAATTGTTCCCATGAAGCTGTTACTCATTCCCTGTGCGATACCGCCGACACCAGCGGCCTGCGGGTAAGCCTCATAGGTACGCATCAACTCATTCAAGTAGCTGCTCGGCAGCTCAACGTCATCGTCAAGGAACAAAATGATGTCACCCTGCGCAAGTTCAGCTGTCTTTACACGAGATAACCATAATCCCGGCTGCTCCTTACGATGATATCGGTAGGTAATTCCCGCTCTGCCCAACTGACGCTCATAACGTTCCAGCACATGTTTCGGCAGTTCTCCGTCGTCAATAATCCATAGCTCGGTTTCACATGCCTCCGGTGCTCCCCCAATGGCAATTGAATTGATGCATCGGGTCAGATCATCAACCCGATTTCGGGTGCACAGAGCAATGGACAAGCTTAACATCATACTCCCCCTTTATCCTGTCAATGTGTATAAAACGGATTACTGAACCGCCGGGCCTAAATATTCGTTATATTTTTGCTTGCGCGGGTTCAGAATGAACAACACCCCCTGCTTGTATCCATCTGCGGCATTAAAATTGCGACGCAGCGTTTCTTTGAGCATCAAGTAGGATAAGGTCCATAAAAGGGCTCCATACTGAATCACTCCAGCCTTTTTCAAGGCAAGAAAATAATAGTGGTTAATCGCTGTAGCCTTGGCTACTTTGCCCGCCTTATCGCGCGAGCTTGGGGATTCATGATGAATGATGGTTAAGTCAGGATTGATAACCAATTTGCCGTAACGGCTCGCCAACTGGCACATGTACAAATCGTCAGCCACGGCATAACTGGTCATCCACGGATACGGCTTCATGTCCCGAAGCGCATCCCTCCGAAATGACATATTGCAGCCATGGAAAAATTCTGTATCGAAAACCTCCGTTGCTTCGCCCCAACGCAGCAAAGAACCTGCCAGACTACTAGGCGAGAGCTTGCCGAGGGATGGAGACATCTGAAATGTCAAAACGCCCAGCAGCTTTCCTGCCCGGCTCGAATGTAATCCCTTTGCAATCCCTCCAACACCCACAATCGTTTCATCCTGATCATAGGTATCGAGCAAGCGCCGGATATAGAGTTTATCGTCCAGTTCTGCATCATCGTCAAAATACAGCACAATATCATACCGCACAAGGGACAAGGCCTCATAGCGGGATAACCAAACGCCGGGACGACTTTTTTTATAATATTTCAAAACGCTTTGAGGCAATCCGGATACCATGTGACGGTACTGCTCGATCTGTTGGTCGGAAATATCGCCGTCATCAACAATTAGCAGTTCTACAGCCGTATGCTCCAATTGCTGCTGTACTGCAATAGATTGTATACAGCGTGTCAGGTCTTCGATCCGGTTGCGGGTACAAATGATGATGGAGACATCGGACATGCCATTACCTCCTGTGTGTGTATCCAGATGCTTTGGAAGAGATATTCAAAGTTTTTCCAATTGCTGGATTATATATGTTTATTGTATCTTTGACAGCGTTTTAGTGTATATACCTCTTTTGTATACTTTTTCAGTCTCCAAAAGGGTAGACAATCCTCTAAAAAGAGCAAAAAAAATAGGATTGGCTTCTAGTGCCAATCCTGATTTACCCTTGGAAGTCCAGAAACAACGTCGCATTCACATACCGACGTGCCATGGACAAAAAATAACTATTTTGTACCGCTACTGCTGCCACCAGCAAAGTATTACGCACCGCTTCACACTGGTTAGGGGTCAAATGCTGTAAACGACTGGTGTATTGATCAGCCGCCTGAACCAGCAACTCCTCTGTCGCACTTTCTTGACGCTGCTGTCCTGTAACGGAAATTCCGTTGTCTTTTGCAAAGCCTGCTACTGCCACATCAAGCAGTTGATCTCCGTTCGCATCCAGCTCCTCAAACAAAGTTGAATAGGCGGCGTACAAATCGACCGGCTGAATCAGATCGTCCGTATCATCTTCGGGTTGTTGGAACAGGATATGAAATAGCTGACGGATGGATTCAAAATCAAGACATGATTTTAAATCTTCTACAATGAGCAATATAGCAGCCTGGTTGACCGAGTACTTTTTGCCGATCTTCGGAGCGCCGAGAAATTCCTTGAAGTCACGTTTGACCCAATTTTGCATAGAGGCCAGTGAGACATGGCTGTATTCGACCAGTTGACCCAGAGAAACGATCTCCTGTAGCGAAAAGGCTGCGCTGTGCTTACCCTTGATAATTTTATCTAGCACAGGTGTCACGTCGGTGTATAAAAATGTCGGCATCGTGCTCCCGGAGCGGGCAAGATGGCTATGAGTGCGCCTCCAGGCGTCCTGAAGAACGGCCAAAGGCTGCAATTCGCGGCGACCTTCCATGGCCAGCAGCAAATGGGCCATATCACGACGAGTAAGGGTAAAAGACTCCATCTGCTTTCCTCCCTTTCTTACATTTCAAGTTCATTCGAACTCATCATACGCCCTCAAACTAGGCTTGTAAAGCGAAGCAATGAGCCGTGCGGGTTCTATTAAGCCTTATTTTCCGTGTAAATTGGAGGTAGGTGACCTGCTACGATTCCATATGAACCTTGTATATTTTCTTTTAAGTTCTTAAAATAAGTTCAAGTGAACTTAAAATGGAGTTCCTTAAAAAAATTGAACGAAAAAGGGATGAGTGAAAATTATATGGGTATAGGTGTCAGTCTATTTTTGTTTGCGGTGTTGATTTTATTTAGTGCTTTTTTCGTGGCTACCGAGTTTGCGATTATTAAAATCCGTTCCAGCCGGGTCGATCAGCTGGTTGTGGAGAACCGTAAAAACGCACTGGCGCTACAAAAAGTCGTCAATAATCTGGACGGCTACCTGTCCGCCTGTCAGCTTGGTATTACGATTACAGCGTTGGGACTCGGCTGGCTCGGTGAACCGACCGTAGTCAAATTGCTGGAGCCTCTCTTTCAACAGCTCAACATCAATGGGGATTTTTCACATATCCTGGCCTTTATTATTTCATTCGTCATTGTAACTTACCTGCACGTGGTAATCGGTGAACTGGCTCCCAAAACATTGGCAATCCGCAAGGCGGAAGCTGTCAGTCTGTTAACCTCTCCAGTTATCGTGTGGTTTAACCGGATTATGTATCCGTTTATTTGGCTCCTTAACGGCTCGGCCAATCGTCTGGTTCGTCTGTTTGGTCTTCAGCCGGCTAGTGAGCATGAAGAAGCGCACTCTCAGGAAGAAATTCAGATCATTTTGTCCGAAAGCGTGGAAAGTGGTAAGATCAATAACACCGAATATGGCTACGTAAATCGTATCTTTGCTTTTGACGAGACCGTTGCCAAGGAAATTATGGTGCCACGTACAGATATGGTATGCTTGTTTACGAATCGCTCGCTACAAGAAAACATGCTGACTATTCACGAAGAGCAGTATACCCGTTTTCCGGTGGCGACAGATAGCAAGGATCAGATCATTGGTATGATTAATACCAAACAGCTATTCCTTGAGTATGATCGCAATCCCGAGCTTGTTTTCGACAGCCTGATTCAACCGATCTTGACCGTTCCGGAAGTTATCCCCGTCAACACGCTGCTGAAACGTATGCAGAAGGAGCAGGTTCATATTGCTCTCCTGGTCGATGAATACGGTGGAACCTCCGGCCTCATTACCATTGAGGACATTTTGGAGGAGATTGTTGGCGAAATTCGGGACGAATTCGATAAGGATGAACGGAAGGAAATCGAGAAACTGACGGAGAACAGTTATTTGATGGATGGTAAAGTGATGCTTTCCGATCTGAGTGATCTGACTGGCTTGACATTGGACAATGAAGACGTGGATACTGTCGGAGGGTGGGTGTATAGCCGGGTTCCGGAACCTAGACAGGGCAAGGAATTCATAGAAGATGATGTGAAATTTATCATTCGTGAAATGGGTAAAAATCGTATTCGTCGGGTGGAGATTATTTTACACCACACATCCCCCGCATCTGAATTGGAAGCAGAATCGGACACTTCTTCCCGAGAGTGAAACGTGTGACCTGAGCGTTTATCTTTGCACTTGTGACACTTGCGTTCACTCCTACTGAAATGACATATTTCCAGGGCAGACGACTTAGGTCGTTTGCCCTACACGCGTGTAAGGAGGAGCTAGTAAAGTGGATATTTTATCTTCTATTATTATGGGAATTATTGAAGGACTGACAGAGTTTTTGCCGGTCTCTTCGACGGGTCACATGATCCTCACGGCTAATCTTCTAGGATTAAACACAGAGAATGATACGGTCAAAACGTTTGAGGTTATCGTGCAATTAGGTGCTGTGCTGGCGGTCGTCGTATTATACTGGCGCAGATTCCTGAGTCTGTTTGATTTCAGACGCAAAATCTCAAGTCAGCCACGTCTAAACCTGTTACATATTATTTTAGCCATGATCCCTGCGGGCCTGATTGGCGTACTGTTCCGTGATGTAATCAAGCAATACCTGTTTGGTCCTGAAACGGTTTTATACAGTTTGGTGATCGGGGGCCTGCTCATGATCGCAGCTGAAAAATTCCATCCGCCTATTAGATCACATACGCTGGATGAGATCACGTACAAACAAGCATTTACCATCGGTGTGTTCCAAGTCCTAGCTCTGTGGCCAGGCTTCTCCCGTTCAGGCTCAACCATGTCTGGGGGCCTATTCGCACGTGTAAGTCATACGGCAGCCGCGGAATTTACATTCCTCGTATCGGTTCCGGTCATGCTGGGTGCATCGGGTATTGATATGATCAAAAGTATGGATCATCTGTCTATGAGTGACTTTCCAGTGTTCGCGGCCGGCTTTATTACTGCCTTTATCGTCGGGATGCTGGCGATCAAAACATTCCTTGGTCTGCTCAAACGCTTGAGCCTGACTACGTTCGCCATTTACCGCTTCGTGCTGGCGGCTGTGTTCTTTTTCATTATTTTATAAGCCATTGTTTGGTACCCATAACCAATAACTAAAAAGGGATATCCATAGGGTCTGAATGATCAGCCTTGGATATCCCTTTTACTATTTTGCGGAAAGGATAGATCGTACTGAACTATCCCTATCATGCGTTCTGATTATTGTTTGGATTCCAGCGTAGTCAAATATTCCGAAATTTGAGCTGGCGTTTTAGCGTATTTGCTGTGCAAATGAGCAATTTTTTCGCCATTACGGAACACGAGCAGACTCGGAATGCCGCGCACTTGATTTTCGTCGGCAATCGGCTGAAATTTCTCTGCATCAAGCGCATAGAAATGCTTATCCGCGTTTTCCTCAATAATACCGTCCATAAATTTATCCAGTGTCTTGCAATCCGGACACCAGGTTGTATCAAATTTCACGACGGTCAGACCGTCACCGTTAATTAAATCCTGATATTGCTGCTGAGATTCGATGCGTTCCATTCGTTGGTCCCTCCTAGAGTGTATTTATAACGTCTCCATATTCACATATGAATAATAAACCGAAGCTTATTCTTATATTGTAATGATTCTTTTATAAATTGCAACTGGGATAGGTACATGTTCGAGCGTGTACTTCGGTTATAGACTGAAATGTAGCGTTTATAGCTAGGAGCAACAGATGAACACGCTTTTGTACCATCATTGCCCTTATCAGCGGTATTGCGCATCATAACGATTGGCTCGGCTGATTTGCTGTAGCGTCTGCCGCTCTTGTTGAGTTAGCGGTGCAATATCCGCAGCAGAAATATTATGCTCCAATTGTCCCAAAGAGCTTGCACCCGGGATCACAGCAGCAACAGTAGGATGTGACAAGCTATAACGAATAGCTGTCTGCCCCATACTACGGTCCGACCCTGCAAATGCCTTTAATTGCTTACGCACATCCAGCAGCTCTGCTTCATTGTAGTCCAGATATCCCTTGGCTATCTTCCCTTCCCCTTCGTCAGCCAATACACCACTGGCCACAGGCCCACGTGCAATCACGCTAATTCCCCGCTCCTGAAGCAAAGACAGTACCTCTTCCTCTGCACGCCGATCCAGTAAACTATACTGATTCATAACACTAACGATATTCGAACGTTCAACATATTCACGGATGACATGAGGGCGAATGGAGGAAATACCATAGTAACGAATAACGCCCTCCCGCTGTAGTTGCTCAAAAGCCTCTACGGTTTCGTCCATCGGATCGTCAATCGTCCCTCCGTGCAGCTGATACAGGTCGATGTAGTCCGTTCCAAGGCGCCGCAGGCTCTCTTTAACAGCAGACAGAATATATTTCTTGGATGGGTCCCATCCCCAGCTCTCCTGCCCCGGTAGACGCCGATTGCCGACCTTGGTCGCCAGGATGACATCCTGTCGTCGTCCACGGATCGCTGCACCCACGATTTCTTCATTGCGTCCGTGCTGGTACAAATCTGCCGTATCCAACAGGTTTACGCCCCTGTCTAGCGCTTCATGAATCAAGTAAACACCTTGCTGCTCCTCCGTACCGACCGACATACATCCCAAACCAATCTCACCTACCAGCAAATCCGATGATCCCAGGCGGTTTTTTTTCATTTATGCTCCCCTCACTTCCAACAACGTATAACTTTAAATTTTTAATATTCCTTTATTATACGAAAAAAATATACAAAAAAAACAACCCCAAAGACATAGAGACTCCACGCTCTCCAATCCTTTGAAGTTGTTGTATGAGATTCGTATTCCATTCATGCTATCCGAACAGCCATTGGACGGCCTTAGGAAATTGACGCTGAAAACAATCCACACGATGCACCGCATCCTGATCCAGCTCAAGAAGCACATCTTTTGCGTCCAGTCCCTGTGTCCGCAGCGCCTCGTGTGCCTGAAGAGTCAGCGGAACCATATCTTTTTGTACATTCATCTTCCCTTCACCTTCACGGGTCCCGACAGATATATACAAGCGATGTGTCCCATCCCTCACAGTTGCACATGATGCAGATTGCATATAATCAATCATACCCGGATACCAATACGAGCCTGAGATGGAACCGATGCGTCCAAATACGTCCTTATACTTGAATACGGCATACATGGAAATTAATCCGCCCAATGAGGCGCCGATGATCCCCGTATGCTCCGATCCAGTGCGCACTGGATATCTTGCCTCGACGTACGGCATTACTTTTGTAACCACAAACGCCAAATAGGCATCTCCGCCACCGCCAAAAGCAGGTCTTCCTTCTACTAAAGCCGCTGCCTTCCAAGGCGTATAATCATCCAGTCGATTTACGGGCTGAATCCCTACCAGCACCACACGTGGCAGCTCTCCCGTAGAAAAACCTCTTTCCAGCTCATCCAACCCGCTTAGAAATAAAGAGCTGCCATCCTGCACATACAGCACAGGATACAGCTCATTATGATTCACGGAGACGGGAGGTGTATAGACGTGCACAAGGTACCCATCTAATGGAATTTCATCTATATGACCTTTCATCCTACACAGTCCTCCATGATGTGAATGTTTTCATTACAGTGCAGCATCCATTTCCTTGATCATTTCAGATACGGATTCCAGACCATTACCTGACAGGTACCAGTAGTTAGGATCAAGGTATACAATATGACCGTTTTTAAATGCATTGGTTTTCTTCACCAGTTCATTCTCCATGGTTTGTTTGCCTGTAACCTGTTCCTTGCCTTCTTCGACCACCACAGCTCCACGGTCAACGACAAAAATATAATCTGGATTTTTTTGCTGTACATATTCAAAAGAAACCTTTTGTCCATGCGTGGATACTTTAATGCCAGGATCTACAGGGGTTACACCAAAAGCATCATGAATGATACCGAAGCGAGATTGTGAGCCATATGCGCTCAGGCTTCCTTCATTCGTCAGCACGATCAGTCCTTTAGCTTTGCTCGCTACAGCCTTGTCATGTACGGCTTTGATGGAGCTATCAATCGCAGCCAGTTCCTGCTTGGCAGCATCTTCTTTGTCGAAGATTTGACCTAGTGTTTCAACGTTTTTCTTAAAGGAATTGATATAATCCTTGGTGTCTACAGCCATCGAAATGGTCGGTGCAATTTTACTCAACTCTTTATATGCATCAGCTTGTCTGCCACCGATGATGATCAGTTCAGGAGACAGATCACTGATTTTCTCGTAATCCGGTTCAAACAGTGTACCCGCACTTGCATATTTGGAATCTTTAAATTTGCTCAAATACGTAGGAAGATCCTGCTGCGCTACTGCCGCAACGTCAACGCCCAGCTTATCCAGCGTATCCAATGAACCGAAATCAAAGACAACGACATTTTTGGGATTAACTTTGACTTGTACCGGGTTTTCATCCAGTGCGTGTTTGACCGAGATGGTTTTGGATTCCGTTGTTGCAGTAGAAGAGCCGTTTCCAGTCGCTTCCGGTGTTGCCGGAGCTGCTGTGCCACAGGCCGACACAATCAGTACCAATGCAAGCATTAGCGTTAAAAACATCATATTTTTCTTCATTTAACATTCCCCCTAAGTGAAATAAACGCAAATTTTATGGTCACCGATCTGTTGAATCGGAATATCCATATCGTACAAATTCTTTAATACCTGACTATCAATCATCTCGTCAGCCGTTCCTTGTTTTAGCAACCTGCCATCCTTCATCCCTACAATATAGTCTGAATAGCAGGAGGCAAAATTAATGTCATGCAACACGACCAGAATCGTTTTGCCGAGATCATCCACCAAACCGCGCAGCGTCTTCATAATCTGAACCGAATGCTTCATATCCAGATTGTTCAGCGGCTCATCCAACAGGATGTATTCGGTGTCCTGAGCCAGAATCATGGCAATAAAAGCCCGCTGTCGCTGTCCCCCACTAAGCAAATCAATATGCTTATCTTTCATATCCTCCAGTCCCATGTAGGCCATAGACTGCTCCACCATTTTGCGATCCTCACTGTTCAATCTGCCCTTGGAATACGGAAAACGGCCGAAGCTAACCAGTTCCTTCACGGTTAAGCGAATATTGACATCGTTGGTCTGTTTTAAAATAGATATCTTGCGGGCTAGCTCCTCACTTTTCGTCAGGCTCACGACCTGCCCGTCAATGAGGATTTCTCCCTCATCACTGTCAGTCAGGCGACTGATCATCGACAATAAGGTGCTTTTTCCAGCGCCATTAGGGCCAATAAAGGAGGTAATGGTTCCTTTAGGTACAGTGACGGATACCTGATCCACCACATTTTTATTCCCGTAGCGTTTGGTTACGTTTTTGACTTCTACCATGATTTATTCTCCCTCAGCAAAAGGTACAGGAAGTACACCCCCCCGATAAAGTTAATAATGACGCTGACCGTTGTCGATAAGTCGAATACTCTTTCTGCCAGCAGTTGGCACCCTGCCAATGCAATGACGCTAACACAGATGGAGGCCGGAATAATATAACGGTGCTGATAGGTTTTCATCACCTGATAAGCCACATTGGCCACAATTAATCCGAGAAATGTAATCGGCCCGACAAGCGCTGTAGAAATGGAAATGAGAATCGCTACAATTACCAGCAGCCTTTTAATGATAAAACCATAAGGAAGACCCAGGTTAATCGCATGCTCCCGTCCCAGCGACAGCACGTCCAGATACTTGATGAATCTCCACGCATAAGCGAATACGAGCACAAGAATGAATACAGAAAGCCACAATAGCTCGGTATTTACGTTACTGAAGCTAGCAAAGCTCTTGTCCTGGACTTTCGCAAATTCGTTTGGATCAATCAGTACCTCCATAAAGGTAGATAAACTGTTAAACAGCGTGCCGAACACCAGACCAATCAGCAAAAGTACATAAATCCCGCGTCCATCTTTGCGGAAAATTAATTTGTATAGCAGTCCTGCGAACAGCACCATCAGCCCCACCGATATCAAAAAGTTCAATTCTTTGCTGGTCGAAATGAAAGGGACGGAACCAAATGCAAAAATAATCGTCGTCTGAATCAGCATATACAGTGAATCCAGTCCGATAATACCGGGAGTCAAAATCTTATTATTCGTAACCGTCTGGAAAATAACGGTTGCAAAAGCAATGGAGCCACCTGTCAGAATGAAGGCTGCGATCTTTTTTAATCGTCGTGGCAGCGCGTAATGCCAGGTATGCGGAAGATCTATAAACACGAAAGCAGCAATCAACACAAGCGCGGCAGCGGCTAATATTCCGATTTTTAATTTAGGATTCATAAGCCCTTCTCCTCAGCAGCAAATACAAAAACAACGCGCTCCCGATCACACCAACCGTAAGCCCTACAGAAATTTCATACGGATAAATGATCACCCGTCCCAAAATGTCGCAAAACAGCACAAAAACGGCGCCCAGGATCGCTGTATGGGCCAGACTTTTTTTCAGATTATCCCCCATATACATGCTGACCAGATTGGGTACAACCAGCCCCAAAAAGGGAATCGTCCCGACCGTTAAGATGACAACAGAGGATACCAAAGCCACGATCACCAAACCGACATTGACGGTGCGCTTGTAATGTACACCCAAGTTGGCCGCAAAATCCTCACCCATGCCTGCAATTGTAAAACGATTCGCATATATGTACGCCAATGCAACCAAAGGAACACTAAGATATAGCATCTCGTAGCGACCACTCATGATTAGAGAAAAATCCCCCTGCATCCACGAAGAAATGCCCTGGATCAGATTGTATTTGTAAGCAAAAAAGGTCGTTACCGAATTTAAAATGCCTCCAAACATCAAACCGACAAGCGGGATAAATACCGGGTCCTTGAAACGGATTTTATCCAGTATTTTCATGAAAATCAGTGTTCCCCCTAGAGCAAATCCGAAAGCCGTCAGCATCTTCGTCCAGAACCCTGCCGTTCCAAATACCATAATAGCCATCAGCACACCCAATCGTGCCGCATCCATCGTCCCTGCGGTGGTGGGCGATACGAATCGGTTCCGGGTAAGCTGCTGCATGATCAATCCACAGATACTCATACTCGCCCCTGCGATAATGATACTGATCAAACGTGGGAATCTGCTAATCAGGAGTACCTGCGCCTGATCGTTGGTTAAGTGGAACAAATCAAGTGGAGTTACATCATGAACACCAATAAACACCGAGGCGAAAGCCAGTATCAGAAAAACCAGTATTAAATAACGCAATTTCATCTCTAACTAAGGGAGCCTGTCCAATAACCTGTACCAAGCTTCGGCCCTGTCCTCCCCTCCAATAATGATAATCATTATCAAAAATCAACTAGCATAAATTATAGCAGTGATATTGTATCTGTCAAATTTTTTGCAATGAATAAACCATGTCAAAAAAGTGTTAGCAAAACCTGAATAGTCTAAAGAGCAAATGAGCAAATAAGAGCAATATCCTGTAAAATAGAGGCGGAAGATTTTGGGGCCCTCTTTTTCTATTTTTACTGTAAGCAGTTCTTGGAATTCGGGATTCATTAACTTGATGAATCAAAAAAACAGGAGGAAAATGATGAATCACATACTAATCGTCGAGGACGATATCGCCTTGAGTAACGGTATTGTTCTTGCTCTTAAAGAACCTAACAACGTATTTACACAAACATATGACATAGCTACTGCAAAAGAACAATTGAATGTTACTGCCTTTGACCTAGTGATTCTTGATGTAAATTTGCCGGATGGAAGTGGACTCGACCTTTTAACCCATATACGTAAAACAAAAGCTTTACCAGTCATTGTTCTGACTGCGAATGATATGGAAACAGATGTCGTCACTGGTTTTGAGCTGGGTGCTGACGACTATATCACCAAACCTTTCAGTCTTATGGTACTGAGAGCAAGAGTTGGTGTTCAGCTAAAGAAATCCAGATACTCGCTTGCAGACTCCATTCATCTCGACAATTTTTCCTTTTCATTCGAGAGAATGGAATTTATTAAAAATGGTACGCCCATTGAACTAAGTAAAACGGAGCAAAAATTGTTGCGCATCCTAATCAACAATCGAGGAAATACCGTTTCGCGTGATCATTTGATAGACAGCATCTGGACTGACGGGGCTGAATATGTAGGTGAAAATGCCTTGTCAGTTACGATAAAAAGGCTACGTGACAAGCTCGAGGATTATCCTTCTTCCCCACAATATATTAAAACGGTTTATGGACTGGGCTACACATGGGCGTTGAAATGACAACACTCCTATATATATGTATTGGAATTACCGTTGTTGCTGTATGCACCGCTGTAAGTGCTATTATGCTTTATCGCAAGAGCATCCATAAAACAATGAAAACCATTGAGAACATGCTGGATGCCGCGATAAATGGCAGCTTCTCAGAGGATGTCTTTGATGAATCCGTTCTTTCTTCAATAGAAGCTAATTTTGTGAGATTTATTTCCATTTGTTCCGTTTCCTCCAAAAATCTGCTTGCTGAAAAGAATAAAATAAATGAGCTGATTTCCGATATTTCACACCAAACGAAAACACCATTGGCCAACATCCTGCTTTATTCCCAACTACTTAGCGAATACGAACTATCACAGGATACCTCCACTTGTGTGAAAGCTCTATCAACACAGGCCGAAAAGCTTAACTTCCTAATCCAGGCATTGTTGAAAACATCGCGGCTTGAAACGGGGATTATCACGGTAGCGCCAAGACGAGAATCTGTTCATAAGCTCCTTGATGCTGCACTGGAGCAAATAACGCCAAAAGCAGATGCCAAAGGGATTTCAGTTATTAGGGAGGACACCGTTATTCATGCTTATTTTGACCTAAAGTGGACCAGTGAAGCTGTCTATAACATTATGGATAACGCTATAAAATATACAGAGACAGGCGGAAACATGGATATAAAAGTGATGGCATACGAATTGTTTTGTCGAATTGATATTACCGATAGCGGCATAGGCATTGCAGAAGAAGAACAAGGTAAAATCTTTACCCGCTTTTATCGCTCCCCTACTGTTAACTCGCAGGAGGGTGTAGGTATTGGACTGTTTTTAGCTAGAGAAATCATCGCTGCAGAGGGGGGTTACATCAAGGTACAATCACGCTACGGCCGTGGTTCTACCTTCTCTATTTTTCTTTCTATGGATACTTAATTCTTTCAATACCGTTAGATTTCAGAAAGATTGTAGAAAGATCAGTGTGTTAATGTCTGTACTGTAGATGACTACGATCCAGACATTTTTTTGTGGAGGAGAACGTAATATGGCTCTATTGAAAACTCAGGCATTAAGGAAGCATTACGGGAACGGAGATACTGCTGTTCATGCCTTAGACGGCGTGAATCTGGAGGTGGAAAGTGGAGAATTTGTCGCTATTGTTGGTACGTCCGGGAGCGGCAAATCTACCCTTCTCCATATGCTGGGTGGACTTGATCGTCCAACCAGCGGAAACGTTACGATTGACGGCAAAGATATTTCTTCACTGAAAGACGAAGAATTGACCATTTTTCGCAGACGAAAGATTGGCTTCGTGTTTCAAAATTACAACCTGGTACCTGTCTTGAATGTCTACGAAAATATTGTGCTTCCTATTGAACTGGACGGTAAAGAACCAGACAAAGCCCACATAGATAAAATAGTACATACCTTGGGCCTTGACCACAAAATGAATAATCTGCCAAACAATCTTTCTGGTGGACAACAGCAACGTGTAGCTATTGCCAGAGCACTGGCAGCCAAGCCCGCCATTATCTTGGCAGATGAACCCACCGGAAATCTGGACAGTAAAACGAGTCTGGATGTGATGGGACTGATCAAAGTATCCAGCCAGCAGTTTCGCCAAACGATGGTAATGATTACTCATAACGAGGAAATTGCGCAAATGGCAGACCGCATCATCCGCATTGAGGACGGTAAAATAGTAGGTGGTGCGACCCGATGATCAAAATAAAAAACAGTAAGGCGGTTCGTAATTTATCAGATAAAAGTTTTAAAGCCAATAAAATCCGCAATATTATTGCGATTATCGCTATTTCCTTAACCACTTTGTTATTTACATCTCTATTTACTATGGGGCTTGGCACGATGGATAGCTTCCAACAGGCAACGATGCGACAGGCTGGTGGGGCAGGGCAGGGTTATCTCAAATATATCAACGATGAGGAATTTAATCACATCAAAGACCACCCTCTTATTAAAGAGATAGCGTATAGCCGCGTGTTAAGTGAAAAGGTGACGAACGAGCAATTTTTAAAGCGCCATGCGGAGTTCTGGTATCATGACGATGTAGGGCTGAAGCTAGGATTGATTGAGCTAGAAAAAGGCCACAAGCCAGTGGCGGAAAATGAGGTTATCGCGGACTCGAAGACCCTACAGTTACTGGGTACTCCCCTGAAAGAGGGCGCCACATTGTCCTTGAAGCTTGAGGTTCACGGCAAAATGGTACAGCGTGAATTTATCCTCTCCGGCTGGTGGAAGAGTGACCCCGCCGCCATGATAGACAGAGGTCAAATTTATGCTTCTAAAGCTTATGTGGATGCACATGCCGAAGAATTACGCTACACATATAAGCAGGATCATGATATGACCGGAACCATCAATGCAACTATCATGTTCGGTAACAGCTCGAATATGCGGGAAAATCTTAATAAAGTGATTACAGAAAGCGGTTATTCCCTTGACAAAAATGCACCGAACTACATTGCAAGTTCTGTGAACTGGGCGTATCTTTCCAACACTTTCAGTTCGAACCCTGAAGCCGTCTTCCCCCTAGCCACTGGTCTGTTACTGATCATGCTTACTGGCTACTTGATCATCTATAATATTTTCCAAATCTCGGTGATGCGTGATATTCGTTTCTACGGTCTTCTAAAAACCATTGGCACAACCAGCAGGCAAATCAGCAGAATTATCCGCAGACAGGCATTATTTCTTTCCTTGATCGGGGTTCCTATCGGCTTGCTCGCAGGTTTTTTAGTCGGCAGATCGCTTATCCCTCTGCTGCTTATGAACACTTCTATGCACGCAAATGCTGAGGTAACTATATCCCCCAGCCCATGGATTTTTATCGGCTCCGCTTTGTTTGCAGTCATGACAGTTATGATCAGTGCATATAAGCCTAGTAGAATTGCGGCGACTGTGTCTCCGATCGAGGCAGTAAGATACGTAGACGGAACTACCAAAAAGGATAAGAAAAAACTAAAAAAATCTACTAACGGTGCTAAAATGCCGCTGATGGCTCGAACCAACTTAGGCCGCAATAAGAAGCGGACTATTTTGGTGCTGCTTAGCCTTTCTCTAGGTCTAGTGCTACTGAATACTACTTTTACATTATCCCAAAGTCTGGATATGAATAAGTATGTGTCTAAAAGTCATGACACTGACTTTCTGATTGCACATGCTGATTATTTTCAAGAACATTTCACGGGCCCTGACAATGCAACGACAGAAAGCTATATTCAGGCCGTCCAGGCACAACCCGGTTTTGAAGAAGGTGGACGATTGTACAGTGGCGGCAATTTATTCACTGTCGAGTATAAAGAGAACAAAGAGGGGAAGAAGCTGTACGGGGAAATCGTCACTCCTGACGCTCGCGGCAACTTATCTGCACCAGTGTATGGGCTTGAAGATCTCCCCCTTCACCGACTACAATTAATTGATGGTGAGCTTGATTATGGCAAGCTAGCTTCAGGAAAGTATATTTTGGAAGGAATCAGGTTAGACAATTACGATCATCCTGAAATGGAACTATCCGTATACAAAGTAGGTGAAAAGGTTACTCTTCATAACTATATGGACACAGCAAATGCCCAGGAGTATACTAGCCATGAATTCACAGTGCTTGGTCATGTTGGCGTAAAATCATCCAATTCTGGTGTAGCCGTTGCTAGTTATACTGACTTCTATCTCCCGGCGGATATCTACAAAACGCTTGTGAAGAAGCCTGTGGTGATGAGTTATGCCTTTAATGTATCCGATAGTAAAGAAAAAACGATGGAGAGCTTCTTAAAGAACTATACCGAAATAAAGGAGCCCACGATGCATTATAAATCCAAATTCACCTCAATTGCCGAGCTTTCAGGTATGCAAAAAACAATTTTGATGATCGGCGGTACGCTCAGTATTATTATTGGGGTGATTGGCATTATTAATTTTGCAAACGCGCTTCTAACTAGTATTCTGACCCGCCATCAAGAATTTGCTATACTACAAAGTATCGGCATGACCAACAAACAATTAAAAACAATGCTTGTTTATGAGGGGATGTACTATGTGCTCGGCACCAGCATATGCTCCATCTTATTAGGAAGCCTATTTTCCGTCCTGATTGCGAGACCCTTGAGTACTCAAATATGGTTTATGAGTTATAAATTTATTATCTGGCCGCTGATCCTCGTGCTGCCTGTTCTGCTCGCTCTTGGGATATGTCTTCCTCTCGCTATTTATTCTCTGAGCGACAGGAAAACTATCGTAGAACGACTGCGAACAGAAGAATAAATCCCCCTGTAAAGAAAATGACCTGGTCAAAACTTCTGGCTGGGTCATTTCTTGGTTATTCAACAGTGCATTAATACCTGCTCCCTGAACCATGAGCAAATAAGAGCGATATCCTGTAAAATAGAATTAGAAAATTGGCCGGCTCTCATTTACATTTTTATTGTGAGCCGTTGTTAGAGCTCGGGATTCAATGACTTGGTTAACCAAAATACAAGGAGGAGAATGATGAATTACATACTAATCGTCGAGGACGATATCGCCTTGAGTAACGGTATTGTTCTTGCTCTTAAAGAACCTAACAACCTATTTACGCAAGCATATGACATAGCTACTGCAAAAGAACAATTGAACGTCACTGCCTTTGACCTAATGATTCTTGATGTAAATTTGCCGGATGGAAGTGGACTCGACCTTTTAACCCATATCCGAAAAAAAACAACTATACCCGTCATCGTTCTGACTGCGAATGATATGGAAACAGATGTCGTCACTGGTTTTGAGCTGGGTGCTGACGACTATATCACTAAACCTTTTAGTTTGATGATGCTGAGGGCCAAAGTAGATGTTCAGCTAAAAAGAGCTAGGTATCCGCTTACAGATCCCTTTCAACTTGACAATATTTTTCCTTTTCATTTGAGAGGATGGAATTTATTAAGAATGGCACACCCATTGAACTAAGTAAAACTGAGCAAAAATTGTTGCGCATCCTAATCGATAATCAAGGCAACACTGTATCTCGCGATCGCTTGATTGACAGCACATGGACGACTGATGGAGCTGAGTATGTAGGTAAAAATGCCTTGGCGGTTACAGTAAAAAGGCTGCGGAACAAATTGGAGGATTCCCCCTCCTCTCCCGAATACATTAAAACAGTTTATGGGCGGGGATATACATGGGCGGTGAAGTAATATTACAATACTTAACTATGTGTATATAGGAATTGCTGCTACCTTTGCTGCAGCGGCTGTTGTTCTTCTATATCGTAAAAAACACACATAAAACCATGACAGCCATCGAGATAATGATTGATGATGCAATTAATGGGAAATTTGCGGAGCATGCTTTTGACGAATCCGTGTTATCCTCTGTAGAAACCAGGCTTGCGCAATTTCTTTCTATTTGCTCTGTCTCCTCCACAAATCTGCTGGTAGAGAAGAATAAGATAAACAAGCTCATTTCTGACATCTCCCACCAAACGAAGACACCTGTTGCCACATCCTCCTCTACGCACAACTGCTTAGTGAGCATGATTTACCTGAGGATAGCTCTTCTTGTATAAAAGCTTTGGCTTCACGAGCAGAAAAACTTAATTTCCTGACCAATACGTTGGTGAAAACATCGCGACTAGAAGTGGGTATTATCACGGTATCGCCAAGGCAGGAATCTGTTCAAGAGCTCCTGCACGTTGCACGGGAGCAAATGATGCCGAAGGCAGATACCAAAGGCATCTCTATTGTTATGGAGAATACAACGATTCATACTTGCTTTGATCTGAAATGGACGGCTGAAGCCGTCTACAATATTATGGACAATGCTGTGAAATATACAGAAACCGGCGGGAGCATCACCATAAAAGTGATCGCATATGATTTGTTTTGCCGGATCGATATTACCGACAGTGGTATAGGGATTGCAGAAGACGAACTGAGTAAAATCTTTATGCGTTTCTCTCGCTACCCTACCGTAAGCTCACAGGAGGGTGTCGGGATCGGACTTTTGGCTAGAGAAATCATCGCTGCTCAAGGTGGCTACATCAAGGTACAGTCACGCTGCGGCAGTGGCTCTACCTTCTCCCTTTTTCTTCCCATGGGCAAATAGTTCTTTCCATACTTTCAGATTTCAGAAAGGCTGTAGAAGGATTGATATGGATAGTCTGTATTGCAGGGCGCCACAATACAGACTTAACCGTTCGATAAACGGAGGCATACGATTGATGGCAAGGATAAATTCCACTGTAAGACAAAGATTGACCATCTTCCACAGGCGAAAAATCGGCTTCGTTTTCTAAAATCATAATCTAATACCTGCCTTGAATGTCTGCGAAAAATATTGTGCTCCTATCGAAAAAAAACTACTATAATCTGGAACATAAAAGCTTTAAAATTGGTAAAGCCCATAGCCTCTAACTGCCTTGGCTGAATTATTATTTACAGCACTGTCACTATAGGTCTTACTGCTGTAGAAAATATGCGGAAAACGAACATACGGCGGAACGGTGACGAAAATCATGCCGCACTCAAACAAATCAATGATGAGAATTTTAACCACGTAAAAATCACCCGTTGATCAAATATAGACGAGGAACTTGTGAGGCCTGATTTTATCCTATCTGTTTCGGGAAAGAGATCCAAAACTACATCTAGTATCTTGCATTCCCGCGAAATTATAACGAGGTTTGCCTGAAAAGCCTATAGGTACGCGCTTATCTCAAGATATTATCACCAATATACTCCATTCTGCGTTACCGCAAGCTGTCCGGAAATATTTCGGACATGTCAACGATTCAAAAGCTCATGGCGGACATGGACTTTTTCGCATACAAAAAGATCAAGCTGGTCATGGACCGAGGCTTCTACAGTGAAGCGAACATCAACGCGCTGTACCGGCATCATCTGAAATTTCTGATTGGTATCAACGCCACGCTGTAATACGTGCAACAGGAACTGGAAAGTGCCAGAGCGCACCTTCGCCATTGGGAGAACTTTCAGGCCGACTATCATTTGTACGCCTACACGACTCCGCTCGCCTGGCAGTATATAGCCAGGAGCGACCGGTCCTACAAAGGTGATGTGCTGAAAAGCGAGCGCAGAGCGTACCTGCACCTGTATTTCAACAAAGAAAAAGAAACGGAGGACGCCTACAAATTAAACCGTCTGCTCACCAGGCTGAAAACCGAACTGGAAAGCGGGAAACGCGACCCGGCACATGAGAAAACGTATGCCAAACGTTGGCGTTGTACCGTAACAAGGATGTCATTGAAAAAGCATTTGGCAATTTGAAAGATCGCTTGAATTCCGTCGCATGGAGGTATCCTCTGAGCGGAGTCTAGATGGGAAATTGTTTGTTGAATTTGTTGCCCTGATCTTTCTATCCGATCTCAAGAAAGTCATGCAGGAAAAGAAATTATTTCAGCGTTATACCATGCAGGGGCTGCTGGATGAATTGGACGTGATTGAATGTTACCAGCGCCCCGGACACGACCTACAGTTTGGCGAGATCAAGAAACGTCAGTTGGAACTTTATACTGCCTTGGACGTCCCGCTCCAACCTCGTTATAATTTGGCCGGGAACTTAGTAGTATGTAAAATCAAGAGAAAACATTCACTTCCAGAGCCTATGTAGACGCACTGCAAAGTATTACGGAGAGAACGCTTATCCCCTTGAGGAAGACTCGTCGAATTATCATGTATCACAATGTAAACTGTTCCTATCTTCGGCAGACCTGGTATGGATACGAGAACGATCATAGCGCTAATTTTTTCTTTGCTGATAATCATCCTTATCGACTACTTTACCATCTACAATTGAGTGAAGCTTCACGGATACCAATTAGCTCCATGAATTTCGCTATTGACAATTGTGCAGACTCCAAACGATAGGGAACAAGCCCTCATGACGGCAGCAGCACAGAACATGAAAGAGGGTGTCCTACCGGAATCGCCTAGAAAAATAGAGCACTACTCTACTCTCCCAGATATGATGCAAAAGAAAGTGCCCTCGTCTTAAAAGACGAGGGCACTAGACAAAATCATTCTTTAAGTGCCTTGCAAGGTATTAGAGCTACAATGTCCATTGGGTTCGAGACAATCATAATTGCAATGATTAGGATTACATTGTACTTCCATATCAAAATCTACATTTTCTAAAATCTCGATTTTTTCCATGTTAATTTCACCTCCTTTCACTATTAAAATATCATTAAAAATACCTCTGAATTTTCTATTGTAAAAATCAGTATGCTATTTGGCATAATTAGCGGATTAGACCGAGATCCCCCTTCAAGTTATCCAAATCGCCCGAACAACTTCAGAAACAGAAAACAATCGTCATTTGGCCTCGTGATAACGCTCTACTCCGTCTCCAAAACCGGATTCATCTATTAGATTCGAGATATTACTTGCCGGTTGATGACACCTCAGTGTCGTTCCAGGTAAGAACATCCGTCGAGAATGTTTCGGGATTTTGGAGGTAAAGCAATTAGAGTGATTACTGTTTAATAGCTGATTCAGATCTTATCCAATGTAATTCTTATTTCATTAATTAGGTTACATATTTCTCCTGTATCCAGATTTCCAAACACTTGTTAGCATGTCGCTTGCCCGTTTCAGCTTCTGCACATAGCTCTCCTGATTAATATCCGCTGAACCATTAGCCTGAATTCACCGTGTTGCTGGTGTTTGTGCATCCATCCTTTTAATTGATGTCGACCTGTAAATCGATGAACTCTATCTTAATTTTAATCGTATACTCATTAAATTTTGCTGGAATAAGAAATGTGGAGAGCTGGACTGTCAAAGTTTCAATTTTCTCTGTGATCCTCTCATCTCTTTTTGCTTTTATAATATCAATACCATTAACATCCCTTCATATCCTGCAAATGTAAATATCTTTTGATATAACAAATATTTCAGACAGAGTCTGTCCCTCCTACATTTCCCAACACCCATTACAATCTGATCTTTCTACTCTCACTCAAATAATCTTTCAATTCTGTTAGATTTCAGAAAGATTGTAGAAAGAAAGAGGTATTATAATAAAATTTGTGTTGTAAGCAATTACGATGCAGATATTTTTATTGGGAGGAAAGCAAAAAAATGAAGATATTAGAAACTAGAGGGCTAAGAAAAACTTACGGTAACGGGGATACCGCTGTTCATGCCTTAGATGGTGTGAATCTGGAGGTGGAAAGCGGTGAATTTGTCGCTATCGTTGGTACATCCGGTAGCGGGAAGTCCACCCTTCTGCATATGCTTGGTGGGCTGGATCGGCCTACAAGCGGAAACGTAACCGTTGACGGCAAGGATATCTATTCTCTAAAAAATGAAGAATTGACCATTTTCCGCCGAAGAAAGATTGGCTTCGTGTTTCAAAATTATAATCTAGTTCCAGTATTAAATGTCTATGAGAATATCGTGCTCCCCATTGAACTGGATGGGAAACAACCAGACAAAGCCTATCTGACCCAAATTACAAATACACTGGGGCTTGAGAACAAATTAAATAATCTACCGGGTAATCTTTCGGGAGGACAGCAGCAACGGGTAGCCATTGCGAGAGCACTGGCGGCGAAACCAGCCATTATTTTGGCCGACGAACCTACTGGCAACCTGGACAGTAAGACCAGTCTGGATGTCATAGGGTTGATCAAGGTATCCAGCCAACAGTTCGCCCAAACGATGGTGATGATTACTCATAATGAAGAAATCGCGCAGATGGCAGATCGCATCATCCGCATTGAGGACGGTAAAATAGTAGGTGGTGCGACTAGATGATCAAAGTAAAAAACAGTAAGGCGGTTCGTAATTTATCAGATAAAAGTTTTAAAGCGAATAAAACCCGCAATATTATTGCGATTATCGCTATTGCCTTAACCACTTTGTTATTTACATCTCTGTTTACTATGGGGATTGGCGCGATAGAAAGTCTCCAGCAGGCAACGATGCGGCAGTCCGGGGGAACTGCGCATGCTTCACTTAAATATATCAACGATGAGGAATTTAATCAGGTCAAAGACCACCCTCTTATTAAGGAGATAGCATATAACCGCTTGTTAAGTGGAAAGGTAACAAACGAGCAATTTTTAAAGCGCAAAACGGAGTTCTGGTATTATGACGATGTAGGGCTGAAGCTAGGATTGATTAAGCTAGAAAAAGGCCACAAACCGGTGGCAGAAAATGAGGTTATCGCGGACTCTAGCACCTTACAGTTCCTGGGTATTCCCCTGAAAGAGGGCGCCCCATTGTCCTTGAAGCTTGAGGTTCACGGCAAAATGGTACAGCGTGAATTTATCCTCTCCGGCTGGTGGAAGAGTGACCCCGCCGTCGTGTTAGACAGAGGTCAAATTTATGCTTCTAAAGCTTATGTGGATGCACATGCCGAAGAATTACGCTACACATATAAGCAGGATCATGATATGACCGGAGCCATCAATGCAGGTATCATGTTCGATAACAGCTCGAACATCCAGGGAAAACTTGATCAAGTGATTACAGAAAGTGGTTATTCCCTTGACAAAAATGCACCGAACTTCATTGAAACTTCTATGAACTGGGCGTATCTTTCCAACACTTTCAGTTCGGACCCTGAAACCATCTTTGTCCTAGCTGGTGGTCTGTTACTGATCATGCTTACTGGCTATTTGATCATCTATAATATTTTCCAAATCTCGGTGATGCGTGATATTCGTTTCTACGGTCTTCTAAAAACCATCGGCACAAGCAGTAGTCAACTCCGTAGGCTCATTCATAGACAGGCATTATTTCTTTCCTTGATCGGGGTTCCCATCGGCTTGCTCGGGGGTTTTGGGGTCGGCAAATCGCTTATCCCTCTGCTGCTTATGAACAATTATAGGCACGCAAATGCTGAGGTAACCCTATCCCCCAGCCCATGGATTTTTATCGGCTCAGCTCTGTTTGCAGTCGTGACAGTTATGATCAGCATTTATAAGCCTATTAGGGTTGCAGCGACTGTGTCTCCAATCGAGGCTGTAAGATACGTAGACGGAGATACCAAAAAGGGTAAGAAAAAACTGAAAAAATCAACTAACGGTGCTAAAATGCCGCTGATGGCTCGAGCCAACTTAGAGCGCAATAAGAAGCGGACCACTTTAGTGCTGCTTAGCCTTTCTCTAGGTCTAATGCTACTGAATACTACTTTTACATTATCCCATAGTCTGGATATGGATAACTTTGTGTCAAAAAACAATGATACTGACTTTCTGATTGCACATGCTGATTATTTTCAAGAATATTTCACAGGCCCTGACAATGCAACGACAGAAAGCTATATTCAGACCGTACAGACACAACCCGGTTTTGAAGAAGGTGGACGATTGTACAGTGGCAGCAATTTATTCACTGTCGAGCATAAAGAGAACAAAGAGGGGATGAAGTTGTACGGGGAAATCGTCACTCCTGACGCTCGTGGCAACTTATCTACAGTAGTGTATGGGCTTGAAGATCTCCCCCTTCACCGACTAAAATTAATTGATGGTGAGCTTGATTATGACAAGCTAGCTTCGGGAAAGTATATTTTGGAAGGGATCATATTAGACAATTACGATAATCCTGACATGGAACTATCCGTATACAAAGTAGGTGAAAAGGTTACTCTTCATAACTATATGGGCACAGCAAATGCCCAGGAGTATACTAGCCATGAATTCACAGTGCTTGGTCATGTTGGCGTAAAATCAACCAATTCTGGTGTAGCCGTTCCTACTTATACTAACTTATATCTCCCGGCGGATATCTATAAAACGCTTGTGAAGAAGCCTGTGGTGATGAGTTATACCTTTAATGTATCCGATAGTAAAGAAAAAACGATGGAGAGCTTCTTAAAGAACTATACCGAAATAAAGGAGCCCACGATGCATTATAAATCCAAATTCACCTCAATTGCCGAGCTTTCAGGTATGCAAAAAACAATTTTGATGATCGGCGGTACGCTCAGTATTATTATTGGGGTGATTGGCATTATTAATTTTGCAAACACGCTTCTAACTAGCATTCTGACCCGCCATCAAGAATTTGCTATACTACAAAGCATCGGCATGACCAACAAACAATTAAAAACAATGCTTGTTTATGAGGGGATGTACTATGTGCTCGGCACCAGCTTATGCTCCATCTTATTAGGAAGCCTATTTTCCATCTTGATTGTGAGACCCTTGAGTGCCCAAATATGGTTTATGAGTTATAGATTTATTATCTGGCCGCTGATCCTCGTGCTACTTGTTCTGCTCGTGCTTGGGATCTGTCTTCCTCTCGCTATTTATTCTCTGAGCAACAAGAAAACTATCGTAGAACGACTGCGAACAGCAGAATAAATATCCCTGTAAAGAAATGACCTAGCAAAAACTTCTGGCTAGGTCATTTCTTAGTTACTCACCTCTATAGTTTGTACTCGTTCCTTAACCTCCCTGAAATTAATTATAATAATGAGAAAACAGAGAAAATGCATACGTACCACCTTCAATTTGAACTCTGGTGTGTATATTCTAAACTTTTGTCCTTTGAAGGTCATGACACCCCCCTTTGGAAAATAGTTCGAGATCACATCATACATGTGCTCTTTTAACACTCTCTACCCAAAGGGGATAATATCACCGCTCCCATCTGAGGATGGACTACTTTTTTCGATTCACAGATTCCTTTTATCCAACTCAGAACCCATACTGTGACTAAAAACCAAAGTTTTTGCAGGACTCTCCTTAGAAAATACAATTTCTTTAGAGTCAAATATAGTGACTCTAAACCCAAAATACGATTATGAAGCTACGAATAAATAGCATAATAAATTAGTGATTAGAAAGAAGAAGCTCAAAGTTTTTTAATATATATTCATACTCCTTCACTATTGAATAGTGTATCCTTTGAGTTGCACAAAATACGGGTGATGATTCATAATGATTTCCAGTTTGGATTTTATTAATAATTTTACACATTTTGCTGCGACAATTATTATACATAGCACACTTTGTACAAGCCCCTTGATCTTTTTGGTTGATTACATCTAAATTGGATAAACGCTGTTCAATTATATCGGAAAATACATCCCCCATGGAAAATTCTTCGTGGCCTACTGCAAGAATACAAGGATAAATATTCCCAGCACTAGAAATATGAAAGCTGCTATGACATCCATCACACGTCCCTTTTGGCCGAAAATATGCGTTTTTGAAATTATATAAAAAATACTGTGCTTTGGTGATATCCTTATTCACCATATATGAAAATATTTCGTTAAGATTCTTTTGATAAACTTTCATAAGTTCTTTATTCCAATTCGGATTACTTTCATCTAGCGCAAAGCTGACAGTCGGATACCCTTTTTCAAAAAGGAAAATATAATTGTCAGCAAAATATGAAACATTATTAGGTGTCACAGTCATTCTCACTCGGAAAAAATGTGATTGATGATTAATGTAGTCAAGAGTTTCAATCACTCGATTGAAACTTCCTTTCCCATTTCTGTATACTCTGTTGATATCGTGGCTTTCTTGCTTCCCATCCAAACTAACTGTTAATTGGATATTTTCAGAAACATAATCAAGTATTTCTTGATTATAAATGGTGCCATTCGTTGTCATTCTAAAAGAAATTTCGCCATGAATTTTTTGCTTTAGCTCTTCTACTAGATAACGAATGATCGGATAATTAAGTAATGGTTCTCCCCCATGTAATGCTATGCGTATTTTATCTTTATGACCGGAAGGATTTGCAGCAAGCTTTTTTTGCGTAAAATCAATAGCTTTCGCAGCCGTTTCCCTACTCATCATTTTTGGTACTTTACTAACATAACAATATTTACATTTCAAGTTACAATCTTCAGTTACCCAATATGTGAAGTTCATGGCATTACTCTCCTTATATAAAGATTTAGCCGTTCCAAACTAGTTCTTGAAGTTGTTTCTTTTGTTTTTGACAAATGGTATCGAACAACTCTTGGTTTTGATGCAAATAGTAGATGTTGCTAATGCAGTGATGGCAAAATAAATTAACGTTGCAGTTCTTACAGGGTTCAAATTCCCATGGTCTTACACATCCGATTTTATTGTGATCTGCTTTTTGATTGCCTTTAGCCATTAATTCAATTAAATTATTATCAAATACATTTCCTAAAACAAAATCATCAGAATCCATCAACCCTCCACAAGGGTAAATCTTTCCATTTCCTCCAATAAATATTTCTCTTTTTCCTGGTGAACAAAGTCGACAGGTAACATCTTGAGAGGTCAGATCATCTACAAATGGCTTTTCGGGAAAAATCTCTTCACTATTCTCTCCTGCCCTTCCAGCGGATGTTAGGATTCTTACAATAGGTTTAACACCTAACTTTCCACACAAATCCAGGAATTTATCTTCACCTCCATCAAAAGTATATTTTGTGATAACCATTGATAATGCGATTTTTTTTAGCCCTTTACTTTGCATTAGTTTTATACTTTTTATAACTCTACTAAAAACACCTTTGCCTCTAATTTGATCGCAAGTTTCTTCATCATAACCGTCCAGACTAAGGGAAACATTATCTACATACCTAATCAATTGTTCCACATTTTTTGGGGTTATAAAAAGGCCATTGGTAGAGAGCAAAACGGCTCCGTTGAACGATTGTCTTATGTACGCCAAAAGCTCCATGATATCTAATCGCATCATAGGCTCTCCACCTGTAACATTGATAGCTTGGGGTTTAAGTACGACGATCTGATCAATGATTTCTTTCACTTTTTCAGTTGTTAGTGCATCGGTAAAATGAGCATCCGCTGAAGCGCTGCAATGTTTACAGTGTAAATTACATCTATTTGTTAATCCTAGATAAACAACATCTAAGACCTCCCCATGAATATTTGTTAATTGTTCTTCGGTTAGAATACATTTGATATTTACTAATTCATAAAAGAGACTTGTTAAATTATGAATAACGTCAGCACGTTGAGAACTTTTGGTAGGATCTAACAATGACTCAATTTCCCCTTTATTAACCATATCCTTCAGCACAAGATAATAAGATTTAGAGGTTTTCAAAAAAGCTCCTGATTTTGTATTCGCGATAATGACTTGATGATTATGAAATAGTTCACGTGAGTAAGGATTTAAAACATACACCATGATTTTTTCTCCTCTCATACATCCCAAATTCATTTTCCATTCTATTAAATAGATCATGAATTGTTCTGATATTTACTGTTATGTCATAATCTAATGTTTTAATGCCATAAATTGATAATAATTAGAGTTAAATAACAATGGATTCTTTAGAGTATCTGAGGTTGCGCTAAATCCGTAAAAAACGTATACATAGATGTATTTCACGACATTAAAGAGGTCATTTATACCATAAATATAATTACTAGATATTCAATAGTAGAATGAGAAGTAGCTTCTTTTATATATTTGTATCAGAAGGGTGGAATGGAAATTTATGCTTAGAAAATATAATTGGATTTTTAAAGAAGTTCATAAATTTTATCTTTTTATTGTACTTATTTTAGTTTTTCAAGCTTTAGATACAATACTTAGCATGATAATTCCCCAATACATAAGTAAAATTGTTGACTCTGGGTTAATATCCAAAGACCTCTCCTTAATTGTGAAGTTTATAGGAATAGCAACAGGCTTATTTATTCTATCTCACCTATGCAGTTTACTTTGTGAATTCATTTTTGCCGAATTAGGTAAAAGAATCTCTTATGCTATGAAAAAAAAGTTGTTAGAAAAGTTTTTTGTTTTGCCAGGTGAGACCATTACTTCAAACAGCGATAAGCTATTTTCCCTGTTTATTAACGACATTGGAATCATCGAAAGATTAGTATCCCACGGTATCCCTATGCTAATATCAAACTTACTTTTTCTAATTGTTATTTGTATTGTATTGCTTTTTTTCAACTGCAAATTATTTACACTTGTATTTTTGGTCATGCTTCTAACAATGATTAGTCAAATTTTCTTTAATAAAAGAATTACTCACAAGACAAAAGCAGTCATGAATGCTTATGATGACTCTATTTCTTATATTAGGCATACGCTTGGATCACTTCTATATTCTATTGGAATGGATATAAAAGACTATATTTTGGGAAAGTACATGCCTTTAGAGGAAAAATCACTTGAAGCTTATAGACAGAGAAGCAATACAATTATCGTAGCTTCCACTGTCCCTTCTGTCATTACCTCTATTGGAAGTGTATTGCTTTTGGGGATGGGTACAATTTTAGTAATGAAAGGCCAAACAAGTATGGGAGTACTGACGGTATTTGTTTATTATTCAAATCAGATCATAAGTCCGATCAAAAGTGTTACAAACTATGTGGCCGCTTGGAAGCAGGCAAAAGTATCAATCGAAAGAATTGAGTCGATTATAAGAGCTGAAGAGGTGAAATAAAATGGACATAGAATTTAAAAATGTAAGTTATAGCTATAACGGTTTGGAAAAAGCGCTATCCGATGTCTCGTTCTCTGTTCATGGAAATCATATTTTTTGCCTTTCAGGACGCAACGGGGCAGGAAAAAGCACACTATTAAAATTACTCACCAAGATTAATTGTAATTATACAGGTGATATCTTAGTGAACGAAAAGGAAATGAGAGAATGGAAACGTAAAGATATTATCAACAAAATAGGGATATGCTTCCAGGAACCCGTCATGTATGTAGATACGATCTTTAACAATATAACTTTGGGGCAACCAGGTATCCCTATGAGGCAACTGAATTCATATATTGAATTATTGGATACCAAGAAATTTATCGAAGAAAGTAAAAAAGATCAAATAATCGGTAAAAACTTTTCTTTATCAGGAGGGCAACAGCAATTAATTTCGATACTGCGGAATATCTATACTAATAAAGAAGTATTAATTTTTGATGAACCCACTTCAAATTTAGATGGTGTTGTAAAAAAGAACTTTATTGATCTATTAGATGATCTAAAGTACAACCATACCATTATATTAATTACACATGATAGTGAACTAGGGAGTAAATATGAACAAATATTGTTGTAATGCAGGAGCAGGACGTAGCTGCATAAGCGTCTACGCCCTTTCACGAATTCGGTTCCTATTCTAAGTCCCATAAAATAATATTGACGCAAAACCGGTCTTCCACGGTCCTTATATCCAGGATTCCTGAGTTTTCTTTTACAATCTGCTTGACACTTTTCAATCCAAAACCGTGATTTTTTCTATTCTTTTTATTACTTATAAAATTACTATTTACAAACAGCGGATTAAACGTATTGGAAATCTCTATATAAAGCTGCTTTTCATGATATTTTATTTTTATATCCATTGTTTTCTTACCTTCAGTTACCTTGTCACAACCCTCTATTGCATTATCCAGCAAGTTACCAAATATAACGGCTATAATATTATTATTTAGAGAAAATTTTTCTGGAAGAAAACTATCAATGCTCACTGTAATGTTTTTTTCAGTGGCCAAATTTATTTTCTCGGTGAGTACGTAATTAAGTACATTGTTCGGTGTATATTTCTGAGTTTCAGTACATTTAATATCTAAGAGAATTTCTTCTATAAACCCCTCTGCTGCCTCTATGTTATTTTCTTTCAGCAATCCCTTTAAGGTTAACAATTCATTTCTCATATCATGCCTGATTCTCCGAATTTCTTTTTGCGATTTTTCCATATTATCATAGTGAATATTTTCTGCTTTAAGATTGAAATTTAATAATTCCTGCTCTATCATTTCGCCGTACATTCGGCTTAACTGTTCATAAATAATTAACATGATGATATTGATCGATAAAACACCAATCATAGAAATTACACTTAACCACTCATTTGGATTCTTGCCTGATCTTAAAATCAAATCAAAATGACTGTACAACAAGCAAAGAGTTATGATAGGAACTGCAAACAAACACATGTATAAATAATGCAGAGTAGTTTCTCTTTGATAAACATCTATTTTAAAAAGTAAAGGGACCCATAAAAAAAAGAAAAATTTACTGATTTCTGAGAGGAGAGCACCCGCTTCATAATAATAAGATACATTATCTGATGTAAGGAGTACATTTGGAAAACAAACATTCATGATGGCAAAACATACTCCTTCAGATAAGATTTCAATTGCAAATACAACTGTACCCCAACACAGTTTTGTTGTTATATGATTTTTTGGGTAAAAACAAAGTATAGTGAACACTAGAATAACATTTAGCATAACATCAAATGTTGTTTTCAAAAAGTACATACTGACTACTGTCAGACCTATTAAGGCAATCGTAAACAGCAAGATTTTCTCCGTCGAAAGTCCCTTTTTAGTAAATAAAACTTTATTCAGAAATCTACTTATAATGAAAATATCAAAAGAATTTAGTATAAAATCAAACATGGCTCTTTCCAATTAGAATCTCTTCCTCATATAATTCATCATTTTTTGTTTAAAATCTTTTTTATACTTTCTACTGATCGGTAGTTCCAAATAAGTGTCCTGAATTTCGCCATTTACGATCCGTTTCATCATAATATTTTCGCATTTTATTCCCACAACGTATTTCAGGTTAATGATATACGAAGCATGAATCTGAGTAAAAGCCATCGGATCAAGTTGAGCAATTATTTGTGAAGTTGTCTGATTACACTTATATTCTTTTGTCTCTGTATAAATATGAGCAGCCCTTCCACTTTTCTCAAAGTACATAATTTCATCTTCGTTTATAATGAGCTTATTTCGTTCATAGCTAAACTCAAAATAACAATGTGAACTATGTAAATAGTGATCAGCTCTTTGAAGAACCTCAAAAAGGGTTTCTTTATTCACAGGTTTCAGTATGTAATCAAAGGTTTGTACTTTAAATACATCTGGCATGTATTCGTCATAATTGGTTACAAAGATAATTACAGCTTTATTGTCAAACTCTCTTACTTTTTTGGCTAAACTAATGCCATCCATATCCGCCATCTCAATATCAAGCAGATAAATATTGTATTCCGTTTTATTCTTAGCTACATATTGCAGCAACTTTTGCCCACTTCCAAAAGTGTCTACTTCTACTTTAGTAAAGGGATATTCTAACGTAAACCTCTCCACCCGAGCCAGTTCTACATTTGTATCATCACACAGAGCAATGTTTAACATCCGATCACATCCCTACATACATTAATTATTCTTAATTGTAAAGTATCGTGTATAAGTTAACTTATGAACTTCACATCTATGAATTAATTCTCAGTTGCATGGATGGAACAATATGATTTCCGGTCATGCCCAGCACAATTCCAATCCCCTCTTTGCTAGGTTTATTATGTAGTTTCAAAGTTAACCTTATATATTATAGAGCGCTTATAATTACATATATAGTATACCATTTAAAGTTTTCTATAATCAACTTTTTTTTCTAAATAAATACATTTTTATATTTTTATTTAAATACTAAAAATATAGATTTCAAATAGATTAATTTGATTAAATACCTAGCTTCTCCAAGTAATTCAACAATGCTGCAAGAGAACATACATTTAATATATGTATATTGTGATAATCGTTTAAGGTATAATTCAACTCTTTTTCTAAGCTACTCCAAAAATCATCAAAATTATTAAAGGTTATTCCTGTTAACCTAGAAATAAAAGGCCCTTTACATAAGGAATAGATATCAATTTCAAGGTTAGTGGTTTCATAAATCGCTTTTTCTATTGGCCTGCCAAATTTTTTTACTAAGTTACTATCCATGTCAGCATCAAGGATAGGTTTAAATTCAGGTACTGTCACCTCATATTCCAAAGCACTGCGTTCAAGAATATCATTAACCTCTGAAAACGTGATATCTTCATTATAAATGACAGAGTTCGTCACCTCAGAAGAGATCAGTTGCATACTTCTCCCCACACAAAGAGCATTCGCTTTAGAGGTACCTTTAAAAAAGGCAAATCGTTCGGCAAGTGTATAGACAAAAATTGGAGCTTCATCAAATACGGCTTGGATCTCTTTATTTTTTGAAAACAAAAATGGCTCAATTGAACAAAACATTTGTCCATTTACACCAATGACGGTTGGCAGAGTAGCCGGATAGCTACTCTGACTACCATTTTTTACAGATACAAAAATAAGTTTATTTTGGTCCACTAATTGGTGTGTAATTTCACTAAGTTGCTGATGATATCCTTCTGAAGTGACCGAAATGCTTATGCATATATACTTAATATTCAGATTAAGGCATTTTTCCAACGCCATCTTCAAGAGTCTAGTACTTGTTTTCCCTTCTTCATTTGCTATTTTTATGATGTAAAATTGAGCCTCACTAAAAACTTGCATAATCGTATCTGCCACAGATGTTCCATGCCCATGGTCATCCTGAAAATCATTATCCTCGATAATTTCGTTTCCTGAAAATTGAATTCTCACTCCATCTATAACATGTTTACTTAAACTACGATTCGTCATGTCCATTCCAGTATCAATTATGACTACTTGTTTGTTGTTAAACATAGTCTTCACCTATCCTATCAAATTTGTAGAATGCTATATATAAATTAGCACTTTAGTTTGATATAGAATGTGTAAGTGATAAAATAACCAATTTAATGCTATAAAAAGCAAATTTTCGATAAAAATGTATCAAAAATTCAATGCTGACCATTTATAATTACGAGTTACTAGAGTATTCAGCAAGACGCAAAATGACACAATATGCGCTGATTATTACAGTAATATTTCTAGATAGATCAACTATAGTAACCTTATTCATAGATTAACTACAACTTAAGAATACAGGCTATCTGGAAGTAATTAATCTCAATAGTCTGTTAAGGCTCCGTATAAATATTTTAAGAAGGTGATAATCAAAATAATATTATATGTCCGTAAAATTAGTATCAGGCAAAAAATTAATTTGGAGGTTTCTTATGATAAAAAACCGAAAATTTCTACCGTTCAAAATAGCTTTTATATTCTGTATGTGTTTGACAAGCTTTTTCATTGCCAATGATACTAACTATGCTGCAGAACATAAGAATTTTACGACTATAGAACAAAATAAAAATATTCCGACTGTTGAAGAATACGAGAATGATGTAAAAGATTTACCTAGACTTAATGCGAATGAAACCATGGACAAATTCAACTCGGGAGAAGGTTTTTACTTTTATATTGGTAGACCTAGCTGCTCCGATTGTCGTATATTCTCTCCCATTTTAAAAGAATTTTCTGTCCGTATATCACAACCCATCTATTATTACAATCTGGATGGTGGGGACTGGAAACCAGTCATTCGGCAATTTCTTAGAGATCACATCAATTTACAAGCTACTCCAACATTAGCATATATTAAAGATGGAAAAGTCGTTGCCCAACAAGTTGATACTGGACCAAATGCGGATGAATTGCTAACTATTTTTGCCAATTGTCCTCAGTAACCTTTCGCATTTCAAAATGATCGATCCAAATCATTGAAACTTTGACTCGCAAGATGGAATTCTTTGAAAAAAGCGTCCTTCTTGCGAGTCTTCTATACTTTAAAATTTAATCGCAATTCCCACTCTTCCCGTAAAAGCCCCATTCGGATCGAATCATAATACTCTCCATTATAATATCTGCACTTTCGAAGCCTGGCTTCGAGGGTCATGCCCAGCTTCTCCCCCACCTTCATCATCCGATGGTTTCCTGACCAGGTTGTAAAGCCTACTCTTACTAGAGGCAATGTATTAAACAAATGGGTGATCCATAGTCGAAGTGCCCTCGTACCATAACCACCGCTCCAATACTGCGAATCAAAGATACCTATCCCCATTTCAAGCCATTGAGAAGGCTGATGCTCCCAATAATAGCTCACTGATCCAATGACCTTGCCTTCCACTTCAATGATCCAAAAGTCATCTTGTCCGATTCGTTTTTCCTTCTCTTTTAAATAATCATCCAAAGAAAGTGGCTTATGTTCATAGTAAGGTGCATCCCACTGCTTCCATTCCGGTGCTTCTTCCTTAAAAGTTAACGTCCACAGAGCCGGCAGATCTTCTTCAGTAACAGGCCTAATCGTTAAATCCTTATCCGTATACATCGAGTACACTCCTTTTATAATAAAATTCATTCTATCTACTTTGAGCTATATTGAGCTTCATTGTATCTGCTTTTGCATTATTTCGAATTCAATTTTTGTCCATCATGAAACTGTATTGTGGCAAGATCGCAATTCATGTTGACAAACAATCAAAAATAATATATCTTAATATAAAGATAATAAATATAAAGAAAAATTTACGACGACGGTTTATTTTGTTTAGAAAAAACCTAATCATATAAAAACCAAGGAGGATAATGACATGAAACTATTAGGATTACATCACGTTTCGGCGATTACAGCGGCAGCGGCTAAAAATGTTGATTTTTATACTCAGGTAATGGGACTTCGGTTGATCAAGAAAACGGTGAACCAAGATGATGTTAGTGTGTATCACCTTTTTTACGGAGATGAGCGTGGAACTGCGGGTACAGAAGTCACTTTCTTTGAAATTCCACATGCGGGACAAACTCGTACAGGAAATAACAGCATTTCAGCTCTCTCCCTACGGGTACCAAATGACAAGTCACTGGATTACTGGAAAAACCGCTTCGAGCAGCTGGATGTAAAACATGGCGAAATTACGGATCAAGCAGGACGCTTGGCGCTTTCGTTTGAGGATTTTGAAGGACAACGCTTCTTCCTCGTTTCAGATGAACATGATCACGGAGTGCGCGGCGGCACGCCTTGGGAGAAAAGCCCTGTCCCTGCCGAGTACGGCATTGTAGGACTTGGGCCGGTTCATCTGACCATTCCTAAAGCGGAGAATACCATTCTCATTCTTGAACAGGTTATGGGCTTCCGCAAAAAAGGCTCTTACCCTTCCCCCGTTGCTGGACAACCAGATGTGGTCATCTATGAAACGGGTGAAGGCGGTACAGGAACCGAAGTTCATCTGGAAGAGCGTAACGATCTGCCACAAGAACGACCAGGACGCGGCAGTGTGCATCACGTAGCCTTCCGTGTTGAAACTGAGGAAGAGCTCAAACAGTGGGTAGACCGTATTGGGCAGCTGCAAATTTCCAACTCAGGCTTTGTAGATCGCTTTTACTTCCGTTCATTGTATTTCCGTGAGCCGAACGGCATTCTGTTTGAATTGGCTACCGATGGACCGGGGTTTGACACCGATGAGGAATTGGAGTTTCTGGGTGAATCGCTGGCGTTACCGCCATTTTTGGAATCGCGCCGCGCTTCTATTGAAGCCAATCTCAAACCGCTTAACACCAAACATTAATTGAAGTTTCATTTACACAAAAGGGCATTCCGCTATCTGCAAGCTTTTTAGCTTTGACAGGTAAGCGAAATGCCCTTTTTAGTTATGCTTACAGCTTTTTATCATCCACACTGTTCAGCCATGCTTCGATTTCTCCGATTACAGAGGCGATACAGCCATCTTGGAACGGCGAGATGAGTCCAGCCAACTCAACCAATCCGGTAAAAGATCGACTTCCTCCGGCACGGCATAGCTTCAAATAATCTTCCCACGCAGCTGTCCGGTCGATACTCATGCGTTTCCAGAATTGGAACGCGCACAGTTGCGCGAGTGTATAGTCAATATAGTAGAACGGGGATTGAAAAATATGACCCTGTTTGTGCCAAAATCCGCCCTGCTCCAGATACTCGTTGCCTTCATAATCCAGATGCGGTTTATACTTACGTTCAATGGAGCGCCATGCGGTTTTACGTTCGGCTGGGGTCCAGTCTGGATGTTCGTATACGGCATGCTGGAATTCGTCCACGGCTACGCCGTAAGGCACAAACAGCAACGATGAGGATAGATGTTCAAAGTGATATTTGTCCGTATCTTCCTCGAAGAACAGATTCATCCAAGGCCATGCGAAAAACTCCATGCTCATAGAGTGGATCTCAGCCGCCTCCATAGTTGGCCAATGGTACTCAGGAATTTCAAAATGTCGGCTTTCATAGACCTGGAAGGCATGACCTGCTTCATGCGTCAATACGTCGATATCACCGGATGTACCATTGAAATTGGAGAAAATAAACGGCGTGCCATATTCGCTCAAAAATGTACAATAGCCTCCGCTTTGCTTGCCCTTTTTGCTGATCAAATCCATCAATCCACGTTCGATCATAAAGCTGAAAAATTCATGTGTTTCCGCTGAAAGTTCCTCATACATACGTGCTCCATTACGAATGATCCACTCCGGGTCACCTTTAGGCGTAGGATTGCCTGACAGGAAGTTGAAGCCCTCGTCATAATAGCGAAGCTGATCTACTCCGATCCGTTCGCGCTGGCGCTCCTTCAGCTTGGTTGCCAGAGGAACGATGTGCTTCAGCACCTGCTCGCGGAAATTGGCTACCATTTCGGCATTGTAATCTGTACGTCCCAAGCGGGCATAGCCCAATTCTACGAAGTTGTCATAGCCCAACTTGTGTGCCATGCGCGTACGTACCTTCACCAATTCATCATAAATCCGGTCCAGCTCGTCCTCATGCTCACTCATAAATTGATATTTAGCCTCGGAGGCCTGTTTGCGTGTCTCCCGGTTGGTAGCCATTTCAAAAGGCAGGAGCTGCGACAATGTGCGTTCTTCTCCCTCGAACGGGATCTTCGCTGAAGCAATCAATTGAGCATATTCCGAGGTCAGCTTATTTTCCTGCTGTAAATCCTCAATAATATCCGGATGGAACGACTTGAGTGCTACCTCGGCAATACTGAAAAGCTGGCTGCCCCATTGACTCTCCAACTCGGTTCGGAATGGAGAATCCACCAATGCCCGGTAGTAATCGGTTACATACTCCTGAATAACCGGCATGAAATCATCAGCATATTCTTGCTCCGCTTTGTAAAAGGTATCCTCCGTATTAATGGAGTGCCGAACTTCCACCAATTGCAATTGTGTTTCCACATTACTGCGCAGCTTGTTAATCGCATGAATCACTTCATTTTGACGTTCTACGCTGTCTGCTTCACGAAACTGCTGCAACAGCGTTTTAAACCGCTGTTCAATTTCAGGTTGCTCTGGTCGACTGTAAGCCATTTGGCTGAATAATGTCATTGCTTCGGTTCCTCCTTAAATGTAATAAATCTGATGCCTATTATACAGTACGAGTAGACCAAACTGGAAGCTGCAATTCCAAAAAAATACAACCTCAAAAGCCGCAATACTATGTATTGCGGCTTTTAAGCCTCATCTAACTCTATATATCAAAAAAGTCATGATCTAAAACAATCTAATATATATTCAGCCTGATGGAGATTTATAAGTCTTTCTAAGATCGCAGACCTTCATGCTTTATTGATTTTGCAAACGATGTGCCGCATGCAGGGTCGGACCGACGAATTCATTCAGCTTGAAGCTACCTTCAATGGCCTGTGTAATAAATCTCTTGGCCTGATCCACTGCTTCACGTACAGTCAGCCCTTGAGCCAAACCAGCCGTTACCGCTGCCGAAGTGGTGCAGCCTGCACCGTGGGTAAAGTTTGTTTTTACAACATCGGCTTCAAACCAGTCAAAAGTGATTCCGTCATATAGCAGATCCATCGCTTTACCTGCGCGAATTTTGCCACGGTCCTTGATCAGTACATGCTTAGCTCCACGCTCATGGATAATCGCAGCCGCTTCCTGCATCTGCTCCAGTGTCGTGATCGGTCCATTCTTCGCCAGTTGCGAAGCCTCGAACAAGTTCGGTGTTACCAGGTCAGCGCCAGGAATCAACAATTCCAGCATCGCCTCTGTATTTTCCGGCTGAAGCACTTCATCCGTGCCTTTGCAGACCATAACCGGGTCAATTACGATCCGCTTCAGATCATGCTTTTTCAAATGGCTGGCTACCAGCTCGATAATTTCAACAGAACCAAGCATACCGGTTTTCATCGCATCAAAACCGATACCTTCCAATACAGTACGCAGCTGCGCTTCTACCACATCCAACGCAACAGGATATACAAGATGATCCCAGGTTTTAGGACCCATCGCTACTACGGTTGTCAATACGGTCATGCCATATACGCCAAGCTCCTGAAAGGTTTTCAGGTCTGCCTGAATACCCGCTCCACCGCTTGTGTCGGAGCCCGCTATCGTTAATGTTTTGGGAATCGTCATTTGTACATGCTCTCCTTCACTTTCTGTGCTGCATTTATCCTAATCCCGCTTGCGAAACTTGTCAACGCGCAAAACGGTCCTCTCTATGCTAAAAGTCACAAGCGACAGCAGCAGCTAAAAAACGAGAACATCCCCTTTTGAAACAGGAACATCCTCGCAATAACGTGTTATATGAAGAATTCGAATGAAATTTGGAATTATAAATATCCACCGGTACTGTGATCATAGGCATGATTCTTTTCATTTGCACGTACGCCCAGACACAGACTCTGATAAAGCTGCTGCTGTTCCGGTGTAGCAAAATTTCGATGCTGCTCAAATAAAGCCATACAACCAATGATATGTTCGGTATAGCTATTATCAACAGACAGTTGCAAGCAATGCAGTATTTGTCCCACTCCCTCGGGGTAATCGCCTTTTCGGAAATAATATTCCGCATACACCTTACAAAAGGATGCAAAGCGAAATGCATTAAAGTGCTTGCGATAATGAGTGTCCCATCGTTCCGGTGCAAGCTCCCAGAAGCTCTTGAGTTGCTGACTAAACAGTCCCAGTTCGGCATCCACGAAATAACCGAACCGGTTCGCCGATTCGAGCAAGGTGTTCAAGCCTTCCAGTGTCTCATCCGGATGCTCACGCAGGTAAGTAATATATTCATAGATTGCAGAAGTGTTGCCCATTTTAATTTCAATACAAAGTCGGTTGCCCTGTGCATATACACGATGTAGGTTGACCACTTTCCAGCCTTCTTCGTCTAAACCCTCAAACCAGCTCAAATCTGCATAACCCTCAATCCATTGCTTGGATTCCTCATATCTGCCCTGAAACTCATAGCAGCTGGCCTTGAGCAGATGCCCCTGAGCATAGTAATAAACGAGCGGTTTAAGCAGCTCCAGGTGCTCATCTCCAAAACGGTTCCGATTGCGATACAATGCCTGCGCCAGCTCTCTTAGCTCGTCCGCATACATTTCCATCTCGGACCATTGCATTTTTAAAGCAAACACTTGAGATAGCATATGTAAGCCTTCCAGTGCGTAAATTTCCGGTAGACGACTACGGTACAAATGGAATTGTACAGCAGCCTTCAAGTTCCGTTGGTTATCCTTAATCTGAATCTGGAATATACGGAAATAGCTGATCGCCAACCGTTCAGAGTGGGTATACTTCTCACTCTCGATGACACAATCATACAGAAGCATGGCGGCTTCATGTCTGCCATCCTCAAACATCGCTTCTGCGGTCTCAAAAATAGCAGGAACGTTCGATAAATCGTCCATCAAATAGCCAAGTACACTGCGTATACACTCCAGCTTGTTCAACTCTGAGCAACGTAAGAGAAACGGACGCAACCTCCTCCAGTGTGGTAAGGAATGAATAAAACATTCATCCACATACATCTCGAACAAAGATCCTTCTTCCAATCCCATGGCCTCGGTAATCAGATCAAGCTGATTGACTGAGATAGGCCGTGGCGGGTTCCGATTAAGTATACCGCTAAGTGTACCCGGATTTACCTTGGAAGCATCTGCAAAACATTGCATTGAAATGCCTTCACTTTGAATATACTTTTCTATTTCTGCGCGGATCGTGGTGTTTTTTTCCAAAGGGACACCCCCTCAAACGAATGATGGTGACTTTTTCATTACCTTTTAAACCAAAATTTGTTTAATCAAAGTATATGTCTATTTATACGAGAGGTCAATAACTTTAAACACGACTCAGGACATATAAAATCACGAATTTTGTACGATTTTAAAACTGTTTTATGAAAAAAGACCGTCCTTTGCGGGACAGTCTATTTCTATTATTTTGATGCTGTGGACTTATAGGACAAAAACTAGTTAGCAGTTCTACCGTGAACGTCCGAAATCGATGGCAAACTTAGCGTATCCCTTTACCGTTAACCCTTCATAAAGCAACTCCGAATAGGCATTAGCGGCATCCGTAGCTTGCGGCGAGGTCAGGAACGTCACATGCGGACGACCTGACCATGGGGCGAGGGACCAATGGCCGTCAGCTTTTGGCGTCAACGTCTCCATATGCCGCACGTATTCGGTCAGCACATGACGGTTCTCATCCGGTGAAGCAAGTATAATTCGCTCTCCACCCGGATTGACCAGCGCAGAGGAAAACGCGCGATAGTTATTCGTAACAATCAGATAATTTCGCTGCATATCCATCGGTTCGCCATCAAAAGACATCTGAATGATTCTGTGTGCATCTGGGTCCTTTAGGCCCCCGTCAGCATCATATCTGGCTGGCTGTGTTACATCAATTTGATACCTGATGCCGTCGATGATATCGAAATTAAAGCTTGGAAAGTCAGAATTAATCAGCTCTTGCTCTTGTTCTGCTGAAGGATCAATTTGCCGGAATTGTCCAGCAGACCACTCCAGCCATTCCCGGATTTCCGTTCCACTCAGTCGGACGACATGCAGCGTATTCGGAAAATTGTACAGATCAGCGATATGCTTGATCGCCAACGTCCCCGCCGGAATATCGGTATAGTACGATGGCCCGTATCTGCCGCCTGTTTTAAAAGGAGCTGCTGCCGACAGAACGGGCAATCCTTCGTACTCGCTCCCTTGCATCTGCTGCTTCACATACCACATTTGCGCATCATTCACCAGCTGAACCGAAGCATCATCCATCACCTGAGCAAAAAAGCTGTTCACCGCCATCGTCGTCTGACCTACAGGTGCACGAATATACTCCAATGTTCCGGCGTGCTCTTCTGCTACCGCCAACTGAATGGCAGTATCCGGTTGTACCAGCGCCTCCTTGCGTATCGGATCATACACCGGGCGTACCTCGGCAGCAGGTGCAGCCACTTGCCACTTCCCTCCACTAAAGGCCAGCTCCAGATCAATGATACCCAGATGATCCCCCCAAAAGCCCGGCTCCACTGCTGGGATATCGTGGATGGTACCTCGCTCTACATCAACACCTGTTTTCCCTATAAACGAAGGTCCGGGAAATACTTTATGTGCATGACCAAACACAATGGCATCGATCCCTTCCACCCTGCTCAGATGCAGCACCGCATTTTCCATATCAAGCGTTTCGGGAATATCCTCTAAGCCTGCATGGGGCATGGCAATGATGAGATCGGCTCCCGCTGCCTTCATTTCTGGAATAAACCGTCTTGCCGTTTCCAGCATATCTTTGACAATGATTTTTCCCTCCAGCCACGCCTTGTCCCATTGCATAATTTGCGGAGGGACAAAGCCGATGACCCCCACCTTCAACAAATGCTTACCACCTGCTTCATCCTCTACCGTCTTATCCAGCAATAGATAAGGTGTAAAGTAATTTCGTTCTTGTTCTCCTGCTATATAAATGTTGGCATTCACATAAGGAAATTGCGCTCCTTGAAGGCAAGTCTGCAAGTATTCCAGTCCATAATTAAATTCATGATTCCCGATATTACCTGCCTCATATCCAAGCAGATTCATGGCTTTATAGGCGGGATGCACCGTGCCTGGGTCCTGTTGGATTCGCTGTACAGCATAATCTCCCATTGGATTTCCCTGAATCACATCTCCGTTATCCAGCAGCAGGTGATTGGGTACCTCCGCCCGGGCTATTTGAATCAAGCTGGCTGTTTGCGCCAGACCGTAATGCAGCGTTTCCTGATCCGTATAATAATCGTAATTCCACAAACTGACATGCAAATCGGTTGTAACCATAATGCGGAATTTCACTCTCACAAGGCTTACATTGTCTTGGTCTGCCTTTTCGTTAATATCCAAAATATCCAATCTTGTTCTCTCCCTCAGCTTCGGTCATAGAGCTTGAACAAGTCTAACAGAGCACTGTTAAGAGAATGTTAAAAAAAGCATCTTGCATAAATCCAGAAAACAGTTTTCAGCATATGATAAATTTTACATCATTTTTACCAAAGTCAGGAGTGGTTTTTACCCTAGCTGTGGGACTAGCTGTTAAGATTTGGTTTGTCACAGCATTTACAGGTTTTTAATTTTATTTTCGTTATTATGATGTTTAGGGGGAAATTATTTTGTTCAAAAAAGCACTGACCTTGTGCATGACCTTCACACTGGCAGCGGGTCTAGCCGCTTGTAGCTCCAATGCAAGCAATAACAACAGCGCGTCCACTCCGGGTACAGATGGATCTAAAAACGAAAGCACAGCCTATGTTCCTAAGGAGTTAAAGGTACAGTTCGTTCCTTCTCAAAATGCAGATACGCTCGAAGCCAAAGCCAAACCGCTCGAAAATCTACTGGGTGACAAGCTTGGAATCCCGGTGAAAGTAACGGTATCTCCTGACTACAATACAATTGTGGAAGCCATGTCTTCCAAGCAGGTAGATGTAGGATTCCTTCCGCCAAATGCTTATGTACTGGCCCACGATAACCGTAAAGCAGCCGATTTGCTGTTGCAAGCTCAACGCTACGGCATTGAAGATGCTACAGGCAAGGACACGACTGAAAAAGTAAACTTTTATAAAGCAATGATCGTGGTGAAAAAGGATTCTCCGATTCAAAGTCTAGCTGATCTGAAAGGCAAGAAGGTCGGCTGGCAAAATGTAACCTCCTCCGCAGGCTACGTGTACCCCGCAGCAGAGCTAAAAAAAGCTGGCGTGGACCCGGACACGGATGTGCAGGGTGTGACGATCAAAGGCCACGATGCTGCTATTCTGGCGTTGCTGAATGGTCAAGTTGATGCGGTAGCTGTTTTCCAGGATGCACGTAACACAGTAAAGAAGGAAATCCCGGATGTATTTGAAAAAACTCGCGTCATTCATTACACAGCTAAAATTCCAAATGACACCGTCAGCGTACGTTCTGATATGGATCAAGCGTGGAGAGACAAGATCAGCCAAGCCTTTATTGACATTGCCAAAGACCCTACAGGCGGCGAGATCATTAAAGAAATTTACACCCATGTAGGTTATGAAAAGGGTGACGATAAAAACTTCGACTCCGTGCGTGAATACGCCGAAGCCGTTGGCCAAGCGGTTAAGTAATCGGAGCAAACTAGATAATGTAATGAAGTAACAGCTAGGAAACAGGCTTTACGAATGACAGGGCAGCACCGTCCATGTATTCATGGCGGTGTTGTTTTCATTCCACCCCATCGGGGGAGAAAGTTGGGAGCATATGATCGAATTCCGTAACGTATCGAAAACATACCCGAACGGCACCAAAGGGTTGAACCATATTAATTTGACGATTCAGGAGGGAGAAATGGTCGTCATCGTCGGCTTATCCGGTGCAGGTAAGTCTACCCTGCTGCGTTCCATTAACCGACTGCATGACATTACGTCCGGCGACATTGTCGTGGGTGGCAGGTCCGTCACGTCTGCTGGAAGCAGCGAGTTGCGGCGCATTCGCCGTGATATCGGCATGATCTTTCAAAGCTTCAATCTGGTTAAACGTTCGACAGTGCTCCGCAATGTACTTTCCGGCCGCGTCGGCTATCATTCAACGCTGCGGACCATTCTCGGTCTCTTCCCGAAGGAGGATATCGAACTGGCATTAACAGCGCTGGAGCGCGTGAACATCCGCGAAAAAGCTTACAGCCGGGCAGATGAACTGTCCGGTGGCCAACAGCAGCGCGTATCCATCGCCCGCGCCCTGGCGCAGGAGGCTAAAATCATTCTGGCGGACGAGCCTGTCGCATCACTGGACCCGTTGACCACCCGCCAGGTCATGGATGACCTCCAGCGCATCAACCGTGAAATGCAGATTACGACCATCGTCAATTTGCATTTCATTGATCTTGCGCGCGAATATGCAACGCGGATCATCGGATTGCGCGCCGGGGAAGTGGTCTTTGACGGCACACCAGAGGAAGCTACGGATGAGGTCTTTGCGGAGATCTACGGCCGGGCCATCAAGCATGATGAGCTGCTGGGAGTGGGATCATGAAGCCCGACTCTACTGCCCAGCCGCTCTCTTCGACGCAACCGTCACCGCATGCTGGACCGCCACAGCCAAGCAAGCCGCCCGCAGGGCCACCTTTGCCAGGACGTTACAAGCGTTATGCCACCTGGATGATTTTTATCGTGGTGCTGGTAGCCTGCTCCATTCATACGGATGCCACACCTTACCAGTTGATCGTCGGCTTGCCGGAGATGGGCAAATTGTTGGGCGAAATGTTTCCACCCGACTGGAGCTACCTGCCTACCATCTGGAAACCCATGCTGGAAACGATCCAGATCGCCATTGTCGGCACGACACTGGGAGCCATATTGGCGATCCCTGTCGCGTTGCTGTGTGCCTATAATGTGATGCCGCGCAAACTGATTTCGCTGCCGATGCGCACGATCCTGAACCTAGTACGGACGATTCCTGATTTGCTGTTTGCCTCAATCTTTGTGGCGGTGTTCGGCATCGGGCCGTTTGCAGGGATGCTCGCCCTGCTCTTCTTCTCCTTTGGCATCATAGCCAAGCTGACCTTTGAGGCGATTGAAGCCATTGATCCCGGGCCGCTGGAAGCCATGACCGCTGTTGGCGCGAGCCGAATTCAAGTCATCGCCTTTGGTGTGGTTCCGCAGGCTCTTCCTTATTTTGTGTCGTACTTACTGTATACCTTTGAGGTTAATGTGCGCGCGGCTTCCGTTCTGGGCCTGGTCGGGGCTGGCGGTATCGGTCTGTTGCTTGACCGTTCTCTGGGGCTGTTCCGATATGATCGGGCAAGCATCATTATTCTACTGACCCTCGTCATCGTCCTTGCGATTGATTACGGCAGTAACCTGCTACGGAGGAAATTATTATGAATGATCCTACGCTTCGCAGACCTATTGGCTCCCGCCTACGCCTATGGGCGATAGCTATTCTGCTAATCATCATTTATATTTGGGCTTTTCGCGGGATGCAGTTTGAAGGATTACAGGGAACGGCTAAAAGTGTCTCTGTCGCTATATTGGACGGCTTCCTTCATCCCGACTGGTCGTTCGTCTACATCCCTGAGGGAGAGGATTTACTGCGCGGGTTGCTGGATACGCTGGTCATTTCAGTGCTCGGAACCTTCGTGTCCGCATTTGTCTGCCTTCCGTTCGCCTTTTGGGCGTCCAGCAATATGACCCGTCTACGCCCCTTATCGGGTAGCGGGAAATTTGTGCTTAGTGTCATCCGGGTTTTTCCCGAAATGATCGTCGCCATCCTATTTATCAAAGCCGTTGGCCCCGGTTCGTTTGCGGGTGTGCTTGCCCTCGGCATTCATTCCATCGGCATGCTAGCGAAGCTTTTCTCGGAAACGATCGAAAGTGTCGATCACGGGCCTCAAGAGGCTTTGATCGCGTGCGGTGCCAACCGTTGGCAGGTGATTTTCTTCGCCGTGCTACCGCAGGTCATTCCACAGTTTCTTTCGTATTCGCTTTACCGTTTTGAAATTAATATCCGTTCTGCTACCACGCTCGGTCTGGTCGGTGCAGGTGGTATCGGTACTCCGCTACTGTTTGCACTCCAAATGCGCAACTGGAACCGTGTAGGCGTTATCTTGCTCGGCATTGTGATCCTGATCATTTTGACGGATCTGATTTCCGGCTGGCTGCGCAAACGGATCGTATAATTAGAATTCTAAAAGCCCAAAAAGCCTCTCCTGTGTAAAAAGGGATGTTATACTCCCATTCACTCGAAGAGGCTTTTGCCGTTCGTTCAACATCGCCCTGCCAATTCATCTATGACTCGTCGGACTTCCTCAGCCGTATTGTAAAAATGCGGAGCCACACGGATAACATCCTTTCGTGCTGAAACGATCATATTTTGGCTTCTCAAATTCCTTTCCATAGCCGACACGTCGGCTACTTCAACAGCGAGCAGGCTTGGTAATGTGCCTCCCCTGTAAGGTACACGTATGTGTAACCCTTTGCGCCGTCCATATTCAACGGAAAAATCCAACAACTCACTCATATAGGCCTGAATACTCGTGACTCCAATCTCCAGCAGCAGCTTTAAGGCCGCATTGGCAGCAAAAATGCTAATGAAAGAAGGCAATCCCGTCTCAAAGCGTCGGGCTCCCGCCGCCGGAACCGGGTGAGCAATATCAAACCGGGAAGCGGGCTCCTGCCCAAGCCAGCCTGTAAGACGGGGCTTGAAGCGGTCTATTCGGTCCTTGCTTACATAAAGAAAAGCCACGCCCGGAATTCCAAGCATATATTTGCGTGCTCCCGCGACCAAAATATCTACGCCCATTGCCTTTACATCCACTGGAATGATCCCTGCAGACTGATAAGCATCCACAAACAGCAACGCCTGATTTCGGTGAGCTATATCGGCAATGGATTTTAAATCCTGCTGAAATCCGTTGGTATAGTTCACTTGTGACACCATAACGAGCGCAGTTTTCTCCGTAACATGCTCCTCATACTGCTCTATCGTCACTTCTCCCTCGATGGAGGGGATACAGCAGATGTGATCCCGGAACATCTCCTGTGCCTGCCAGATGTGTCCCACCGTCGGAAAGTCGGTGTCCGCATACACAATGCCTTCTTTTCCCGGTACATAAGGAAGGGCTGTGGCCACCCCGGCAATCGCCTCAGAGGCTGAGGACAGGACCGCAATTTCGTCAGGCTCCGCCCCAATGAGCTTGGCAAAATGCCCTCTAGCCTCCTCCAAACGTGCCATAGACAGATTGCCGTTATGACCGTGTTGCAGCAAACTTCGATGATATTCCTCAATGGCAGCGGAAACCGGCCTTGATACGGCCCCCTGGGAACAGCTCCCTACATGGATATGTGAGGACAGCACTGGAAACAGCTGACGGTAGGACTGAAACGGATGTTTCATTTTTCCCTTCGCTCCTCCTGGGCACACCAACGTGCCTTGATATGATCATTTTATTATCCATATTAGCCACCTTAGAACAAGGGCCTCTCTTCCCATCTTCTCGCCGTTAACAGACGATAGACGCAAAGAGAGGCCCTGAGGGAACATATACAAAATCATAAATTAATGCACGCGTTTGCGTCCAAACCAGCTTTTAAGCACTAAAGTAGCCAGAGCTAGTAACAATAACAACGAGGCCACCGCAAAAGATGCCGAGAACTGATATTCGTTATACAAAATTTCTACATGCAGCGGCAGTGTATTCGTCTCTCCCCGGATATGTCCAGAGACGACGGACACTGCACCGAACTCACCCATGGCTCGCGCATTACACAAAATGATGCCATACAGCAGACCCCACTTGATATTCGGCAGCGTCACTTTCCAGAAAATGCGCCAGCCGCGCGCGCCCAGCGTGACCGCCGCTTCTTCCTCCTGCTGTCCCTGATCTTCCATCATTGGAATGAGTTCTCGCGCCACAAATGGAAAGGTGATGAACAGCGTCGCTAAAATAATACCAGGCAGAGCAAATATAATTTTAATATCATGCTCGTCCAACCACGGTCCAAGCCAGCCCTGTGCGCCGAACACTAATACATACATCAGCCCTCCGACGACAGGAGAGATGGCAAAGGGTAAATCAATCAAGGTGACCAGCAAGCCTTTGCCGCGAAATTGAAATTTCGTGATCAGCCAAGCGGCAGCTACACCAAATACCGTATTCAGCGGTACCGTTATCGCTGCCACCAGCAGCGTTAACCGCAATGCAGACATGGCATCTGGGTCCCGTAACGCTTCGACGTAGACGCCCCATCCTTGCTTGAGCGCTTCGGTAAGCACGACGATTAGCGGCAATACCAGCACCCAGAGCAAAGCTAAAAAAGCAGCACCAATCAGCGTCCACTTCACCCAAGTGGCCTCGGTCGTGACCCTGTTGGGCGGTGCGGATGAAGGCACTGGTGCAGAAGCAAGCTCCTGCCCAGTTATTGCTTGTGACATGGTGTATCCCTCCTTAGAATGCGGGTATCATGCGCAGCCCTACATGTTAACGTTAGATAATTACATTAGACAGTTGCGTTTAGGCAGTTACGTTAAACTGCACGGCGCCGTGACCAGCGCTGAATGCTGTTAATCACGAGTAACAGCACGAATGAAATCACCAACAGCATCAACGCTACCGCCGTAGCTCCTGCATAGTCATTTTGCTCCAGCTTGGACATGATGAGCAGTGGAGCAATTTCCGTTTTCATCGGCATATTGCCAGAGATGAAGACGACAGAACCGTACTCGCCAATACCTCGGGCAAAGGCGAGCGCAAAACCCGTCAACAGCGGTGGCACCAGCTCCGGCACAATAACGTTGCAGAAGATACGCCATCTGCCAGCTCCCAGCGTAGCAGCGACCTCCTCCTCATCCTTATCCAGCTCCTCCAAAACCGGCTGAACTGTCCGTACGACGAACGGAATGCCAATAAACATCAATGCTAGCGTAATTCCCGTCTGTGAGTATGCCAGCCTCCATCCAAGCGGTTCAAACAATGAACCGATCCAGCCGTTCTGCGCATACAGAGCAGTCAAAGCAACCCCCGCTACGGCAGTAGGCAAAGCAAAGGGCAGATCAATCACCGCATCAAAAATTCGTTTCCCCGGAAACTCATAACGCACCAGCACCCAGGCTATCAATAAACCGAGAAACAGGTCGATCAGCGCCGCAGCCGCGGCACACAAAAAGCTTACCTTGTAGGAAGCCAGCACCCTGACATCAGTCGCCACGTCCCAAAATTTTTCCCACGTCAGTCCAGTTGAATTCAGAAGCAGTGCCGATAAAGGCACCAGCACCACCAGACTGAGATACAGCACACTATAACCCATTGTTAACCCGAACCCGGGAAGTACGCGTTTTCGGGTGGCTTGCACTTGACTCATGCTCTGTTCATCCCTCTCTGAATCCATTCACTATGACACTCGCGGCTACCGATCAATCGCCTACACAGTCCACCTATTTTATGAACTGCCGGGTACATAAATCTGGTCAAAAATGCCTTTGTCGCTGAAATGCTTCTGCTGCGTCTCCTTCCATGTCCCGAATACATCCTTCAAGGTTACGAGCTCCAAGTTAGGAAATTGGTCCTTGAACTTTGCCGTCACACTCTCCAGTGTTGGGCGATAATAATTTTCGGCAGCAATGGTCTGTCCTTCTTCACTGTACAAATATTTCAGGTACGCGTCCGCCACCTCGCGTGTACCTTTTTTATCTACCACCTTATCGACTACTGCTACCGGAGGTTCAGCCAATATACTGATCGATGGATATACGATATCGAATTTATCCGCACCCAGCTCCTTCACGGAGAGCAATGCTTCATTTTCCCATGCAATCAGCACATCGCCAATTCCACGCTCTACGAAAGTCGTTGTCGCTCCACGTGCTCCGCTATCCAGTACGGGTACATGCTTATACAGGTCCTGTACAAACTGCTGGGCTTTAGCTTCATCGTTATTGTTCTTCTTGAGCGCATAGGCCCAGGCTGCAAGATAGTTCCAACGTGCCCCGCCCGAAGTTTTAGGATTCGGTGTAATAACTTGCACATCGCCACGGATTAAATCGTCCCAGTCCTTGATCCCTTTCGGGTTCCCTTTGCGCACCAGTAACACGATGGTTGAAGTGTACGGGGCGCTGTTATGCTCATATTTACTTTGCCACCCCTCTTTAACAAGTCCTTTTTCCTGTAGCGCATCAATATCGTAGCCCAGGGCCAGAGTTACCACGTCCGCATCCAGCCCGTCCTGCACAGAACGACTTTGCTTGCCAGATCCTCCATGAGATTGCTTGATCGTAACCTTCTGTCCTTTCTCCTTCTCCCAATGGGCGGCAAACGCTTTATTATATGCCTCATACAGCTCACGGGTCGGATCATAAGAAACATTGAGCAACTCCACTTCCTTGGAACCGGCAGCAGAACTACCATCCGCCTGCGTCCCTCCCTTGCTTGCCCCGCAAGCGCTCAGCATAATCGTTAAAACCAAAGATAGTCCGAGAATAAGTCCACTTTTCCATTGCCTTTTCATCAAGACACCCCGCATTCTATGTAATTTGTATTCATTTACGCCTGTTATTTACAGGCATAATCAAAAAAAGAGCGGAGAATTCCCTGATGCAGCTCTGATAGGTCAAACCTGTCGCGTGGACAGTGTCTGCCTGCTGTTCCTAGAGGTTCTCCGCCAAAATGGCGAGATCATACTTTAATTCTTTAATTCCTACCTGTTTAATGAGTTATATGGATATAATACGAGAGTTTAGGAGTGATGTCAAACCTTTTTTTGGTATGTATCATCTGTACTTTTCTTTCTTTAAAGGGGGGCAGTCAGAAACATGATATATGTTTCCGACCGTTTAGAGGTCATTTACACACGGAGTACGACTTAGTTGGCAACCGTTTCAAGATTAATCGAAAAGACTCCAAAAAGCTTCGGATTGTCCGTAGCTCTTCTCAACCACAGTTCACCCGAACCCACCATGACTCCCTGATAATTAACAAACAAATCATCTGTCTTTTGATTCACCAGCGCCTCGCGAATTGCGTCCGTAAAAATCTGATCATACTTGGCCATAAAATCTTTCTTATTCGGAATCGTTAGCGACTTTTCACTATCATTAACACGCAGAGGGTACAAAATATAATCGGCCACTTTCTCCTTGTCATTGTCGGCAACTGCCTTCTGCAGCGCTTTGAACGTGTTCAAAAACGCTTTAGGATCTTGAATACCTGCTACCTCAAATGGATTTTGCGATGGATTGGAGACTGCCGGAGAAGAAGATGTATCCGATGAAGCAGCTGGAGCCGAAGGAGCTGACTTTTGTGCATCCGTACCGCTGTTTTCTGCACTCTCGCTCTCTTTCGCTGCTTTGTCACTTTGGGCTGAACCGCTACGATTACCACCGGCTCCGTTCTCGATCACGCTTGTACTGCTTCCAGTATCAATGGTTTCAGCATTCTTATCCTGACCACAGCCAGTAAGTGCTACAAAAGTAAGTGTAAGTAAAATGGCTGTGAGTGACAGCCTCCGTGACATCTTTTGATTACCGAATTCATGGTTTTTGGGCACAACGGGTCATCCTTTCTGCTTTCTGCTCTGACCTATTCTGTTCATTAAGTCTTCAACCGTTCTATTGTAACATAAGTAGACTAATGACCGCATGTCGCACCCTTTCTGGAAGGAGATTACAGTGTAATATATGCGAAGGTTTTAACGCTTCCTTGCGATCCATCGTCCGTACTTACTTTCAAAATCATCTCTTTCAAGGAGTCACTTACAGCTTCATCCTGCCCCTCTGGCTTTACAAACAGCAGATCGTGGCGTTCTCCCGGCTGCAACGTTTGGCTGGAAAACCCGCTCGTTGACCCTTGCAAGTCTAATCCATTTGCACTATTGAGCTTGTATTGTACGGGTTGCTTGCCTGTATTCTTAATACTGATGTACAACTTGCGCCCCTCTTCAAATCTAAAGCTCGTTTGTCCTTGTCCTCCAAATTGCATCTCCTGGTCATGTACAATGCGTTTCACTGCACTTCCTTGCTTGCTCTGCTTACTAAGCGGAACAGTCGAATGACTCTGATTTACTTCTGTAATAGTTGATGTAGGAACGCTCATATTAGCAAAAGTGGCATAACCCACAATTGCCCCTGCAACCCCCATCCAAACCCATTTCTCCATCATTTGATTCCCTCCTTTTCTCATCTATCCTTCAGTCGTCACCGTGATTGCACAGATGGAACGGCTTATCTTCTATAAGGAAGCGATCAAGCAAAGTCATTTTATATATAAAGTCGGGTGCCGATTCGATGAATCCGTTCACAATGCCCAAAGAGCGTAGATTGTTCAAGTTTTGTATTTCAGGAGGCACCGTACGGATTCCGCTATACTGGACATCCAGATGCTCCAGTTGTTGCAGCTCTCCAATTTCAGGAGGCAAATGCCGAAATGCCAGCTCCTCTTTGGGTATTACTTTGACATCTGGTGCCGGGCGATCATAGCATCCACAGCTGATCCCCAGGCTTTTGAGCCGGGTTAACTTGGCAATGTCAGCCGGTAGCTCTTCCAAATCCGCTACTTGTATCGTCAGTGACTCCAACGATTCCAATTCGAACAAAGCATGCGGTAGTGTTCGTATATCCTGCTCGAAAATGGTCAGATGCTTCAAGAGAATGCAGTTTTCTAATCCGTTCCGGTATCTCCCTCAAGCCAAACTTCGGGCGTACACTGGTATCGGTAAAATGTTCCTTGTGTGTAGGCAATGGAATGCATGCCCCTAATTTCCTCATATGAGTGTGTGGACAGCATAAAAGGATTCAATTGCTGTAACAATTCCTTGAACATGTCTCCCCCCTCTGTACCCTCGGCCTTACAATAAAAAAAGCCGAACTCATATCTATTATGAGTCCAGCTGTCATATTTTTCAAACTTGATCAAAGACACCCAATACGACTTTTTGAATAGGGCTTACCGCTTACTCTGTCACTGTTCCATAGATCAGCACTGGTGCTTCCGCATGATCCGCAATACGGATGTTCGCGTAGATTTTCTCCAGCACTTGGGCTACATCTTCACGGTTCGCATGGATAGTAACTAGCGAATCGCCTTTTTGAACAGCATCCCCGACCTTTTTGTTCAGCATCAAGCCGACAGCCAGATCAATCTCGGATTCTTTGGTCGCACGTCCTGCTCCAAGCAACATCGCAGCCGTACCGATTTCGTCAGCCACGATTTCAGCTACCACACCATCCTGCTTCGCAGGCACCTCAATAAGATACTGTGCTTGTGGCAAGCGTTCAGGATGATCCACCACAGAAGCGTCGCCGCCCTGATTCGCAATAAACTCTTTGAATTTCTCCAGTGCTTTGCCATTGCGAATGACTTCTTTGAGCTTTTCTTCAGCGTTTTCGAGGGAATCTGCTTTCCCTGCCAAAAATACCATCTGACTGCCCAAAGCCATACACAGCTCTTCCAGATCTTTCGGTCCTTCGCCACGCAGCGTATCAATCGCTTCTTTCACTTCCAGCGAGTTACCGATGGCCAGACCCAGCGGTTGACTCATATCGGAAATGACTGCCATCGTTTTCCGACCCACATTGTTACCGATGCTCACCATGGCATGTGCCAGTGCTTTGGCATCATCTACGGTTTTCATAAATGCGCCTGCACCTGTTTTTACATCGAGCACGATGGCATCGGAGCCGGCAGCGATTTTCTTACTCATAATCGAGCTGGCAATCAGCGGAATCGAGTTGACCGTCGCCGTAACGTCACGCAAGGCATAGAGCTTTTTGTCCGCAGGTGTCAGGTTACCGCTTTGTCCGATGACCGCAATTTTGCTGCGATTCACCAAATCCACAAATTCGTCCTTGCTGATTTCGACGTGGAAGCCTGCAATAGCCTCCAGCTTGTCGATTGTTCCTCCGGTATGTCCGAGGCCGCGGCCTGACATTTTGGCTACCGGAATGTCCAAGGCCGCTACGAGCGGAGCCAGTACCAGCGTTGTTGTATCCCCCACACCGCCAGTGGAATGCTTATCGACCTTTACACCTTCAATCGCGGACAGATCAATGGTATCACCCGAATGAACCATCGCCATCGTCAGATCAGCGCGTTCGCGTTCAGTCATATCTTTGAAGAAAATGGACATCGCCAATGCACTGACTTGATAATCAGGAATTTCACCCTGAGTGTAGCCTTGGATAATAAAATTAATTTCCTCCGTACTCAGTTCTTTTCCGTCACGTTTTTTCTCAATCAAGTCTACCATTCTCATATGTCATTTCTCCTCACTGTGCGTATGATCGTTTACAGAGATACTGCTGTATCCAGTGCAACTTCCATCATTTCTTTAAAGGTCGTTTGCCGTTCTTCCGCCGTCGTTTCTTCACCTGTCAGCAAATGATCGCTTACCGTCAGAATCGTCAGTGCGTTTACGCCAAACTTGGCTGCCAACGTGTATAAAGCCGAAGTTTCCATCTCTACGCCCAGCACGCCGTATTCCATCAGCTTTTGTACCACTGATTTGTCATCACGGTAGAAGCTGTCTGAGCTGAATACATTACCGACATGCATGTTCAGGCCTTTGGCAACACCACGATCATAAGCGCCCTTCAATAGATCGAAGCTGGCAATCGGCGAGTAGTCGTAGCCGCCAAAGATATGGCGGTTCATACCGGAATCCGTACAGGATGCTTGTGCCAAAATGACGTCACGAACGTGCACATGCTCCTTCATTCCGCCGCATGTACCTACGCGGAACAGGTTTTTCACACCGTATTCGCTAATCAGTTCGTTGACATAAATACTGATGGAAGGCAGCCCCATCCCAGTTCCCTGCACAGATAGGCGTTTGCCTTGGTACGTACCCGTGAATCCGAGCATTCCGCGAACCTCGTTGTAACAGGTCACGTCCTCCAGATACGTTTCAGCAATAAATTTTGCCCGTAGCGGGTCTCCTGGCAGCAAAATCGTTTCTGCAATTTCTCCGGGTTTGGCTCCAATGTGTACACTCATGTTTTTTATTCCTCCGTCCCATTTGTCCATGCTTGTATCGTTATTTATATCGTTACTAGTAATCTCGCTTACTCTTGCTGGTCCTTGATTACTGAAGCTCTGCCAAAAAGCTCGTTCCGTGTTCAGGCAGTTTTACACCAAAGTTATCTGCTACAGTCGCTCCAATATCAGCAAAGGTTTTACGAACCGCAAGCTCCTTGCCCCCAGCTGTAAAACGCGGGGAATATGCCAGCAAAGGTACGTATTCGCGGGTGTGATCCGTTCCCCGATACGTCGGGTCATTCCCATGATCTGCAGTAATGATCAGCAGATCGTCATCGGTCATTTTGGCAAAAACTTCTGGCAAACGCGCATCGTAATCGTCCAAAGCTTGACCATATCCCTGCGGATCACGACGGTGACCGTATACAGCGTCAAAGTCCACCAAATTCAGAAAGCTTAATCCGGTGAAATTCTCATCGAGCGTAGCCACCAGCTTATCCATGCCGTCCATATTAGACACCGTACGCACCGCCTTCGTCACACCCTCACCGTCATAAATGTCGGAGATTTTACCTAAGGCGATCACATCCAGGCCTGCATCCTTCAGCTCGTTCATGGTGGTGCGACCAAACGGCTTGAGCGCATAATCATGTCGATTGGAGGTACGGGAGAAGTTCCCTGCCTCGCCTACGAACGGACGTGCAATAATGCGACCCAGCATGTACGGATCTTCCAGCGTGATTTTACGGCAGAACTCGCAAATCTCATAGAGTTCCTTCAAAGGTACAACTTCCTCGTGCGCCGCAATTTGCAGCACAGAGTCCGCCGAGGTATAAATGATGAGCGCTCCAGTTTTCACGTGTTCTTCGCCCAGTTCATCAATGATTTCCGTTCCGCTCGCAGGCTTATTGCCAATAACTTTGCGACCTGTGTGCTCCTCAATGCGTTGAATCAGCTCATCTGGAAACCCATCGGGAAATACACGAAAAGGAACAGCAATATTCAATCCCATGATTTCCCAATGCCCCGTCATTGTATCCTTACCATTGGATGCTTCCTGCATTTTAGTGTAATACGCGAGCGGCTTGTCGGCCGCTGCTACTCCTTCTATGGAACGAATATTGGACAGACCGAGCTTACCCATATTCGGCATCTTCAGGCCACCGCGTTCGCGGGCAATATGACCGAGCGTATCTACATCGTAATCATCAAACTGGGCAGCATCCGGCGCTTCGCCGATACCAACCGAGTCCATAACCACCAAGTGAATCCGTTTGAATTTAGACATCATAAAAATCCTTTCCTGATTCGCTGTTTTTTTTACAAAAACAACCCTGCAATCGTTGCCGACAGCACGCTAACCAGCGTTGCCCCGTACAACAGCTTCAGACCAAAGCGGGCCACCACATTTCCCTGTTTTTCATGCAACCCCTTCACCGCCCCAGAAATGATACCGATGGATGAGAAGTTAGCAAAGGATACGAGGAATACCGATACGATCCCGACCGTGCGCTCCGACAAGCCTGTTTGCTTGGTCAGATCCAGCATGGCCACGAATTCGTTGGATACGAGTTTGGTAGCCATAATGCTGCCCGCCTGAACGGCTTCGTTCCACGGAATACCCATGACAAAAGCGAAAGGCGCAAACACATATCCAAGCAACGCCTGAAAGCTGATTCCAAACAACCAGGAGAAAATCCCGTTAACCATGGCAATCAGCGCCACAAAACCGATCAGCATTGCAGCTACCGTAATAGCAACCTTGAAACCGTCCATAATATATTCCCCGAGCATTTCGAAGAAGGACTGCTTCTCTTCCTCCTGAACCTCCAGTAAATCGTCTTCCTTCTCAATCTTGTACGGATTAATAATGGAAGCGATAATAAAACCGCCGAACAGGTTCAATACCAAAGCTGTGACCACATATTTGGGATTTAACATTTGCATGTAAGCTCCCACAATCGACATGGACACTGTAGACATCGCAGACGCACACAGCGTATACAACCGATGTTTTGGCAGCAGACCAATTTGCTTCTTAACGGAAATAAACACCTCGGATTGACCCAAGATAGCCGAAGCTACAGCGTTGTAGGATTCCAGTTTACCCATTCCGTTTACTTTGCTCAAGACAAGCCCGATATATTTAATAATAAAAGGTAACACTTTTACATATTGCAAGATACCAATCAGCGCGGATATGAACACGATTGGCAGCAGTACACCGATAAAGAACGGTGCTGCTCCTTCATTCGCAATTCCGCCAAAAACGAAGTTAATCCCTTCAGTTGCATATGCCAAAAGACTCTTAAAACCTTCTGCAAAGCCTTTGACCAAAAATTCGCCAATTCCTGTATGCAGCAATACGAAAGCAAGCGCTGCTTGCAAAACAACCATAACTATCAGCGGACGATACCTGATTTTACGCTTGTCACTGCTGGCAACGTAAGTAAGTGCAAATACAACGAGCAGTCCCACCAGAGCGATTACATATTTCATTTAATTTCCCCCTCATTACATTAAGCGCTTACATTCCCTATAAAAAGAATGCGCTCCAAAGAGGCATTCTTTTTTTTATTTGCCCAGATCCGCAGGTCGAAAAGCACCCGGCAGTAATTGATCTACCGTCCACTCTTCCGTGTTGCCATGAAGGTTTGTCAGATAAATTTTGGTATCTTGATGAGCAAATTCTGAAATGACCTGACGGCATGCCCCACATGGAGACACAGGCCCTTCCGTATCAGCTACAACCGCAATCGAATCAATTTTACGGCAGCCTTCGGATACCATTTTAAAAATCGCTGTCCGCTCTGCACAATTGCATAAGCCGTAGGAGGCATTTTCCACATTACATCCGTGATAAATCGTGCCATCGCTTCCGAGAACCGCAGCACCCACCTGAAAATTCGAATACGGAACGTATGCCTGTTTACGCGCCTCAAGCGCTTTCTGAATCAATTGATCCTTCATCGCGAATCCCTCCATGACTTTAAAATAAACTTAGTAGGAAGATGTAGACTGCTCGCCCTCGATGATCTTCACACCGGAACTTGCACCGATCCGACTTGCGCCAGCTTCTACTAATTTTTGCACGTCTTCCAGACTGCGTACACCACCTGAAGCCTTAACACCAATCTCAGGTCCTACCGTTTTGCGCATCAAAGCCACATCTTCCGCAGTAGCACCACCTGTTGAGAAGCCTGTCGAGGTTTTCACAAAATTCGCTCCTGCTTTGACGGACAGTTCACATGCCAGTACCTTCTCTTCGTCTGTCAACAAACAAGTTTCGATAATCACTTTTACCAGTGTACCGGCAGCTGCCTCGACGACCGCACGGATGTCCTGCTCGACGAGCTGTACATCACGTGCCTTCAAAGCGCCTATGTTAATAACCATATCAATTTCAGTCGCGCCGTTAGCAATAGCATCTTTCGTTTCAAATGCTTTCGTTGCCGACGTGCTCGCTCCCAGCGGGAAACCGATAACAGTACAGATGGCTACACCTGTGCCTGCGAGCTGTTCTGCTGCATAAGCTACCCATGCCGGGTTCACACATACAGAAGCAAACTGATATTTTTTGGCCTCGGCAGTCAATTTCGTAATTTCATCCTTCGTCGCATCTGCACGCAACAATGTATGGTCGATTAATGCTGCAATGTTCATATCTAAAAGCTCCTTCATTAGATAAATAGTGTGAAGACAAAAGTCATTTATTTCTCTGTGATGAGACCATCATAGCACGGCTTTGAACATATGTAAAACACATTTTGAAATTATGTTCAAGCTTGTGCACAAGTCGTCACCTACATATCATATTACCCTGTAGGGACGTGCCATAACCGTATATTTTGCTGGGTTGAGACGACTTGCTCTATTGTAAAAGTGCTTGAGCCGTAAACTGATCCGTCACCAAAATATTCGCATACTTGCCACGCAGCGATGCCCGAATGGCCTCCACTTTACGCTGGCCTCCAGCGACGAGAATAGACTTCTCCTTCTTTCGCAAATCAGGCAAATCAATCCCGACGGTACGGCTATTGATTTCCTGACTGCATATATTGCCTTCAGCGTCAAAAAAGCGCGAGCAAATATCACCCTTGCCAATTCTTTGCAGTAGCTTCTGCTCTTCCCCGTTAAAATAACCCAATCGGAACAGCAACGCATCCTCCTTGACCGTCCCCACCGTAAACACAGCGATGTTCGCCTGCTTGCCAAGTTCGATGATGCGCTGGATATGCCGATCCTCCTCGACCATTTTCTTAACAGCGTGACTGTCGAAAATCACAGGCAGCGGTAAATACCTTGCTATGGTATGAAAGGCTTCTGCGAACAAATTCACGGTTTCCACGGCATATGTGTTGACATGTGAATGGCTCACGCCTCCTTTGAGCTGAACCACCTCAACACCCTTGACCTGCTTTTGTTGGAGATGAAGCGCCACGGCATGCATTGTTGTTCCCCATGTCACTCCAATAATATCAGCATCCTGTACCGTTTCATGCAAATAATCGGCTGCTTTTTTGCTAATATGCTTCTTAATCTCCTGATATTCATTTAACGGCGAATAACAGACTAACACAGTATCCAGTCCGTACTTCTTTTTCACCTGCTCTCCGAGCGCGTCCATATCCTCCATCGGGTCCACAATACTGATCCGCACGTATCCCTGTTCCTTGGCAGCCTGAAGTAACCGCGATACCGTAGGACGCGAAACCCCGAGTCTGACCGCGATATCTTGCTGACTGTAGTCGTTTAGATAGTATAATCTGGCTGCCTCGATACTTAATCGCTGCTTTTCATGATCCATTCTACCTCAACCCGCTTATCTTAAAATGTAGTGCCATCGGACACAGCTTTAGTCCCCAACATTATATATGAAGGGAAACTTGAAGCCACGCCTTGGCCGTATGGTTGTTATTTTGGAAGATTTAACTGCTCGTTTGTGATATTCTGTGATTAACTACAACTACTTTACCGCATCCTCAACTTTATCGTTCCATCTGTCAAAACGCAATAGCTAACCCATTTTACCGCTCATTCACAACCTGTGATGGCTTATCTGAATATGTAAGGAGAATTGCTATGTCTGAATTTATTGTGTGCAGTCTGGCGGACAAAAAGTTCGCTTTAAACTTTGTGGAAGTAGAAGAAGTCATGAATGCCAAAAAAGGGACCCCACTTCCCTTTTCCGAAGCGTGGCATGAAGGAATGGTGACTATTCGCGGTGGTGTCTTTACAATCCTTAACTTACGCAAAAAGCTGCTTCTTCCTGCATCAAGCGATTCCTCCGAGGACAAAATGATTTTGCTCAGCCGTGCGAAGATTGCTCTGCTTGTCGATCAGGTAGAGGACACAGCTTCTGCCGAGGACAGTCAGCTACAAAGCAATGAGGAAGAGTGGCAGCGCGAGTTGTTCCCTACTGTGATGGAGCATCAGGGGACCCTCATTCCGGTGATCGATATGGACGCTTTTCTTGCATCCACCAAGACGAACTAAAACGCAAAATACTCCCGAACCTTGAGCTGGCTTGCACTCATCGTTCGGGAGTATTTTCCGTTATTGGAGTCCCTGCCCCTCTTTCATGTGAACCAGCGTGTTCAGCTGCTCCAGCAACGTATTCCCGCCAGTCAGCGAAATCGTGCCAATCTTCTCGCAGATTTTTTCCATGAATTCCAGTTCTTTAAGACGATAGAGGGTGGCATTCTCGTCCATCAGCTTGGCCGTATTGAGCAGACTACGAGTGGATGCCGTCTCTTCACGTCGTGTGATAAGGTTGGCCTGTGCCTTCTTCTCTGCCAACAGCACGGTATTCAGAATATCCTTGATATCCCCTGGCAAAATAATATCCTTCACCCCTGCTGACGTAAAAGTCACTCCATATTCGCCGCTCTGCTCATTTAGTCGAGTCAAAACATATTCCGCAATCTCCTGCTTCATTTTCAGCAAATCATCCAGCTTCATCGTACCAACGTACTCGCGCAGCAGCAGTTGAAGCATAATGTACATTTGTTCCTCGTATGCTCGGAATTCCAACGCCCGCAACGGGTCGATGATACGGTACTGACAGACAAAGTTGAGGCGCAGCGTGATTTTGTCCTCTGTCATGATTTCCTGTCCCATCAGGTCCAACTGCTGCTGTCGCATATCTATCGTTTTGATCTCTGTATTCACTGTGGACATCCAGAAATAATATTTGCCCGGTTTCAGCTCACCCTGCAACACATTATCGTAATACAAAAAGCCCATTTCATAGCTGGCCACCTGAAGTGCCTTCCAGAAGCCCGGTGTCTTGGACAAGAATGCTTGCCCCAATGCCTTATCAATTGCAGGCTGCCGAGTATCTGCACGAACAAAACGATGCTCCTTAAGCATGTTCCAAAAAGCATATTTCCCAGCCGTCAGAAGCTCCACAAACCGATTATCCTCATAATGCAATACATATTCATGGTCCTCTACATCGATGACATTCAATTGCTCAAGCAATAGGGGATCTGTCAAAAACAAACGAATATCATGATCCGGTACAAAAAATGGTTCGGCTACATTCAAAATTTCAACTGCTTCCTGCTGAAATGTCTTCAAAAGGTAAGTTCCTGGGTGCAACAACTTGTGGTAGCTTCCTTTTTTGAACAGTAGCCCGCGCTCATCAGATTTAATCGTTATCTTCTTAAACATCGTATCACTCCTAGTATTTAAAATCCTCCACTTAAAAGTATGCTTCTTTCTATGTGTGGCGGCTCCGCGGTCCATTTGATCTTCCGATCGCTGTTGCCACTGAATTTTTAGAATGGATGAACCCGTTAAAGGGTTAAAATTCAGTGGCAAAGGCGAACGCTTCGCTTCTTCAGATTCAAATGGGCCGCTCCGCTGCTATCCGCCTTAAAATCAACACACTTTTAAAATGAGAATTTTTTATTTTTATTTGTTGTAGTAGGGTTAGTGACCCTTGCAGAGCATCCCTCCGGTGTGGACGGCGGGGCCAAGCTTGAGGAAAAAGGAAGATACCGCCTGTTTCCGTGTTCTAGGGATGGGATTCGTCAGCCCAACATCGACTGTGAACTCGCATCTCCCGAAGCTTCGGAGCCTGTCGGCGCTTGCTCTCCCCGGTATCCGCTGGCCGCATAGCCATCGCCCCGATATCTGTCATCGAGACCAGACATGGGATGCTCTCATCCGGGTCTTTTCATTGTTTTTATTCGATCATTCGAATACTCTCAGAAGTCGCGTGGAAGGCGATTGGGAATTGAACCCTAATTGTTGATAGATACATCAGATTTACAGGATACCTGACCCAATCAGGGTAGGCACTGCGGGACCTTTGGAAATCCACGCCTCGGTAATATCTTTCTGTATCAGCCTTTATCATTATCGCTCAACCTGGAACTCACGAACATGGTGAAAGTATTACGACCCTATAAAAAAAGACACAGGAGAAGCGTATGTGCTTCCCTTGTGTCTTTCTTTCTATAGTTAACTGTCGCGTTCGTATCTTAGGTCTGATCCACTAGGATGTTTTTTCGAAAACGGGATCAACGCTCGGTAGTGGAAGTTGTGGAACGTCTGTTGTTGTAGAAGAAGTCTGCTGGTGTGTATAGCTGAATGAAGGGGTCTCGTATTGCAATCCCGCCTTTTCATAGGTAAACCAATAGCTGACAGCCTTCCCGATATCGAGGTCTGTAACCCGCTGCTCCCAAACACCGCCGTTGTTTGTCATCCGGTAATTGAGCTGTTGTCCACCCGTTAAAGTATAATGCACGTCAACATAGGCTGAGGCTGTTTTTTTGGGTGTAAATTGAAGCAATGCTTCACGATCGCTGACAAAGCGAGCTCCTACTTTATAATCCTCCGTTTCTCCGCCACCCTCATTACCACCAGATGCTGGCTCTGTCGTTACCTCTACGGAATTGCTTGCTGCAGATAGGTTGCCCGCTGCATCGCGTGCCTTAACGGTAAAGCTGTAAGTGGAAGCTGCACTCAGCCCTGTAATTGAAGCGGAAGTACCGCTTATCTCTGCTGCCTGAGCCCCGTCCTTATAAACGATATAACCCGTAACGCCAACATTGTCTGTAGCTGCATCCCACTCCAGCGTGACTACCGAAGCCGTTTTGGTCGTAGCTCGAACATTCGCCGGGATGGATGGAGCCTCCGTATCAGGTTGCGGATTGCCACCGCCGCTTCCATTTCCGGTATTAAAGCTATTCGGCTGCACAGTAATACTGTGCCCATCTGAGAAGGTTACCGTTTTGACCTGGTTTGTAAAGTTGTAGGCCACATAAGTTTTTACACCGTTTTTATGAAATACAGCATAAATAGGTGAATTAGCGGTGATGCTGCGGTCGATGTTGCCTAAAGCATCCAAATTGTAGATCCAGTGGTAGGCATTCGCCTTGGAATTCCCTGCTTCCGGTGTCATGGCCGCTGCGCGTGCACTGAATTTGGCCTTGGCATCGGACGGGTCCGAGATCGCTCTGTACATATACACAATATCTTCCCACGGACTGAAGTTCCCACCGCTTTTTCGCAGCAGATCGTTATAGTTCTTAGCCGCATACTCCGAATATTGCGTCAGATACAAGGAGGCCGAGGTAATCGGGAGCCAGTTGATACCATGCACCTCTGTGGCATTATTGGTCCACCATGTTGCATTCCCTACCGTTTTACCGCCCCAGATCATGCTTGCCGTCGCGCTTTGCATCCCTGCAGGGGTGTTTGTGCCATGCACATCAAACCAGTATTCGTTAATCGCATTCATTTCCGTTGTGTATAGATAGATGCCGAGATCACGAGTTTGAGTATTTCCCGTCGCCTCGCCCCATAAAATAAGACCGGCCCAAGCATTCATCGCCTCCGAGGAGGATTCATTGTTGTTGCCGTCGCCAAATTTGGCATGGCCGGAAGCCCAAGTGTGCCCGGCATAGGGATCAAAATTACGCAAATACGGAAATTTTGAATCAGACCTGTCGGTATTGGCGATATCGCGAATGAGCAACTGCACCATTTGTCCCCATTGGGAATCGGATGCCCAGTTCTTGTCCACACGTGCAATTTCGGCTGCGGCCTTGATAAAGTAGCCATAATGGAAATGATGGTCATTTAATTCTACCGCACTACCAAAGCTGTCGGGATAACCGATCAATGTCCCCCAATGGTTGTTATACACAAATAGACTGGAGCTTTTCAGATTCCCCGAGCTGTCACTGGCCTTAAACCAGTCCTGCAGCCGGCTTTTGATCTCATTGCGGAACTGGGTCGCTGCTGCGGTATTGCCAGCCTGGTCGGCAATCGGCGCCAGCGCTGCTAGCTTGCCCAGACGTTTTCCAGTCCAGTACGTATCTCTATCGCCGGAGTAGACTTCTGCTTTCGCTTCGTTTATATAATTGTTGAGCGTATTTTTATCGTAGGACCCCAAGTCGGGCAGGGAAGGCAGTACTCCTGTAAATTTCATTTTCGTTTGAAAAGACGCACCCTCTGCTGTTTTCATCAGACCACGTACAGAATTGTACGTATAGCCTAGCAGGGGTTGTGATGAATTCTTCCACTGATGCGGGTATAAGGCAAAAATAGTGCCGCTTTGTGTGCCTTCCTTTGCTGTGGTTGCAACGTTAAAGGTGGTCGTTACCTCGGAAGAGGCTTCGTTATAGCTGTACTGTGCTTTGGAGTTTGTAACGAAAGAATAAGCGTATTGCTGAAACTTGTCCAATGTCGCTTTTGTTTTGTCAGGCAAAGCCGCCACTGTAAAATAGTTTTTCCCGTTCAATTGATTGATCAGAGTACTCGTTCCGAGGCCAGACCAAGTGCTGCCTGAAGGAGCAAACAGACCATAGTGTGAGCCATTAACCGTAATGCCAAGTACAGGAGAACTAGCTGACCCAGACCATACCTCTGGTACCCCATTAAATGAAAGCTTGGGATTGCCACCGCCAAACTCAAAAAAAACATAGGGGGAGCCGTGTCCATAGGTAGCACTCATTTTATTGCTGCCGCTTTGAAATAATGATTTGACAAACCAGTCGCTGAAACCGTCCACCTTGGCATCAGGAAATGAAGCGCTTACAGAATGACCGACGGTAAAATCGTTCACATCATCCATCCAGCCTGCAATGTATCCAGTATTTACCGTAATTTTCCCACTCGGGTTAAAGATGCGTAAACCGTTTTGCTGATTTTTCAAGGCAAGGGGATGTGGATATTGAGCCTCGGAGTACGGTACCCAGGCCAGACTGCTCCACCAGTCATTGGTAGGCATTGGGCTGGTTATATTCGCTGTTTTGTAAATCTCGTTTTGCGGTGTTGCTGCTCCGGTAGGTAGTGTGGTTGAATATGAGCCAGCGCCTTGTGTGACCTCACCCGAAAAGGCTTTAGTAGAAACTGGTGCAGCTAAAAATATCAGACTGGCACTTAACAAGCATAATATCGTTTTTTTCACAACCTACATCCTCCTTTGATTTCTCTAATCCCTTTTACTGCAAGGCTTTTCCCTTCTCTCTTCCAAGTTGAATTCAACTTCATTGTGCTTGATCTCAATTTCCAGGTCAATCCTTTTATTTCTATATTCTAACTAAACGAGGCGAAAGTCTCTAAAAATACATAAGAAACCAGTACGAAAAACCCAAGCATGCGTAATTATGTTATCTCGACTTCACCCCATAAGACATTCACCCTATGAGTTATTCATCCCATTAACCATTCACCCTAATAAACGTTTAGCATATAAAAAAAGAATCTTCCAGGCCTTTTAGCCCTTCAGATTCTTTATTCTTTTAAGTGTATATAAGCTTTTGAGTTATTTAAGTCCTTTTGCCCTTCCCATACTCCACACCATTTCGGAAAACGAGTGACTTTGCCGTGGGCAATAGCGGAGCGAAGGGGTTGAATCTGGAGAAGCGTAAGCGTTCGCCTTTGCAGTGGGATTCTTACCTTTAAATGTCTTATACAATCCGAAGAATCCCACTGCAACAGCGATCGGAAGATCAACCCCTTTGCGGAGCCTCCTTCATCCTCAATTCACTCATTTTCCCCGCTCAAAATACCCTTCTATTTTCCAGTCTACGCCCACCTGCGTTACGCTCAAATCCTGCAATGCCACCGCATCGCTCATCGCAGACACGCCCTCTCCCCCGAGAAAGCCCGGGGCTGCGCGCCCTCCAACCAGCTTTGGTGCAATGTACAGCACCAGCTTGTCTGCCAGCCCTTGCTGCACGAACGAAGCGTTCACCTCGGCTCCGCCTTCCACGAACACCGATGATACCTCCGCCGCACCCAGAATATCCAGCATTTGCGGCAGGTTCACCCGATCGCTGTTTTCATCCTGTGTCGGATATATCCTCACACCAAGCTGTTCCAACTGGCTTCGCTTGCTTTCATCATAAGTGCGTCCTGTGAATATCCAGGTAGGTGCCTCCCCATCTGTAATGACACGGGCATCCAATGGAATTCGAAGCTTGCTATCCAAAATAATACGAATCGGATTCCGTCCTTCTGGTAGACGAGTCGTAAGCTGAGGATTATCGTGAATCACCGTCTGTACACCGACCAGGATTCCTACATGCTCGTTACGAAGACGATGCACATCCTCCCGTGCAGCCTCAGATGTAATCCACTTGCTTTCCGAGGTCCGGGTCGCAATTTTACCGTCCAGCGTTACTGCCGATTTGATCGTAATAAAAGGACGCTTGCTCACGATATATTGATTGAACACTTCATTCATGCGGATGGATTCCTGCTCACATACTCCGATAATGACCTCAATGCCCGCATCTTTCAAAATCTGTACCCCTCTGCCGGAAACCAGCGGGTTCGGGTCCAGCGCTGCAATCACCACTCGACGAATGCCAGCCTTCACAATCGCTTCCGCGCACGGGCCTGTCCGGCCGTGATGGGAACACGGCTCCAGCGTTACGTAAATCGTCGCTCCCTGAGCGTGTTCACCCGCCATACGCAACGCATGAATCTCGGCATGTGGCTCGCCGGGCTTCAGATGAGCGCCGATCCCAACGATACGACCGTTGTTGACAATGACTGATCCGACGAGTGGATTCGGTTCTGTTTGCCCTTTAGCACTTCTGGCATTTTCCAGTGCCAGGCGCATATATTTTTCGTGAGTGGTCATAGAACCTCCCTGAGATCGGAATCCCGCAAATGGCCGGATCGTTCCACTTTTGTATTCAAATACCGTTCATTATATTGCGACACATCACCCCAGAGCGGCATGCGACCCGCCACATTCATACCCGACTTCTTCAAAGCATCCATTTTTTTAGGATTATTTGTAATCAAAGTTACCGGTTTTTGTCTCAGGTGACGGAGCACACTAATGGCATCCGCATAGTTGCGTGTATCATCTTCAAAACCCAATTGATGATTGGCTTCGACAGTATCCATGCCTTCTTCCTGCAGAATATAAGCCATTGCTTTACTAAACAAACCGATTCCGCGGCCTTCATGGTTAGCCAGATAGAACAACGCACCCGCTCCGTGTTCCACAATCATTTTCATGGACTGGTGGAGTTGAAATCCGCAATCACAACGCTTGCTACCAAAAATATCTCCAGTATGGCAAATACTATGCATGCGAACTAATGCATTTTCCGACTGTTCAAGATCGCCATACACCAAAACGCTTGACTGTTGTCCCTCTGCCAAATCCAGTGTGGACAATCGCTTCACAATCGTCTCAGCGGTGGCATTCAGTAAGTCCTGACGATCTTCCTCATCCCGTACAGGCAACCAGCAGTACCACTGAAAAACAACCGTTTCTCCTTCCAAATTAACTGGCAGCTTGATCGGTCCTACCAAAATCGTCGAAGATTGCTCTCCACGAACGGTTTGAATTTTATCGTTAAGTAGCGTAGCTACATCTTTTTGGTTCATCTCTCTGCACCATCCTTTATATGAGCTCTATATAGAAAATGCCTAATTCTTCAAAGGCTAATCGTTATTGTCAGGGTATAAATCATTGAACTATGTGTAAGAAATGTTCATGAAACGTGGATTCCATCGTCAGCTGCCGTTCCTGAAGCTCGGTGACAGCCTGTCGTCGTCCGTCTTCGAACGCCTTTAAGTCTTCTGCGGTATAACTCTTCTGTCGTAAACGAAGAAGCTCACTGGCTAGCACTTCGGCATCCTTCAAAGCTGCATTCAAGCCAAAAGCTCCGGTAGGTGTCATGGTATGCGCCGCATCTCCAATAAGGACCAGTCCGTTCTGCGTCCAAGTGTCACTGCGGCTGCTGAAAATATCCAACGGTACAAAGTCCTTCCATGAACGAATGTGATCATGCACACTATGCTTCAAATCTGGAAAAGCCTCGGTAAACAGTTGTATAAATGGTGCAAAGGATTGCTTAAACAGGGTTGAAAAGCTACCTTCCTCCACATTCCAGCCAATTTGAATATAGCCCTCAGCCTGCGAGAATAAAGCCAACTGCCCTCCGTTGATTCGTGCCAGACGAGTGACGGGCTCCCACCCAGCAGGTGCTGTGATTTTCGCCCATAGCAGATCATAGCCGTGTCGAATGTTCGTCACAGGCATCTGAGCCAGCTTGCGCACAGTCGAATAGCGACCGTCTGCACCTACAATCAACGAACTGTCAATCGTGATCTCATGACCGTTCTTATTGCGGGCGATCAAGCCCGTGTAGCCCTTTTCGCTGTTATCTTCCAACGCAGTCACCGTTGTACCCGCCAGGTAACGGAAGGACTCGTAGGTTGACGCCTGCTTAAGCAGAGCCTCCAAAAATCGAGGCTGCGGAATATGAATCCCTACATTACCATTTACTGAAACCGGCTTGACCGTTTTTACCTGCTGCTGGTGCTCCCAATATTCGATTCTTGTAGAGGCAAGAACGTAGTCCTCATGAATTTGTTCGAGCAGCTTATGCTTTTGGATCACTTCCTGACCCTCATCATTTAAAATTTCACCGCGGAAAGCCTTTCCCGCTACGCTCTGCCGCTCAACCAATATCGTTGAAATACCCTGCTCCGCCAGTAAACAGGCCAATAAAGTCCCTGCGGGTCCCCCTCCAACTACGCACACTTCACATTCCAACTTCATCCGACTTCCCCCTACGCCCGAACCATAGCCTCAACTGTTAGCCCATACCTACAAAATTATTTTTTATAAGCCGTCATACATATTCATCTTGTTAAACCTTCATATATAAATGTCCGTATCGAATCTAATGAGTTACTTTATGTAACAAAGTATATTTATATCATTCAATTTCGTCAAGTAATAAATTTATGTAAAGTAAAGTCATTTACTTTTAACAGTGAATCGTTAATAATAAGAGCATGAGGTGATCACATGAACATTCCGCAGATGTGCCCACGGTTTGAAAAAGCTATGGAGCTACTAAGCAAACGTTGGACGGTGTTGATCGTATTTCAACTAACCAATGGTCCGCAACGTTTCGTCGCTATTGAGAATTCAATTCCTAATTTAAGCGGAAAGGTCCTTTCCGACCGTTTGAAAGAGCTGGAGGAAGAAGGGATCATACAACGTATGGTTTATCCTGAGAAGCCTGTACGGATTGAATACTCTCTTACAGATAAGGGACGCGATTTAGCCCCTTTGTTTGACCATATCGGTACTTGGGCTACACGCTGGATTGAGGTTCTACCAGCACTAGAAAAGCAATGATCTATATGGACTACAGCTATTTTTCCTAAACTAACATGATAAACACACACAGAATGCTAACATGCCAAAGAACGCCTTTGCTCTAAGTGCAATTTGTACTCCTAGTGCAAGGCGTTCTATTTTTCATATGAAGGAACTTTAAACGTCCCCCTCACCGCTGCGTTGCATTTCCTCACGAATGGATTGCACCCGTTTTTTCCCCCAGTCATACATCATCTCCACAATCGGTAAAATCGTCATTCCCAGCTCAGTCATTGAATATTCCACTTTTGGAGGCACTTCGGGATACACTTCCCGGTGCACAATACCGTCCTCCATCAACTCCCGCAACTGATTGGTCAGCACTTTATGCGACAGCTTCGGAAACAGCCTTTGCAGGTCACTGAAACGGTGCGCTCCTTCCACACCCAGATGCCATAAAATGACGACCTTCCATTTTCCGCTTAACACTGACAAGGTTAGTTCCTTTTCGCAGTTATAGTCTCCGTTAACGATCTTTTCCCGTATTTCTTCTCTCAGCGTATCAGTCATATATCAACTAACTCCTTCTAAACCATCATGGTCTTGCACTCTAATAGTAACCTGCAGGTAACCTCCGTACTTGAAAGTGCATTCTTCACAGCCTGACGAAGCCACCCTACAATAGTAGATAACGTTACACATTCAAGGAGGAATAAAGTATGAGTAAAAAAGCTCTTTTTATTATACCCCCAGAGCGCTTTAATGAGGATGAATTGTTTAAACCCAAGGAAGCACTGGAGCAAGCAGGTGTTACTGTGACGCTAGCTAGTACAAAAACAGGCGAAATCACGGGTGACTACAACGGTAAAGCGACAGCTGATCTTGTTTTTACAGACGCTGTGCTGGCTGATTATGATGTAGTATCTGTGATCGGCGGATCAGGTACGAATGACCATCTGTGGAATAACGCGGATCTCCAAGCTCTGCTAAAACAAACTCATGAGCAAAAGACTTTATTGGCTGGCATCTGCGCAGGCTCTGTAGCTGTGGCTCAAACCGGACTACTCTCTGGTAGAACGGCTACATGCTATCCAGTGGATGTACAAAAAGATCAGCTCCAATCGCATCAAGCCGAATATGTGGCGCAGCATGTCGTTGCGCATAGCGACATTATTACGGCCGACGGTCCAGATGGCGCACAGGCATTTGGCGAGGCGCTCGTTCAAGCCCTGCGATAAGCACCCTTTAAAGTCCCGTGTGGGGACTAAAAACGAGCATCCCCAAAGAAGCCGCATCACGTCCTTTCTATTGTATGGGACCTGATGTGGCTTCTTTGTGTCATTTTCATGCTTAAGTGATTAATTTAATTGTATGGTCCTGGATTTTCGTGTTAGCTTTAAACAATCGACGTTTAGCATAGGAGGCTTATATGCCGTGTTTATGAAAGGTAAAATCCATTTACATCAGGTAACGTCCGAATCGTTGCGACTGGGCGCCTTACTATCATTAGTAGGGGGCTTTTTGGACACATATACCTTTGTTGGAAGAGGCGGTGTTTTCGCCAACGCACAGACAGGCAATATCGTGCTGCTGGCTGTCAAAGTCATTCAGGGGCACTGGATTCAGGCGTTATCCTATATCCCACCCCTGATCGCCTTTTCACTGGGCGTTTTTGTTGCTGAAGGGATTAAACGAAAATCAACCCACCGTCTAACTCCGGACTGGACCCGCGCAATTATTTTATTGGAAATTGCAATTTTTTTCATCGTGGGACTGATTCCGCAAGGAGTTCCCAATACGGTAGTGGTGGTGATCGTCTCGTTCGTCGCTTCCGTGCAAATGACTTCCTTCCGCAAGCTCATTGATGTGCCGTACACCTCCACGGTCAGCACCGGTAACCTCCGATCAGCTATCGAGGCTGTGTATGTCGCCATAACGACCAAGGACACGAACGCTGCCATTCGAGCGATGCGTTATGGTGTCATCTTGGCAGCCTTCTTGGTAGGAGCCTTGCTGGGGGGATTTCTAACTTTGACAATTGGGGATAAAGCCGTTTGGGGCGCTGTTGTTGTACTTATTTTTTCTTTTATTTTATTTACAGAAAAGGAAAAGTGGAAGCTTCCCCTACGCCACTAATCCTCCATTACATCAGCCCTGAATGAACTGCCGCTGGGCCGTTTCAAAGAAATTCAAAAGGTTTTCGCGGGACGAGAATGCTGCCTGAGCAGATTGGTTGCTACCGCCCCCCTTACCGTGCAACGCGCCCAGATTTTCCTTTAAAAACGCTCCGCAGCTAATGGATTGGGTACCGTTGTGTGCCAGAATGATTTTGTTTTCTGCTGTTGTGGCAAATAAAACAAGCAGATCATGCTCAGCTGTCAGCTTGGTAGCCAATTGCTGCATCTCCTGAAAGGATTTCTGTTCGAATACACGAGCAAGAACATGCCCCTGTACAGCAGATAGCAACTCTTTCGCCTGATACGATGCATTTTCCTCTTGCAGAAGCTCCACTTGCGCCTTGAGCTGCTTATGCTCCTGCTCCCACTTTTCGAATCGAGTCAAAATATCCTTCCGCCCGGTATTGAATTTCGTAGATAACACGTCCAATATCTGAACACTATCGTTAAAATCCTGGAGTGCGCGAACGCCACATTTGAAATGGATTCTTGCCATCCCCTTCTGCTTCTCCCATTTTAAGCATTTAATGATCCCAATTTCCCCGGTCTGAGCTACATGTGTGCCGCCGCAAGCGTTATATTCAATGCCCTCGATCTCGACAATCCGAATATTTTCTGTCACTTTGGGCGTTTTCACCAGCGGAATATCCTTCAATTGCTCACTGGTTACAAAAAAACTTTTTATGCTGCGATTACTATAGATTTGCTGATTTACTTCCTGCTCGATTGCCGATAGCTGCGCAGGCGTTACATCCGAACAGTTCACATCAATCGTGGCATATTCTTGTCCCAGATGAAAGCTTTCAGTACGCGCACCCAGCAACTCCAGACAAACCGCTGACAGCAAGTGCTGTCCGCTATGCTGCTGCATATGATCAAATCTGCGCTCCCAATCCAATTGGCAGGCTACTTTCCTATCCTCCGGCAAACGCTCTACCTGATGCCAAATGTCCCCATCTTCGAGAACAACATCTAATACACGGATGCCCTGAATTGTTCCTGTATCACAAGGCTGACCACCGCCATGCGGATAAAAGGCCGTTTCCTCCAGCATAACCAAATATTTTCCGTCTCTTTCCATGTTCTGTGTAATATGAGTGTCCCACTCCGTAAGATTTGGAGCAGTGTAGTATAATTTTGTCGTCATTACAGGTTCCTCACTTTTGAGTTTTGGTCTCGTACGATATCCACTTATTATCAAGCACTTCATTGTAAATATCAATGTAGGGAATAACTTGAATTATTGTACGAAGCACCCTCCATATGGTGAAAATCCGCATGACGATTAACAAAATTTAGCTTGAAATTCATTTTTGAATAGATTAAGATTAGTCGGCTAACTAATTTATTGATTGGAACATACTGTAAGAAGAAAGGAGAACCTTATGGATTTTGATTTACGGGACTTGCCCACTCGAGAGGCGCTGCAAGAATTTTCTATGCGTATCCCCGAGATTGATGTAAGAGCGACGGAAGCTATGCTATTTTTCATGCGGGTATCTTCCAGCGTCTTTAAAGTCAGCTTTGAGGGCTTTGAGAAATTCGGTATATCTCAAGGTAAATTTTCGATATTAATTCTTCTGTACCGCAACATCCATACAGGATTGCTGGCTACAGAGCTTGCGGAGAAAGTAGGGGTTAGCAAGCCTACCGTTACCGGTCTGCTTGACCGCCTGGAACGCGATGGGCTTATTATTCGATCTGTTCATCCTTCCGACCGCCGCATGAGCATTGTTAAACTGACCGATCAAGGAACGGAAATGATGGAAAGACTGCTGCCTATACATTTTACAAGCACTTCCACACTGATGAGCCACCTGTCCACCGATGAAAAAGAGCTGCTCCTGACGTTACTGCAAAAAATAGAAAGCGGCATCCTTCAAGCAAAAGAGATATATAAAGCAGCAAAACCAGAATAAGTTTTAATTTTGCGTTTTAGTTAGCCGACTAACTTTTAAATTATTAAATAAAAGAATAAATAAAATGTACATACCAGGATATTTATTCGAGTCTATGTTTAACTCATTTTATGAATTTAAGGAGTGTATTACTCATGAATCGCACACAAGTCACCAGCCTCATCATCCCTCTCATTTCTATCGCCTGTCTTATCGGCGGGGGGTTCCTGCTCCAGACCAACGGACAAGATCAAGTCAATGCTTCTCGATCCGTTAAAGGCACAACACTAAATGCGGATAGCATTCATGTATCGTTTGAACAAGTAGGAGGCAAAATCCTGAACATCCCGGTAACAGAAGAAACTAAGGTGAAAAAAGGAACTGTCCTTATGACTTTGGATTCCACAGATGTGGATCTGCAAATTGAGCAGCTGCGGACACAAATCGCCCAGTTCAATACGCAAATCAGCCAACAACAACAATCCATCCATTTAGGGTATACACGAGCAGCAACTCAGGAAAAACAGGCGAAGCTAGATATCGCGCAAGCTCAAGTGACTGAGCGTAAAAGTCAGGCGGCATTGCAGCGGGCACAAGCGGCTGAGCGTCAAGCCACTGCTGCGGAACAACAGGTCAATAACGGGGCTCGGGCTGAAGATGTTCAGCAGCAACGAATTGCCGTAGCTTCAGCCACCAAAAACGTTCAGACGGCGCAGACCAACTATAAGCGTAATAAAGCACTCTATGATGCAGGAAGTGCATCCAAAGCAGCGTTGGATGATGCCGAATCCTCTTTGACTTTAGCGACAAATCAGTTGAGCCAGCAAAAAGAGTCTCTTCAAAAACTACTTCATGGTGCCACTTCCGAAGAACGTATGCAGGCCAGTGAACAGACGACACAAGCAGCCGTTTCGGTAAAACAAGCCGAGGAAGAAATTCGCGGTGCCCAATTGTCCGTCGATCGTTCCAAGACCCAGCTGGAAACCATTCAGCAGAGTCGTCAACAGTTGGCAGATCAGAAGCTGGCTATTGACCTCTTAAAGCAACAAAAAGACACACAGGAAGTCCAGCTTAAAACGTTGCTGCTCAAAAAAGAACGCCTGGTGTTAAAAGCTCCACAGGATGGCAAGGTTACTTCAATTAGTACCAAAGTAGGCGAAAATGTGGCGCAAGGGGCTCCTGTGATTACCCTGGAAACCAACGATTTATATTACGATCTCTATGTGAATGAAGAACAAGCGGGGAAATTCAAGGCCAATCAAGAAATTAAAACTCATATCTCTGGTCTCAATAAGGACTTGAAAGGTAAAGTACGCTACGTAACTGCTGCACCACAATTCGCTAATGTGAAGATGTCCCGTGAAAAAGGAGAAGCAGATACCGCTACATTCCAGGTACGTGTATATGTAACAAGAGAAGCAGCTTTGCTACCAGGCATGACAGTTGAGGTGAATACAAATGAAATCTCTTCGTGATGAATGGTCGTATCTGGTTCACTCCAAGTATCCGATCATAGCTATTATCTTCCCGTTGATTGCCGTACTGGGGTATTCACTGTTGCTCCCAAGCAGCCAAATTAACGACGCTAACGTGGTAGTAGTGGATCAAGATAACACAGCTTACAGCCGTGAGTTCATTCAGAAAATAGATGCTTCCCCGTATATGAACGTAGCTGAGATTGTTTCGTATACGGACAACCCTGAACAGTATTTTTATCACGAGCAATATTTGGCTGTTATTTCCTTGCCGCATGGTTTAGAGGATAATCACAATCGCTCCCTTTCCAGCCGCGTGGGTCTCATTCTCGATAATACCAATGTTCAATCTATTACTTCGATTCGTACAGCTATGCAGGAAATTAGCGTTTCCGAGAATATGGAATTGTCTGTTCCAGCTATGTTGAAAACCGGGATGAACGCAGAACAGGCTCAAGGGGCCCTCAATGGTATCGCCTTGGAAGTGCGTTCCCTGTTTAATCCAACTAATGACTATCAGAATACGACGATACTTGCATTCACTTGTATGTTCTCTTTTATGATACTGAATATAAATAGCTTACCTCTGGTCGCCAGACTCCGAGTTTCCAAGAGGCTGGCTGCTGAGCTGCAAAATCCATTCAACATCCTGCTGCGTATGCTTCCTTATACGCTGTTTTCGACGGCTGGCTTAATCTTCTCTCTCGGGATGCTTAAAGTGTTTGGGGGAGGCCGTTTCGAGGCCAATCCAATTCTCTTTATAATTCCAGTTGTCCTGTATGTATTCGGTACCGTTTGTATCAATGTCCTGGTTGCATGGGGCGCTGCACATCCGGGAATAGCCATCGGCAGAATGGTGATGATACTCATGCCTGCTTTTGTTCTATCGGGGGCTGTTCTTTCCAGATCACTGTTTCCACCTTTAGCGATTCAAATCGGTGATTTCTTCCCCTTTGTATGGATGTATAAATTCCTGCGCACCATGGGTCTGCGTGGTGCACCTTTGCAAGAGATGCTTCCCGAACTCGGTTCTCTGTTACTATATGTGGGTGTACTCTCCATGCTGGTGATCGCCAGGGCCCTGTGGGAAAAACAGAAGCTGGCCAAGCAAACTGCGGGTTCTGCTTCTGAAAAGGGTTCACCACATCCCGTTGTTCCAGCAAGCACAACTGGCGGCGGGTTATCTATGCAAGGGGCACCGTCAGCACCTATGCACGAGCCTATAAAAGGATAGAGTCTCGTCTATAAAATAAAAAAGGGTTAAGTGCCGTCTAACGAGCCTTAACCCTTTTTCAATAATATTAACTTCCCATTGTTATCAGAATAAAACTCACTTATATGCCCGACCTAATTGATAAGCGTGCTCCAGTAAACCTGCAATGTATTCTTTCGACTCGGACAAAGTATCATAGAAGAACTCCACCTTGGACTCTCTTACTCTTGCGTAACCAGCAATGGCTTTATTCAAATAATTAGTAACCAAATCGTGATATTCATACTTGATCAGATGTTCTTTCGTCCCTCCTGCCAAGCACATCCACAAAACCTGCTTCGTCGTAAATTCCTGAAGTAAACCTTTGTTCCAGACTTTATCCAGGTACCCTTTTAGCATGGAAGGCACACTGTACCACCATAGTGGAAACACAAAGACCAGAGCATCCGCAGCAGCAATTCTGTCCATCTCTCTCCGTGTTTCAGGAGCATATTGTTTATGAGGCGTATTCCAATCCAGCTCATCTGCCGCGCTATATACCGGATTAAACCCATCCCGATCCAAGTCCAAAATATCTACCTCGTGCTTATTCTCCTTCAATTCCTCTACAAAACGATTCATGACTGTAAGGGTAAGTGAATCCTCTCTAGGATGCGTCACGACCAATAGAACTTTCATGTTATCCGTAACCTTCTTTCTCCTCATAATTGTTGAACCCTGTCTACAGATGCTATTATGGTTGATATATATGAAAGTGTGAAGTACGCACTTCAATGTACTGTAGGTACTTTTAGGTTCCTTAGTGCCTTTTGTACTACAGATCGGAGAGGGGGAAAGTCTATGGAACACAAAGCCAAAACCTATATGCTCGGGATCGAGGCAACTTTGGAGGTCATCAGTGGAAAGTGGAAAGGCATCATCCTGCATCATTTAACCAGCGGCAGAAAACGTACATACGAACTTCGTCAACTCATTCCGAAAATCACCCAAAAAGTGCTTACCCAACAGCTTAGAGAGCTTGAAAAGGATGGAATCATCCACCGCATCATTTATAACCAGATTCCACCCAAAGTGGAGTACGAGCTTAGTGAATATGGATGGGATTTTAAAGATCTGCTTGATCGTTTTTGCTTATGGGGAGAAGATCATTTGGATAGGATCTATGGAGATAAAACAAAGGTGCTGGAAGAGTATTCTGTGAAGGAGAAAAACGCCAAACAAGCACCACCTCTTTAAGGAGGCGTGCTTGTTTGAAATACTATAGCTGTGCAGCTTGTTTATTTACCAGTCTCCGCAAATTTCCGAATACGAGCCTCGACTTCATCCCGTACACGCTGGAACACGCTCCATTTCTCTTCTTCTGTTCCTTTTGCTTTAGCCGGATCATCAAATCCCCAATGTTCACGACGAACGTGCGGAGGTGTGATAGGACATTTATCAGCAGCATCTCCGCACAAGGTCACAACCAAATCCGCGCTGTTCAGCAAAGCAGGATCTATAATATCTGAAGTTTGTCCGGAGATATCGATCCCTATTTCATTCATCGCTTGCACCGCTTTAGGGTTAAGGCCGTGTGCCTCAATGCCCGCACTGTATACATTCCAACGGTCTCCCAAGTATTTTTGGGCCCAGCCTTCTGCCATTTGACTGCGACAAGAATTACCAGTGCATAAAAAGTAAATTGTCTTCTTTTCCATCATTACCGTCTCCTTCAATGTTCAATTATGAAATGATTAACCATAGATATAAGCCCAGTAGGGTCATAAAAAGTGTAGGAATGGTTAAGACAATGCCTGTCTTAAAATAAGTTCCCCAAGAAATTTTCACGTTTTTCGAACGAAGCACATGCAGCCACAACAACGTGGCTAATGAACCGATCGGAGTTATTTTCGGCCCCAGATCAGAACCAATGACGTTAGCATAAATCAACGCCTCTTTGACCATACCGGTTGTATGGGTGGCATCAATGGCAAGCGCATTAATCATGACCGTAGGCATGTTATTCATGACCGACGAGATAATCGCCGCAATAAAACCCATGCCCATGGTGGCCACAAACATACCTTGATCGGCAGCCGCTTGAATCACATGGGCCAGCAGATCCGTCAAACCGGCATTACGTAGACCATACACCACAACATACATTCCGATAGAGAAAAATACGATGGCCCATGGAGCGCCCTTGATGACTTCTTTCATCGGCACTGCAGGGCTTCTACGCGCTATCAATAAGAAAAAGATAGCAATAATACCGGCCACCACCGAAACGGGAATGTTAAAAAATTCGCATGCAAAGTAGCCAACGAACAAAACCGCGAGAACGATCCAAGACATACGGAATATTTTTGGATCTTTAATCGCTTCCGCAGGCGTGATTAATTGTGCCGCATCAAACGTTTTCGGAATACTTTTGCGAAAAAAAAGATACAGTACCCCTATACTGGCTGCTAAAGAAAATAAATTAGGTATAATCATGCGACTCGCATATTCCATAAAGGTAATCCCAAAGAAATCGGCTGACACAATGTTGACCAAGTTGCTGACCACAAGCGGAAGCGACGTCGTGTCTGAAATAAAACCGCTCGCTATGATAAAAGGAAAAATCATTTTCTCATCCAATTTAAGTGCTCGAACCATCGCCAGTACAATCGGTGTCAGTATTAAGGCCGCACCGTCATTCGCAAAAAAAGCAGCAACAACGGCGCCAAGAAGGGTCACATAAACAAACATCCGCGTTCCGCTTCCTCGCGCAGCTCGTGCCATGTGGAGCGCCGCCCATTCGAAAAAGCCGATTTTATCAAGCACCAACGAAATCAGAATAATGGCTACAAAAGCCAGTGTCGCATTCCAGACAATATGAGTAACTTCCCAAACATCATGCAAATCGACGACACCCACCAGCAAGGCGAGTATGGCACCTCCGCAAGCAGACCAGCCGATAGACAGATTTCTAGGCTGCCATATCACCAACACTAAAGTGGCTAAAAATATAATGCATGCCAACAAAATCAATGTTTTAAACCTCCATTACATTACCTTATAAACATATACTTATATTAAAAACACCGGCTATCCCTCAAGGAGATAAACGGAACAGCCTTTAGGATGAGCAGCAAGCCGATGAATCCGGTGCACAAGATGCTATCGGCTCCTCTTTATTCAGCCATTTTAAAATCTGCTTGGAGTCTGGCATACGCTCAAGAACGGCTTGAATATGCGGCTTGTCGTCTACATTTAAGGAATAGTATACCCACTGACTTCGTCGTTCTTCTTTTACCATTCCTTGCGACTTTAATTTTCTCAAATGTTGGCTAATTGCTGGCTGCGACATATCAAAGATATCTACAAATTCGCAAACACACCATTCTCTCTCTCTTAGCAGGGAAAGCATGGCCAGCCGAGTTTTATCGCCCAATAGCTTTAAATGATCGGCTACATAACCAAGTTGCTCCAATGTGTAACCTCCTTTCATTCATATAACTGTATGCTTATATACTAATGGAGTACGTTTTTAATATCAAGAACGATAATACTTATCCATTCACCAATTGCATAATCCAGTCTTTTATATCAACGATTCGCAGTGTTTTGGGGCGTGTATTCGCTCCGGAAATAATTAATGGGACAAGGGAATCTATTTCATGCAGCGAACCATGAGCTCCCCCTCCGATGTGGGTAGGAGAACTTTCACCGACGAGTTCATATCCGGGTTGTACCGTGACGACAATATATCTACCTCCATGTGAATACATTGCCCCGTGCAGCCTCGCCAAAACGTCTGGATATTTTCCATATTTGATCCGGTTGTTATTTATCGTAATATCCACAAGGTCTTCTTCGCCCGACAATGTCCACGATTGTCCATATTCATCGGTGTATTTTCCACCAGGATGATAAGAAAATAGCTTACTCTTTTTCCCCTTTGTAACATGAATATTGTTTTTACCATCTTTCATAGCGATAATGTCGAGCTTGTCCTCATTTTGTAAAAACTTCACCACATTGGATAACTCCACATCATCGTTTATGGCATAGATATAAGCCATCCGTTCATTAGCAGAAATCACGATTTGGTCATCGTTTCTTACTGGTTGATTTAATTTTGCAATGCGGTAATGATTCAAAAGCGACTTTAAATCAACCGTTGCTACCTGTCGATCATTATAAATAGCGCTTTGCGCACTGTCACCCATGACAATCCATGTCGCATTGTTTACAGCCTGTTCCCACGAACCATATGCATTCAACACAGTTTGAAGTGCTTGATCCGCTTTTTCGATTCCCTCCAGTTGAGTCGGGCCCTTTCTATGCGCCAAATTATCATTTTCTGGAAAGTATGTGATGGTTACGTCTGGAAGCTTCTTCTGACTTATTACAAAAGCGGTATCTTTTGCGGAAAACTCGTCGTTCATCCCGAATTTTTTCCACGGAGGAGTATTCCAGCTATTCTTTGGATCCAGTTGTGCAAAAGTTGCATAAGAAAACCATTTAGGTCCTGTTATTCTCAATTGTTCTGGCACACGATTGCTGTTCGTTATAAAGCGAGGTACTTTTAAGTCATGTTCCGTTCTTCCTCTAAAAACAATAGCGTTGATTGATGCCGATTCTTTTCCTTTGTCGGCCAGCTCTTCGTGAATTGTTTTTGTTTTTTTGTTCAAATGAACTTGATTTAACTGATAAATAGCATCCATAAATACTTGCATTTGATCTATCTTCAAGGCTTCTTTGGCACCATTGCCGTAGAGAATCATGCGTTTCTTTTGGTCGCTGTACCAAACGAGTCCAGGCACATGATGTTGGTCTGCATACGTTCCCGTTAATAATGTACTGTCGATTGTCACAGACATCGTGGGAAATGAACTCACTACCTGCGGGAAATATTGCCCTTGTTTCAGGAGATATTGCATTGCCGGTGCGCGGCCTGCTTGAATCGCATCTTGCAAAGGCTTATCCATTAACGAATCAATCAAGATCATAATGACAGGTTTTTTGCCCATTTGATTTACTGTAATAGGTGGCTTCACACTCTGTTGTTTTAGCTGTTGACTGGAGTCCGCTCTACAGCCCAAGATCAACAACAATAAACTTAGCACTACTGCAATGGTAACTTTATTTTTCATGCCCATGTATGTGTCCCTTTCTTAGAAAAACTTGATCTTCTTATTTTTTTCTTGTACTTAAAATATTATTCCTGCATTGGGTCATCGGGACAAAGGTATCTCATACAAGCAATTAAAGTTACACCTCCATGAATTTTTTGGATCCAATAGGCCAAATTTAAAGTCAAACCATTCAGGGAGGGAGCATAACCATGACTACGACAAACATAAATGAATATTCGATGCATTATATTGATTCCGGAAAAGGGTTCGCCATCCTATTCATTCACCCTCCAGTACTCACAAGCTTAAATTTCACATACCAAATCCAAGGACTCTCGCCCCATTTTCGAACTATAGCTTTTGATATTAGAGGACACGGTAAAAGTCAGCCTTCCCAGCAAACGGTTACTTACCCTCTCATCGCCCTGGATATTAAACATTTGATGGACCGGATGAGCCTTGATAAAGTATTTCTGTGTGGATATTCTACCGGGGGCTCGATAGTACTTGAATTCCTCTTGACTTACCCAGATCGGGCATGGGGAGGTATTGTTATCAGTGGAATGTCGGAAGTAAACGAATGGCGACTAAGAAATAAAATTTCTTTGGGCATTGCTCTTTCCAAAATCGGCACAATCGGTACGATTGCCCTTTCTAATGCTTGGTCACAAACGAAACAGCTATCTTTATTCCGTAAGTTATTCAACGATGCGAAGCAGGGAAATCCCAGGAATATCGAACAATATTATCGATACAGCTTGAAGTACAACTGCACCTCACGGCTCGGGGAAATCCATCTTCCTGTCCTGCTCGTTTATGGTGAAAAAGATAAGCACTTTCATCCCTATGCCAAAATATTGCATCAACAATTACCAAATAGTGAGCTGGTTTTCCTTAAGAAAGCTGATCATCGCCTTCCTACGAAGGCCGCCGGATTATTGAATGAACTGATCAAGCAGTTCGTAGATCGGTTCAGCCTTTAAAGCAAATCCTACAGGATAATTCCACATACATAGCTACATTCCACTCCTGTTACGTTAAGCGTCAAATAGCCCCCCACCTGTTCAACATCCGTTGGCCATGACATGCGGCGGATGGGGCACTCCTTTTCTGGACCCCGGCCGAAAGGCAGAAATCAGCACATTACATGCCGTTTTCTGCGCCATCGTCGCGCAACCTTACAAGAGTGTTAGGCAATTGTCATCTAGATCAATGGTATCAACCTAGCTGCTCCTCTATACTAATCCATTGATAGGATTATTTTTAAGGGGGAGTTGGCGTGAGGTTTTTTGAAATGCTGCTATTCTTTTCAAGTGCTTGTTTGTTGGCACTCCTGTTCATTATCAATCAACGTATCCGAAGACCAGCTTTGCTCCTGACAAGCGGAGCAGGCTCTATTTTTTTAGTGATACATTTGCTTGTCGAAGGATACAGGGTTCAGCTTTTATTTTTATACGGATTTACGATCCTGATGCTTATGTTTTCGCTTATAGACGTTTTCATAACGCTGAAAGTCGTTCGGACTGCCTCGCGAATCCGTAGGGTGCTGGGCCGCCTTTTTATTGTGATTGGGCTAATCGCAACGGCGTGCTTCCTCTATGTGTTTCCCGTATTCGACTTTCCGGCGCCAACCGGCGAGTTGAAGGTAGGCACGAAAGTCTTTCATTTCATCGATCCAAACCGGGAGGAGACATTTGGCAAAACCGCGACAGGCAAAAGGGAATTGATGGTTCAGGTATGGTATCCGGCTCAAGCTGGCACCAACAAGTACGCTCCCTTTATTCCCGATACCCAGATTTTACGTTATATGGCCGCGGACTATGGCCTTCCTGAGTTTACTTTTCAACATCTGAAGTACGTATCCAGTCATGCTTATTCGGGGGCCGAAGTCTCTTCGGCACAGACTTCATACCCGCTGATCCTTGCGAATCCCGGCAATGGCTCTTCCAGGTTCCTCCACACGTCGCAAGCCGAAAATCTCGCGAGTCATGGATATATCGTGGCAGTGATCGACCACACCTACAATACATTTGCAACCGAGTTTCCGGACGGGCGAATCACGACCAGCACAACCAACGACTTATTCTCGCCCGCCCATGATTACCAGACGAGTAGGGGAAATCGCGACAAGTTGGGACAAGTTTTAACCGGTGATGTGGCGTTTGCGCTGGACCAATTCGAGCTCATCCAATCGGGGCAGATTCCAAGTCATCTAAAAGGGAGGATTGATCTCGGTCATGTCGGGGTGTTCGGTCATTCCATCGGCGGAGCGACGGCCTATGACGCTTCTTACGATCCGCGAATCGCGGTTGGAATAGACCTTGATGGAGGGCTTTATCGACTGCGTGACAGAGAGGGTCTGCGAAAGCCGTTTTTGTTCATCAACTCGGAAAGCTATTTCGAAAAATTAAAAATGGTGATGGATAACCGGGTCTACACGGATGCAGAGCTTAACCGTATGGGCTCAACAAGAGAGTGGGAGGATCAAGTAACGGAAGATAAAAAGTTGGAGCTTGAACGGATGCGCGAAGCGGTCGACGAAGGGGGACAAGTCCTCTATATCGAAAATACGGAGCATTTGAATTTTGCCGACGTACAGTTTATTTCTCCGATTTTCGAAATGCTGGGCATTACAGGAAAGATTGCGCCCGAAAGAGCGAACTCCGTTATCAATGCCTATATGCTGGATTTCTTCGATAGGTATCTGAAAAATCAAGGCGGAAACTTAATGAAAGGACCGGATAGCCGCTTTCCGGAGGTGAAGTTCGTAACCTCGCTATTATAAATTACGGAACAGGCTACCGATTTTGATATGCTCCCCTTCAAGTAGGCAGGTTTAATAAATAAACCGCTACTTGAGGGGGAGTTTTCCTTTGTCTAAGAAGAACGCATACAATGCGATTGAGAAACTAGCAATCATACAGGAGTTAAAAGCAGGACAGAGCAGCCGTGTGGAAGTAGCAAAAAAAACATAACATCAGCGTTACCACCTTAGTGAAATGGCGACATCGCTATGAGTTGTACGGAATGGGAAAGCGAAAGCTATGAGCAAGGGGCGGTCTACCAATCATCAGGAACGAATAGACAGTATCTTTGCCTGTATATTGTCCTGCTCATCAAAGTGAAAAATATTATATAATATTTTACACTATGTAAATATACAAATTATGCTAAAGTCATATATAGTTTGGTTGGGATAGGTATGTATTCGGAAGGAGTGTAAAAATGAAATGCTAAAGCGTATTCAGAATCTTTTTGTTATCCCTAACTACCCATTGTTCATGATCTGCATGTTATTGCAAGGCATGGCTATATCCATCAGCGCACCTTTTTTAGCTGTATATTTTACAAGTACACTTGGCGTATCTGTGGGAACCTTTGGTGTGTTTACAGCGGTAACTTTGATTTGTGGCATATGGATAAGCTCTCTGATTGCCAAACGTTCTGATACCGGATTAGATCGTAAACAAATTTTGGTGATTTGTACGTTATTTAATGCCATAGCCTTTGCAGGATATCTTGTAATCCAAAATTTTTATGTACTTTTTGTTTATATGACGATCTTTACGGCCATTGGTGCTCCTGGGATGCCGCAGTTATTTGCCAGCGCACGTGAAGCAGTAGATCGCAGTAAATCTGCGGATCACGCCTTTGCTAATTCAACACTTCGGTCTATGTTTTCTCTTGGATTTATTACCGGGCCGCTTTTTGGTTCCTTTTTGATTGCACATACGGGCTTTAAAGGTATCTTTATGGGGACGACCTCTATTTTTGTTCTTATTGCTGTTCTTTTATTCTTTTTTATCCAGCAGCCTCCCGCTCAGCTTAAACATAAGGATCAACTTTCACTTCATAACATTACATTACATAAAAATATTGAGATTCTGATCCCTTTCTCAGTTCTTACTCTGCTCTATACGTCTCACTGGATGAACAATTTAAATATTTCCTTGTTCATCATTTACAATTTAAAAGGTGACACAAGTGACGTTGCTCTAGTATCCAGTATTTGCGCCATTTTAGAAATACCCTTGATGCTCATGCTAGGCGTACTAGCAGCTAAATACTCCAACCGTTTGCTTGTATTTTTAGGGGCATTAACAGGAGTTGTCTATTATATCCTTGTCCTTATGTCTACGGAGATGTGGCAGCTATTCGTGGGGCAACTTCTTCTAGCCTTCTTTGTTGCAGTGATTTCTGCCATTGGCATTAGTTACATGCAGGATTTGTTGCCCTCTCTTCCAGGGTACGCATCGACGCTATATTCCAATGCGACAACTATCGGAAGACTGGTGGGGAGCTTAATGGGCGGATTAACCGCTCAATGGATGGGTTACCGAAACACCTATTGGGTATGTTTGGCCCTAATCATCTGCTCCCTGGGTCTTCTGGCAATTTCGAAGAAATTAGAGTTTGAAAAATCTGCTGCTTTAAAAGAAAGGAATCACAGTATATAGACTACGCTTATTTTTCTATGGTGGAGAAATGACTCATAATTGTATCTGCCGCATGTCTGTACCCACCAGCCTGGCGTAATGATTCGCCGATCACATGAGCCTGTTCTTTATAGGTTGGATGACTCAATACCTCTAATAAGGCAGCTTTCAAACTAGCGGGTGTAAGCTTATTTTTATCCACAACAACACCCGCTCCCAGTTCCTGCACCCGACTAGCTACGATCGGCTGATCCGATGTTAAAGGAATCATGACCTGCGGTACATTGTAATATAAGGCTTCACTTGTACTGTTCATCCCCGCATGTGTAACAAAAGGTCGGATTAACATGGCCTTCAGCTGGCGTGATCACTACTAACACACGTGCCATATCCTACACCTCCAAATCAATAATAAATTTCAATTTGAGATAAATGCACTTTTAACATAGCAAACATTTACCATATAAACAAGTATTTTCAATACCGAAAATCAAGTATGTATCCTCTACTCAAACTATAGAAATAAGCGAGGCTGAACGCTAGAAGCGCTTGCCCCGCTTAACCACTGAACATCAAATTTAAAGACGCCAATCCCAATGATCTGTCCCGCTCAGAACAGCTTCAACGGTGTACTGACTTGCTTCATCAGCGGTAAGCTGTTTGGCCCAAGATACACGCCCGCTACTTCCTGCACCTGGTCCAAAGTTGTCAAACTCTCCAAATCTTGCGGTCTGCTCATTGGATTCCTTGCCCCAATTGTTCCAGCCGCCCGGCTTGATATGGTCATCCATATAGGTCTTCAAAAAAGTAACATGAGCATAAGGGCGCCATGGCCGTCCAAGATCCACCTTGCCTGTCAAGCCATTTTCTGTTGTCAGACGACATTGAATAAATACAAAGCCCGGCTTGTTCTCTTCTGTTGAAGCTGCTGTCACATATCCAGCACGCAGGCTGTGTATGATCGAATTATCAAACACGGCAGGTGCATTGCCAAATATAAAATCTACACTACCACTGATGTAGCTGTCCTTAAAATACTGTCTGCCACGGTTCACAAGCAACGTATCCTGTAGGCCGGTAATTTTGACATTGTGATACTTACCACGATCACCTTCGGCATATAACGCTACAGCCTGCACCTGCCCGGTTCCTTCAGTATTGGCAACCGTGACATTCTCCAACACAAAATCGGGACTTTGCACACGCATTGTATAGCTGTTGCTTGTTCCTAATTCTTTTCCGTCCACCACCGTTTTGGCCGTATCATCAAAAGCAATGATCGTTTTGTCGCGATCTTCTCCGATAATACTCAGATTTTTTTTGGAGGAATTCACCTTTATTTTTTCACGATACGTACCGTTTTTGAGATGGATAACTGTCCTTGTGTTGCTGTCGTCAGGGACTGCGTCAATCGCTGCCTGGAGAGATGTAAAGTCAGCAGGGCCATAGGTCGCTACCACCACACTAGTAGGATGAGTTCCTCCTGAGTCTGTCAGGTTGCGGATGGTGACATTGCTGAATTCCGACGTATTGTAATTCCATACATCATTTTGTTGTTTGGATGCATCGGTGGCCAACCCGAACAATAGCGGCTGATTATCCGGCACATCTATAACAGTTTCACCAACCTTCTCCCAGTTCGTCACACCATCTGCGGATACCCAGCCGGTAACCTTTTGTCCTTGTCGTACCAGACGAACCGAATATGGCGTTGCAATAAACGACTCCATTGACGCACGTTTCGTCTTGGCATCCGTTTGATCACGACTGATAAGAATACCCTGTTTGCCATATTTAACAAATGCTAAAGACATAAAGGCCATTTTTGATCCAGGCTTCAGCGACTCACGAATCATTACACCCGCTTCGGCATTATCATCCACCGGAGTAATTTGTTCCACACGGGCTGTAATTTCAGTGTTACCTTCCCATTTTTGATAAGCATAATGGAAAATATCTGCCTTACCGTCAACGTCTCCCGCTGACTTCAGTCTTATACTGCCGCCGCTTGCATCTTCTTTTAAGACCTGAGTATGCCCTTTTATATAACCATCGTTGCCCTCAGAGCCAATCTCTTCGCTGAGCCAACTTCCCGACGGCGCAGTCGTATTGACGTGAATGGTAACAGGATTGGAAAATGCAGCATTCCCCTTGCGGTCGGTCACCCGTACAATAATATAATGGGTACCGTCTGTTACATGATTCCAATCGAGATGATAAGGCGCGGTCTCTACTTTACCAACAAGTTTGCCGTCAATGATAAATTCAACATGAGCAATACCATCTTTGTCCTTGGCTGTTGCTGTTATGGTCGCATCACGGCCTGCTTCCAAAATATCGTTATGCTTTAGTGAACGTCCGTTTGCATCCGACACCTGAACGACGGCCTCTGGATTATCCACCTCATTTCCATTCGACAGCTTCTCAATAAGATCATTTAAATAGACCTCCAGATTTGTATAACCCTTGGCAAAATGAGCATACGCCCCTGTGCCGGCAAGCAATTGACCGTTACGATCATCTGCATTATTGGGGTCCAGCCCATGGGCACGTTCCCATTCATCCGGCATTCCATCATGGTCACTATCAGAAAGCTCCGTCGTCGTTACGTTAGAATCGTCGTAAATCCACCCTACTTCACGCGGAGAGTTAATAAACGCACCCGTTCCATTCTTCACATCATTCATAATTCGGGCGTCCACCGCATCTCTTCTTGGCAGCGTGGCTCCTGAGCCGGCAAGCACCTCCGTATATGCGGTTTGTGCATCTGTCGCTTGATATGGACCATACGCATCCGGTGAAATTCCGTTGTCGTATTCCCCTCTGACTTCAATCGGCTCCGCCAAACGGGTGGAAGGATCAATAATTGACCCAATGGATGTGCCAAGCTGCCAGTTGTCTTTCGTAACCGAGTCATTGCCGTACATGTAGTTACCACCAATAAAGATGCGTGTTTTATATTTTTTACTACCCACGTCTACAAAAATTTGACCGCGAACGTCCTCATATGTGTTGGGGCCATACTTATAATAGTTATTCAGCACATTATACGATCCTTCACCGCCACCGTATGAAGAGAAAAATCCCCAGTTATAAATGACATTATTGGTCATTTCCACAGCGTCGATTTGTTTTTTATCGGTTGGAAAACGCGGATTACGACTTGCATTGTGAGCCAACAAATTATGATGATAGGTGGAATTTCGTCCGCCCCATATGCCGCCATAGCCGTGGCGACCTTTCTGATGCGTGGTCATTAGCATACTTTCGGACGCAATGGACCATTGTACCGTTGTATTGACGTTGTCATACAGGCTCAGTACCTCATCCACCGACCAGCTAAAGGAACAGTGATCAATCATTATGTTTTTATGGTATCTGGCTCCTAACGCGTCATCCTCACTGGGGTAACGGTCGGTCAATCGGAAACGCAGGTAACGGAGAATGACGTTATCTGCATCAATCCCTGTCGTGTAATCGCTTACAGTTATACCATCGCCAGGAGCTGTCTGGCCCGCAACCGTCAGGTTGTTTCCCAAGATTTTAAGTGGCTCCTTGAGATGAATCGTTCCACCCACCCGGAATACGACCGTCCGATTATCGGAGCTGACCGCTGCACGAAGAGATCCGGGTATTATCTGTTCCCCTTTGCCGTAGTCTGCCAGCGTGGTAACCTCATACACTTCACCTCCGCGTCCACCGATAACATATTTACCGCCACCCTCAGCCCCCGGAAACGCCGGAATATCCGTCGCCACTTTTGACACCTTTGCGTTCTCTGTTCCTACCGCAGTCTCCGCTTGGATTAGTGGTGGGCACAAGGTCAACAACAATGAACCCACAACCACATTACATAGCACCTTTTTCCATGTACGCTGCTTGCTCATATTCTGTTTCCTCCCTAAGATTTTCTTCCACATCAGCGCATATTTTTATAAAAACACGATCCGAGACGTTCAGAAGCGCCTTCACCTCCTTTCATCAATCTTTTCTGCTTTTATCATTGGCAGGTTGTCATATATACTGGTGGTATATGAATGCGCTTACTTATCTTAATTTGTAAAGGAAGAAGCACATGAATGAAATGAAAGAAGATAAATATGTCCTTGGCGAACAACAATTCTCCATTCATCACATCTATCGTACCGGTTTCACGGTTATGCCCCGGCCTCATGTCCACGAGAACTATGAGCTGTATCTCTTACTGCGAGGAGAACGCATCTATTTTATGAATGGCAAGGTATACACCGCTCGCAAGGGGGATCTGATATTCATCCTTCCTCATGACTTGCATTCTACCGCCAGTACGCAATTGCAGGAAACAGAACGCATTTTGATTCATTTTTCTCCGACGTTTCTCCCACAGCAGGATCATGACATTCTTGACCTGCCACCGTATCAGCAATCCGCGTTGCTTCGCTTACCTGCGAGAGAGCAAGTGGAGGTTGAACGTTTATTCCTACAGATGAATACCGAATGCAGGAATAAGCAGCCTCTGCATGACCGTTGCGTACAGCATTTACTGCTGGAAATGCTTATTCTGGTGCACCGATCGGAAGCGATCGAGCGTAGTGAACCTGTTCCCTCTCATCCCATGCATCAGAAAATCACGGAAATTTCTTCTTTTATTCAGGATCATTACAATGAACCGTTAACTCTCGAACAAGTGGCCGCCTGCTTTTTCATTAGTCCAGCTTACCTAAGCCGTATCTTTCTAAAGTTGACTGGTTTTCATTTCAGCGAATACATCCGCGTAGTGAGGGTCAGGGCGGCCCAAACAAGACTGCGAACCACCAAAGACAAAATCCAGCATATTGCAGAGGATGTCGGGTTCGGTCATGCTTCCCACTTTAATAAAATCTTTAAAAAAATAACCGGGCTCTCTCCTCTTCAGTACCGCAAGCAGGTTCGGTAGATATTCAGTGTAAAGAATTAGACGCCGACTTTATACATCCGCTCTTGTCTTGTTTTTCCATTTTTATATCCACTTGCTCTTTCATGGAACTAAAGACAAGCCGCTTTGGAGCAAGTAAAATGCACAAAAAAACCATACTTCGCTGCAATGCATGCAACGAAGTATGGCTATTCCATAGTCATTCTACATCTTTAAAATTATAAATTACACTTTCTATGACCTTTATCGCAATGCTTTAATATCCTGAATCAGCATTGCAACATTTTCTTTCTTTGTAGCCCAACTAGTACAGAATCGAACAGCACTATGTGCATCATCAACCTTTTCCCAAAAGGAGTAAGTATATTTTTCACTCAATGCCTTTAGTATGCGATCTGGCAAAATCGGAAACTGCTGATTAGTTGTAGAACGGTATTGAAAAGAAAAACCTTGCTCAGATAATCCGTTTTGAAGCAGCATTGCCATATCTATAGCGTGTTTGGAAATTTCAACGTATAAACCGTCTTCAAACAAAGTTTCGAATTGAATGCCCAACATTCTTCCCTTAGCCAACAGTCCTCCTTTTTGCTTGATCATATATCGAAAATCTTTTTTCAATGTATCATTTAGAATGACTACTGCTTCTCCCATCAAGGCTCCAATTTTGGTCCCGCCAATATAAAATACATCGCATAGCTTCGCTATATCTGCTAAAGATACATCGCTATCTTCGGCCACCAAGCTATAACCTAATCGGGCTCCATCTATAAACAGTGGTAAACCACACTCTTGACAGACTCTACTTAATGCTTCCAGCTCTGATTTGCTATAAATCGTTCCATTTTCAGTAGGTTGGGAAATATAAACCATCCCTGGCTGTACACTATGCTCAGGAGCGGCATCATTCCAGTGAGCGTCATATAGCTCCTTTACTTGCTCGGCCCGGATTTTCCCATCATCACTTGGCAAAGTAAGTACTTTATGCCCAGTAGCTTCAATCGCTCCGGTCTCATGTACGGCAATATGTCCAGAAACTGCAGCAACGACGCCTTGATGCGGACGCAGAATAGAAGAAATGACGGTGGTATTGGTCTGTGTACCTCCAATCAAAAAGTGTACATCCGCATTTGGGGAGTGACATGCTTCTTTAATATATGCTCTGGCTTTTTCACAATGATCGTCGACACCATAACCTGGAGTTTGTTCATCATTAGTCTCCAGTAGTCGCTTTAATATGCGCTCATGAGCACCTTCGGTATAGTCGCATTCAAATCGTATCATTCTGTATCCTCTCCAAATTATCCAATTTCTTCTGAATTAACAACATAGAAGCATGTAATTCCTTAATCTCTTCTTCTGAAAGTCCTTGAACTAATTTTAAAATCTGTTCATCAGACCTTTCATTCAGTTGGTTGTAGAATGCTTTTCCTTTAGGAGTCAACCGAATCAGATTTGTTCTATTATCCAACGTTGAATTTTCCTTAACAAGAAAGCCCTCTTTGCAAAATTTAGCAATGATCCTACTCATATAGCTGCGGTCAATTTTAAGAGATTCGACTAGAGTATTCGCAATACATGGCTCGATCAACCCGATCTCTATAATGACACGGGCCTCAGTAAAGGAATATCCGCTATCCAGCACATGTCTATCTAAAACACCCAGTATATTCGTATAGAATCGATTAAAACGCCTCATATCCGCTATCATATTAGCATCTATATTGATCATAACTCCCCCAATTTAGTGGACTTTTGCAACAATTATAGTAATGATTTTTGTGGACTCTGTCAATGAAATAATAATCAATATCGACAAAAGAAAAAATCGTACATTAAGACACTCGTCTAATGCACGATTTCATATATTTACCTACAAGGTCAATGAGCTATCGCTATTTATAGCCTTTTCCTTCTTATGCTTCCGATTCAGTTTCAGATGAGCTACGACCATATACAGCGTCGGAACTACAAACAAAGTTAAAATAGTTGAAAAAATTAGTCCGAAAATAATGGTCGTTGCCAACGGTTTGAACAAGATCTCGCCTATTGTGGCAATAGGGATCATACCCACAATCGCAGTTAGCGAAGTAAGCAAGATCGGACGGAAACGGGCAGAGCATGCCATTAGAATGGCGTCTGTTAAATCAGCGCCTTCACGCCGCGCATCTTCAATAAACTCTATCAGCACGATACCGTTACGCACGACGATACCAGCAAGTGAAATGATACCCATAATACTCATGAATCCAATTGGCATCCCCGAAATAAAACTTCCAAGGATTCCCCCTGCCGCTGCCAGATAAACAGTGGTCATAATAATGAGCGGTGTGGAAACCGAGTAAAACTGCATGGTAATTAAGAGGAGAATAAGAAAAATAACAATCACAGCTAATTTGCCCAAATCCTTAAACATATCAGACTGCGCAGATGTTTCCCCTCCCATCTCCCAGGTGTAGTCTGGTTCAAACTGGGTATTTGTAAGTTTGCTACGGATATCATTAGTGAGTTCTGTAGCCGTACGCCCATTTCCATTGGCTGAGATCGTTACCGTCCGTTCCAGATCATAGCGGTGGATTTGTTGGATGGAAAAGTCCGGTTTCATCGTGGCTAATTGGGATAAGGGGATTTGCTCCCTTGCCGCATTGTTCACACTTAATTGTTGGAATAATACCTCAGGATCATGGTTTGGTTTGTTCATGTATATATTGACATCAAGCAATTCCTTACCCGTATCAAAATCCGTTACATTCACCCCGTCACCCATTAATAGCAAAGTACGCGTTAAATCGGAATAGCTAACCTGATATTTATCCAAGGCTTGCTGATTAATTTGGAAATTCAGATTATAGCTTTGCATACCCATATTATCGGTCACATCTACAGCTCCGGGGGTTCCCGCAACGATTTCTTTGACTTTAGTTGTCATGTTTTGCAGCTTATCAATGTCTTCTCCTTTTATACGGATAGACACCGCACTGCCGACCGGAATACCTAATTGGGGAACGCGAATGCTGATTAATGCAGATGGATATTTAGCTTGTAGCGTATGGGTCCAGTTATCCACTGTTTTTTTGAGATCAAATAGCCCCTCTTTTCCAACGACAGCAATTTGGCCATTTACCGCCCCCCCAGAGCCGTGACCACCTGCAACATCGCTGTACAACTGAGGCGCTCCTCCACCTGCCGTTGCCGCCAACCGCTCCGTTTCTGGCTGTTTTTTGACCCACATGCCAATCTCGTTAATAACCTGATTGGTTGCCTGCAACGATGTTCCTTCTGGCATCGTTACACTGATCGTGGCATCCGCTTGATCGGAATCCGGAAATAATTCAATAGGAACAACAGCTAGTAGTCCATAAGCTGCTGTACCCATCATAAGACCAATAAGCGCTGTTAAAAGTGGGCGTCGCAGTATTCTTGGCATCCAGTTTTTAGAGTACACATTGGATAGAGACTGGATTTGACTCCCCAGAAGTCCAGGTGGCTTAACTGTCCTATTATTCTCTTTTCCTTTACGACGTTGATCATACCATTGACGGAAAATAGGAATGATCGTTAATGACATAATCATGGAAGCCAGCATCGTTAACGAAATAACGGTAGGTATCGGTTTAATAAAGTCACCGATGGTGCCCGGCAGGAATAAAAGCGGGGCAAATGCTGCAACCGTAGCTAGTGTAGCTGTAATGATTGATAAGGATACCTCTTTTGTTCCTTTAATGGCTGCCTCCGTAGCATCTTCCCCAAATTCAGTGCGTCGGCGTTCAATATTGTCATTGACCACGACGGCATCATCAACCAATATCCCTAGCACGATGATTAATCCGATGACTGAAATTTGATTCAGCGTGATTCCTGTTGTGGGTAAGAAAATAAAGCCGATGGCGATGGAAACAGGAATGGCCAAGGCCACAAATGCAGAAGTCAGCAAATTTAAACCTAATGTACATATAACAATGACCGATATAATAGCGATGATCATCTCTTTGGTCAGGTTTCCAAACATTTCATCTACTCGATCATTTTGCGCAAAAAGTAGTTCAAAATGTACATTCTTCGGCAAACTGCTCACAAGTTCATTGATTTTGGTTGTAGTCGCCTTAGATACCGTTGGCACGTCTGTGCCTGTATCCCCACTCACACTGATCGAAATAGCAGGCTTGTTATTCACATACGTATAACTAGCTGCTTTTTTAAAAACAAGTGAGGCTGTCCCTACATCTTTCAGAGATATCGGGAATCCATCGTCATTGCTTGAAATCTGGACGTTATTTAGAATGGATGGATCGGTAGAGGCATTTACCGTCAGTTGATAAGTACGCTCATTGAAATCCATGCTTCCTGTAGGAACTCTTTCATTCTCATTTTTGATTGCTTGAACAACCTGCTCCCAGGAGATGTTATATTGTTGCATCTTTTGTGTGTCTAAACTGATTCGTACTTCTTGATCTGGTATTCCTTGAATATTAACTTGCGAAACACCCGAGACCGTTTTTAATTGATCTTTCCATTTGTTCATCAATTCATTCAACGAGTATAAATTCTCAATTTTATCAGAAGTAATCGCATATGAACCAATAAAGGAGCTTGTCATGCTATCATTGATAACCGGCTGCATCGCATCATCTGGAAGCTCGGACTTTGCATCCTGTACCTTTGTACGAAGATCAGCCCATACCTTTGTCGGGTCTGCATCTTCAAAAGCTTCTACAGTTATACTGGATTGGCCTTTAGATGAAGTGGAAGAAACCGTTTTGACACCTTGTACGGCTTTAATTTTCTGTTCCATGACCTTAGTAATGGTTTGCTCGATTCTTTCGGGTGAGGCGCCCGGATAGATGGTTGTAACACTGGCTGACAAGGGAATAACATCGGGCTGCTCTTGTTTAGGTAACGATGTAAAATTATAGAGCCCTAGCACAATGCACATGCCAAAGAAAATGAGTGTAATTTTTTGTTTTTTAACGATATATTTAATCATTCGGACGACTCCTCCGATTTCTCAAGTACGTCATTCCCAATTAAATCACCATTAAATAAGGTTCCTGCTCCTTGTGTAACGATTTGATCGCCTGCCTGTAATCCAGAGACCACTTCGAGCTGATTATTAGTCACTTTCCCCAGTTTAATCGGTGTTTTGACGGCTTTTCCGTTTACAGCTTTAAAGACATAAGGATCATTTCCCGTACTAATTACGGCCTCTACGGGCACTAAAAGCGCTTCGTTTTGATTCATGCTTTTAGATGCGCTTATGACTTGACCAGGTTTCCAATTCAGTTCGGGATTGGGAATGCTAACTTCTACATTGATGCTTCCCGTTTTGGAGTTAGTCGATGGATAGATCTGAGTAACGGTCCCTGTTCTAATTTCATCGTAGAGAGAGATATTTACTTTTTGGTTTTTCTTCCACGATAAGATTTCACTGTCCGGTACGGGGAGGAGTACTTTTAAAGTCTTAATATTTCCGACAACAAATGCCTCACTCCCGCTGGAGCCCAGTTGACCATCAGATATCTTTTTTTCAATCACAACACCCGTGATCGGGGAAGTTAAAGTTGCTTTTTTCAGTGACAAGGCTGACTGTTCATAAGCAGCCAATGCATCTTCATAGGTAGCCTGCGCCTGAGCTTTACTGGCTAGTCCTTGTTGTATAGTAGCCCTAGCCGATTCCAGCCCTGCCCTGGCCTGATCTACCCCGGCCGAAGCTTGGGCACGCTCTTCCTGGGATGCCCCTGCAAGCAAAAGAGACAATTTCTCTTGCGCATCACTTAAGCTTTTTTGTGCGTTTGCTAATTCCAGCTGCGCATTCTCATTTTCCGTTAATGATACTGCACCTGCCTGGAATAGACTTTGGGACCGTGTGGCATCCGCTTTCTTCTTGTTATAATTATTAGTTGCTACAGTAACCGCATTTTGAGACTGTGCAATCTCCTGCTTTTTGGCGCCATTGTTCAATTCCTGCAATTTGGATTGGGCCGCGTTGACCTGGGATTGTGAACTATGAATGCCCGCCTGGGCCGATTGGACAGTAGCCTCCGCTTGGCTTACACCAGCCTTTGCCTTTTCCATGGTTGCCTTTGCCCGATCCAGCTGTAACTGGTAAGCAGATGTATCTAACTTCGCAAGGACACTTCCTTTTTCTACTGAATCCCCAACTTCAACCATGGTGTTCAATATACGTCCATCCGCTTCAAAGGAAACATTGGCCTCATTACTTGCCTGCAATGTTCCCGCCAAATTAAAATCATTGGCCAAAGGTTTCATTGCAAGTTTCTCAATTTTTACCGGGTGACTCGCTTCTGTTACAGAGTTCTCCGATGCACTGGAGCAACCGGAAGCTACTAAGGCTAATGCAACCCCTGCAATCATTATCCTGATTTCTTTTCTCTTCAACTAATGTCATCCTCTCTGATTCTCTCTTCTAAAGGTGCTATCAGCAACCCGTGGGTCAAGTAAACTTTTTCATCCTTTTTTCATGTTATAGCAATGAACAAACAAAAAAATCGTACAAAGGGGCAAGCACCTTATGTACGACTGGGCAAATAAATAACATATTTTCAGTTATTATTTCTAAAGCTGTAAAATACCACGTTCCAACGAAACGGCAACGGCTTCGGATCTGGAATCAACACCAAGCTTGTTATAAATATTCGTTAAATGTGCCTTTACGGTACGCTCGGAAATTCCCATATCAAACGCAATTTCCTTACTTTTAAAACCATGTGCAACAGACTTTAATATGTGTCTTTCCTTATCAGTTAGAATTAAGTTTCTTTCGTGTGATTCTATCTCAGCTTCTCTCTTATTCGTAGTAGCAAATACCCTTGCTGTTATTTCTGGCTGAAGCAGCGTTTCACCCCTTAGCGCAGACTCAATAGTGCGAAATAAGTTTTCTCGACTGGTATCTTTTAGTAAATATCCTTTTGCCCCCAATGAGAGTCCCTTAATCATTAAATCATCTTCGTTATAGGTCGTCAGGATAATGACTGGTGTTTCATTTTGTTTTTCTCTGAGGGCTTTCATGGTTTCCAAACCACTCATTTGTGGCATATATAAATCCAACAATATGACATGCGGCTGAAGTTCTTCGATCAATTTAAGAGCCGTTACACCTTCTCCAGCTTCACCAATCACTTCATAACTGTCATTGGTCTCCAGCACCAGCTTTAATCCTTCTCTAACTACCCAATGATCGTCGACGATTAAAATCTTGTATTTCATGATAGGTCTCCTTTAGTAAGAGGCGCCTCTATTTTTATAGCTGTACCTTCTTGAAATATACTGCTGATATTGATTTTTCCACCCAGCATCCGTACACGCTCATGTATGCCTATTATTCCGTAATGCCCTGTTTGCTTGGCAATAATATCTGTATCAAATCCTTTTCCATCATCGCGAATCTGAATTTCAATCTTGCCTTCATTATCTAAAATATGAATCCATACGGTATTAGCATGTGAATGTTTCGCTACGTTGGTTAAACACTCGCTTATAATAAACAATCCATGTTCGAACAACAGTCTGGGGACGGAAGCTTTAATTTTGATGTTGCGTATTACACGGATGCTCGTAGCCATTGTAAATCGCTGTATTTCTTCCTCCACTGCTTCTGCAAAATCAACTTCCGAGATGGTTTTCGAACGCAGATTGTCTATAGCTCGCCTTGAATCAGACAATGTTCTTCGCACTTGTGACATCGATTGTTGGACGATCTCCTGAGCTCTTTGCGTACTCCCTTTTGTCAGATGGGCATCAATGGCTTCAAGTTGCATGATTAGCCCAGCAAGCCCTTGAGCCAGCGTATCATGAAGATCACGGGCCATACGTTGTCGTTCGTTAGCAATTGTAAGTTCTTCGACCTTTTGATGTGCGATTTCAAGTTCTTTAAGAACGTTTTGCGTTCGGATTCGTGCTTTGACTTGTTTGAGAAAAAGAACGGCATAAGCTACTATAACAACTGCAATTAGAAAAAATAGCGGGATGAACAACACAAACTGCCTGCCATCATTATGCCAGACCACAGCTACACAAAAAAGTACATAGGAGATCAAAAATACAAGAATGACCTTAAGCGGCTTGTAATAAATACCTATACTCTGACCCACCAAAATTGGCATTAACCCAACCAGTACAATCGAAAAACTGTCAGGTAGAAGAAATGCACTTGAAAAGATCAATCCCCCTTGCACAACAAAATAAGCCCATGAAAAATATTTTGCAACTCTATGAGCATGCAAGTACAAGAGGATGTGCAATATGATGATTACAGTGAATAAGACACTTTGCAGCAGATTTAGACCACTAGACAAATGTTGAAGAATGACAGACTCACTATAAATTACAAAAATCCATATTATAGTTAATACTTTTGAAATATCTTTCTTCTCAAATTCACCTTCACTTATTTCTGGATCTAGATTTTGAATCTGTTCATTGAATACATCAATCATAATTCCCTCCTACAATTTTGAATTCGGCTTTTCAACTTATTAGAGACAACGCCGCTATGACGACCTGGTCAATTTAGTTTGGACAGAAATCATTTATATACTATTTTACAAAAAAACAAACAGAAAAAAACGTACACATGGGCAATATCATTTGTACGTTTGGGCACTACATACTATTTGTTCGACTCCAGCCAAATATGTGTCATATAAAAAGCACGCAACAGGTTATCCTGTGCGCGCTTGGTCATTCTCTATTTCTCCTCCAACTCATCCGGTACATCGTACTTATTGATATGTGAAGTTATTGCTGCAACGGCTTCGCTGGCATCCGTCGTGGCCGGTACTTCTCTAACCACATCATCCGTCTGGTCACGAAAATTCAAGCGGTCTGCCTCGATTTCCTTCTGTTGATTTGGTTTCATTTTTCATAGCGCTCCTTTCTTATTCCAGTGCCTGATCTCGTTCTGTTAACGTGTATAAAGGTACTTCCCGTTCCTCTTCTGGATTGCTCAGCGCATAAATGCGTGCCGTCTCACGCTGTTCATTCACATGCTGAATATAAATGGGTAGCCCATCGCACAACACATTCGCCATAATGGAAGAGGACGCTATTTCTTGCGCTCTTTGAACATTCACTTAGAAAAAACCTCCCTTGCTAAGTAGAGTTCGCCTTTACTATGCACGAGTTAAATATTTGTTATACACATTTCATGCCAACATGTGTTTCACGATCATGAAAGGATATCATTTGAAAAAATAAATATTATTGTTATTATGGATTAAGAGATTCAGTGAAAACTGCGATCTTAATTGTAGAGAAAAGGAGTAATGATGGATGTTAAACGTATTAATGGTTAACTTTCCGGCAGAAGGACATGTAAACCCCACGCTTGGGATCACGCAAGCCTTTGCAGCACGAGGGGACCAGGTTCATTACATTACAACTGAGAAATACAAGAATAGACTCGAAGCAGTTGGAGCGAAGGTTCACCTGCATCCTGATCTGGTCAGGACTGCTTCCATTGATACCAACACTCCGGCAGGACTGAACGCATTTATGAATATTCATATCCAGACTTCGATGGACATCTTAGCCATCACTCAGGAGCTGTCCGAGCGTATTCAATTTGACTTGGTGTTCTATGATCGATTCGGAGCTGGTGAATTAGTAAGAGATTATTTGAATATTCCAGGCATTTCTTCATCCCCATCTTTTCTCATTTCAAATCATCTGATGGCTGCCAATCTCTTCCGCTCCGACGCTAAAGTACCGTTTCAGCCTGATGAACAAGTCACGTCTTCACTGCATCTCATGAAAGAAAGGTTCGGTGTTGCTCCCAAAGATCTGGTTCAATTTATGAACAATTCAGGAGCTTTGAATGTTGTATATACGAGCAGATATTTTCAACCGAATGGTGAACAATTTGGGGACGAGCATCTTTTTATTGGCCCCAGCTTCCCGGAGCGCAAAGGAGAAAATTCATTCCCGCTGGACAGACTACAGGGTAAAAAGGTTTTATATATTTCGATGGGAACTGTGCTGGACCACACTGAAGACTTTTTTAACACCTGCATTGAGGCTTTTTCCGATTTTGAAGGCATCGTCGTGATTGCAGCTGGCGAGAAAGCTGACTTTACCAAAATTAACCCGGCTCCTGAGCACTTTATCATCTCGTCTTATGTTCCTCAATTGGAGGTATTACGTCATTCAGATGTATTTATTACTCATGGTGGAATGAACAGTGTGAATGAAGGAATTCACTTTAATGTACCCTTGGTCGTGCTGCCTCAGGACAAGGATCAGCCCATGGTCGCGCAGCGGTTAACGGAACTTCAAGCGGGCTATCGAATAACTAAGGATCAAATCAATACACAAACGTTAAGAGATGCCGTACATGAGGTAGTGTCAAACGCAGCGTATAAAGAGGGCGTACAAAAAATAAATGACAGCTTCCAGCAATCCGGCGGTACAAAAGAAGCTCTCGCAAAAATTGATGCTTATCTTGATGCTTATCTGCAACATAAGCGCGCCTAAAATCACACGAGCAAAATGGCCACAAAAAAACAGGAATCTGACCATCCACGGTCAGGTTCCTGTTTGTATGCGATTCTATGCGAGGATATCCCACTTCTGGAACGAGGCAATCGTACAGTTTCCGTTCGCAAATGCACGAATACCTGTTGATTCCATTCCGGGATACACTCTTCCTGTGAGGACGTATTCACCGTCGCCGATGAATATTTCAACCGAGCTTTTATCGACAAAAACCCGAAGCTCCAGGCGGCCCTCGTTTAAGCCCAAAGGCACTCTTCTCTCTCCACCCGGGCCGATACCGGCACGCTCACGGTTAAAACGGAACAGGCCGTCATCGGGACGGTACGACAGTACAGTCTCCTCTTCGTTACCCACCCGCAGTTTCAAACCGAATTCATCGGTGTTACTGGACTCAAACTCAAATACGACCTTCAGTTCGTAGCTATCTCCGCGCGTGTCCATAATCTGCTCACCTGTCATTAAGATATCCCGCTGCTCGAACAGATTGCATCGGTAATTCTTTACCTCTTCAAGTGGACGGAACAGCAGCCTGGCGCCGTCGATCACCGCTTCCCGCGGAAGACTCATCGCACCAGCCCAATGGTGCCCCTCCTGAGTCGGCATCTCCGATTCCCACATATCCATCCATCCGATGACGATACGCCGCCCTTTATCATCCAAGGTTGACTGTGGGGCATAGAAATCGAATCCGTGATCCATCTGAGCATACCGATCTGCCGTAAATGTTCCGGCAGCGGAATTGAAATCACCTATACCGTACATGGTTGAATGCAGATTGCGGTAAGCCTCTCCCTGTGCAGGCATGCGCTGCGGGGATAGCATAAATACGTGCCGACCACCGAGCGGGAACAGATCTGGACACTCCCAATTATCGCCAAAGCGTCCGTCACTCACGGCTAGTACATTGACATACGTCCAGCTTTTCAGGTCTTCAGAACGGTAAAGCAGTACAAGTCCGTTCCCTTTCGCATCATTAGAACCGAGAACGGCGTAATATTGATCTTCGTGCCTGAACACCTTGGGGTCGCGGAAGTCTTTACGGCTGATCGTGTCCGGTATAGCGTCATAACCGATGACCGGGTTGCCCTCCCACTTTTCGAACGTTATTCCGTCTTCTGATACTGCAATTCCCTGCGACTGCTTGTAATCCTGATCTTTGTCAGGCCCGGTTACAACATGTCCGGTATACATCAGGACAAGCTTTCCGTCCTGCTCAATCGCACTGCCGGAGAAGCAGCCATCTTGGTCGAATTCACCATCCGGTGCCAAAGCGATCGGCAGATAATCCCACTTCATAAGATCGCGGCTGACTGCATGTCCCCAGTGCATCGGTCCCCATACGGATTTATACGGGTAATGTTGATAGAACAAGTGATATTGCCCGTTATATTGAATGAAGCCGTTCGGATCATTCATCCAGCCCAATTCAGCCATTAAATGGTAGTGCAGCCGATAATCTGGCCGAAGCATATGCTTCGATTGGGAAATAAATTGATCTGCACGCTCTCTCGTATACGTTCTAGTCTGTTTGATAAAGCATCCTCCCCCTGCAGTTATTTAATCGAGCCTTGCATAACACCCTGAATAATATACTTCTGGGCGAAAAGATAGATAATAATGATCGGAAATATCGTTAGTACCAAACTTGCCATCAATGGACCATAATCCACTGTATAGGTTCCATAAAAGTTGTACGTGGACAACGGAAGTGTCCTTTGCTCCGGATCAACCAGAATAAGGGAAGGCAACAGAAAATCATTCCAGATCCATAGTACATTGAGAATGGAAATGGTGGCAGTCGTGGGCATCAGTACCGGAAACACGATCCGGAAGAATGTCTGAAACCGCGTGCAGCCGTCAATTAGCGCCGCTTCCTCCAGTTCCTTTGGAATACTCTTTACAAAACCATGATAAATGAAGACGGCCAGCGAGCTGCCAAAACCGATATACATGTAAATCAGCGACCACTTGCTGTTCAGCAGATCAAGTGACCCGTAGATTTTCACCAATGGAATCATGATAGCCTGGAATGGAATGATCATGGATGCAACCATCAGCATAAATGTATATTGGTTGAACTTGGTGTTGTTTCTGACAAAATAATGGGCCGTCATCGCCGCGAACAGTGAGATAAACAGAACACTTAACACCGTTATGACCAATGAGTTGGTGAAGGCAGCGATGTAATTCATTTTATCAAATGCGTTCATATAATTGACCATACTGAAGCTCTCTGGAAGCGATAACGGATTTGAGGTGATGGCCATGTTTTCCTTGAACGAATTGATCAGCAAAAAGACGAACGGTACGATGAACAATATGAGTATGACTGTCAGCACAATGAATTTGATCACGGAGGAAGCAATTCTTTTTCTTGTCATTACGCCTCCACCTCCAACTTCTTGCTAAAATAAACCTGAAGCAGAGTGATGAGAGCAACCATCAGGAACAATACGAATGCTTCTGCCTGCCCCACACCATAATCACGGGAAAGGAATGCCTTTTCATACACATGCATCGACACCATTTGAGTACTGCTAAACGGCCCACCTTTCGTGAGCGCAAGGTTCACGTCATAGACCATAAATCCGCGCTGCAGGGACAAGAATATACATACGATGAAAGAAGGAACCATCAAGGGCAGCACCATTTTCCGCAGTCTGGTCCAGCTGTTTGCCCCATCAATGCTTGCGGCCTCCATAATATCATTCGGTACACCCGTCAATCCCGCGATGTAAATGACCATCATGTAACCCGCGTTCTGCCACACGGTTACAATCACGAGTGCCCAGAACGCTTTGTCGGGATCAGCCAGCCAGGTCGTGCTGAGCGACTGTATGCTGGCATGTTGTCCCAAATAGACAAGCACGTTGTTGAATATAAACTGCCATATAAAACCGAGTACAATGCCGCCGACAAGGTTGGGCAGGAAAAATCCCGCCCGGAAAATACTCTGTCCTTTTAACCCTTTTGTCAGCACATAAGCCAGCATGAAAGCGATCACATTGATAAGAACAACGGTATAAAACACATACTTGAGCGTCAAGCTGAACGATTTCCAAAACTCAATATCTCTAAAAACAGCCAGATAGTTTTGGACGCCAACCAGCGATAATGTGGTGGAAATACCATCCCAGTTTGTGAACGTCAGATAGATGCCGTACAAAAATGGAATGATCATTACCGTTATGAAGGCAAACAAGGTTGGTCCGGTAAACAGCAGCCGCGTCCGCAGCCGATTCCATACTCCTTTTTCCGCAATCATGATGATCCCCCTCTTTGTCCCTGATTTCTCTCTCTATTCCAGGTAATTTGAAAACAACCTTATTTTGCGGTCTTCCAGTAGTTTTCGATTTCTTTAACCAGTGTTGCTCGATCTCCCTGTTTCGCCAGATACTTTTGCATGGAAGATCCTGTCTTGGACCAGTGGTCGGCAGGCAGCATACTCATCGACTGCTCTGACTTGCCTTTTGCGATATAATCCTGGATGGACTTGCCCAGCGGATCGGCCGCAGGCAGTGTAATATTTTTGAACGCCGGGATGATGTTTGCTTGGTTCACGAGGAAATCCTGGCCTTTCTCTTCATAGACGATCCAGTTCAGGAACTTCTTCGCCGCCTCTTGCTGTTCTGGAGTAGCCTTCTCCTTGTCAATAACAATGCGCTTGGATACAGCAGACGAAATCTCCTGATTGCCGTAGTCATCGGCATTGTTGCTGATTGGTACAGGCAGAAAACCATATTCTTTGTTAGCGGTATCAAAACTGTTGATTTGCGGCCATGCCCAGTTGCCCATGAACCAAATGCCAACTTCACCTTTGCCGAGCAGTTCCGGTCCGCGTTCATAAGTTCCTGCTAGCGGAGAAGCCTGATCGATATTGTATTTCATCATGACGTCGAATGTATCCATAAGTCCGTTAAATACAGGATTATTAGCCAAGTCCGCCTGGCCCGCTTTTAGTGACGCCATGAATTTGTCCACTTCAGCCATGTCTTTGTTCTGGCCTGCATAAGCAAGAGGCAAATAATGAGCGCCCAGGGACCAGTCCATTGATGAAATCACCAGTGCTTTCTTTCCGGATGTCTCGATTTGCTGAAACAGTTTTTCAAGGTCATTTCGGGTTTTAATTGTGGTGGGATCAAAGCTTCCGCCTACCGCTTTATCTACAACGGCTTTATTGTAAATGAATCCGTAGCCTTCAACAGCCAGTGGAAACGCGTAATTTTTACCATCAACTGTCGTAGCAGTGGTAGCGCTTTCAACAGTGTCCGCATTCCACTTTTCCCCGCTTAGATCGAGGATACGGTCCTTAAATTTCTCAACATCGCCTGTATCTAGCATGATCATGGTCGGCGGGTTTCCTGATGCATACAAGGCAGAGGCACGCTCAAAAGGAGATCCACCAGTCGGAACCGGCTGGATTTCAACAGTAATGCCCGGATTGTCTTTCTGGAACGCCTTCGCGGCTTCCTCCAGCTGTGGAAGGATTTCGCCTTTGGAGTTCAAAAGCGTAATTTTCACATTTTTCGAATCCCCTGATCCCCCTCCAGAAGCCGAATTACCTTCTCCTCCGGAGCCACTGCATGCAGACACCACCATAACCAAAAGAAGCAGCATTACCATCCATTGAACTCTTATGAATTTCCTCATTGTTGTCATCCCCTTATTTATATAATGGCTCTGAACACTTAAATAAAACGCTTACAAACGGATTATATGTCAAGGGTTTAACTTGTGTCAATCGTTTGACATGTTGAATTTTTAACATGTACTAAAAAAAATCTGTTCCCCTTGTTAGAGGAACAGATTTTCATTCAGGTCGTTGCACGCTCAATTAGTTCAACAGGCAGCAGATTGACAGGTTGTACCTGCTCCCCTTCCGCCTGCCTGCGGATCAGCTCGACCGCCAGTCTGCCGATGTCTGCAATCGGCTGTCTTATCGATGTAAGTTCCGGCGTCAGCCAGGAAGCAACGCTTACATCGTCGAAGCCTACAATGCGCACATTCTCTGGCACATGCCTTCCAGCGCGAATATATTCTTTCAGCGCAAAAGCCGCAATAATATCACTTGTTGCGAACACTCCATCAACATCGGGATGTTCATGAACGAGTTTTGAAATGATTCGCTCGTACTCCTTCTGGTCGAACACATTCAAGTCTGTTTGAACGATCACATGCTGGACACCATCCCTGCCCACGACATCCCGGAATGCTTTGGTCCGCTCATTGGACAGCATGTTCAGCTCCAGATTTCCGCATATATGCGCAATTTTCTGGCAGCCTTTGCTGATGAGCAGCTCCGTAGCCAGCTCGCCTCCGCGATAATTATCCGAGGATATGTAAGGAATACACGGGTCAATCTGTCTATCAAATGTCACAATCGGTGAATTCAAATGTCGGTACTCTTCTACTTCTAATGTATGGCTACCCATAATGATGCCATCCACCCGGTTCCGCTTCAACATATCGATATACACTTTTTCCTTCACGGGATCCATATGGGAATTGCACAGCAGGACCTTGCAGTTTTGCTGATAGGCATAGAACTCAACCTGATTGGCAAGCTCACTGAAGAAAGGATGCGAGACATCGGGAATAATCAGGCCAATAATATTAGACTGCTTGCGCAATAGGGATCGTGCTATTTCATTCGGTTGATAATTAAGTTCCTCCATTGCGTCGAACACTTTTTTGCGTGTAGTTTCGCTGATATATCCCCGGTTGTTCATTACACGGGATACTGTTGTGACCGACACGCCCGCTTTTAATGCTACATCATGAATTGTCGCCATATTAACCTCTTCCCGCACAAAATAAATACATACAAACTATACTCTCTCCTCATCATTTCAACAACCTTACATAACGGAAGCCTAAAAATGGACGTAAATGTTAGGTGACTGAACTTTGCGAATCCCAAATTAGAGGTTACAGCAAGTTCTACTAACTTCATAAACTGATCATCATACATAATTCGCGAAGAGCTTTCTTCTTCCATTTGTTCACCGCCTGCCGAGTGATTTTGAGTTCTCATTTCTATAAAATAATACGACAGCCTATCCAATTGGATAGGCTGTCGGTAGCTGAAAGTATTAACATCATTCTGATTGTGCGTCAGTCGGTGCATTAATGTATGTATCTGTAAGCACATCAGTCGGTGCATCCGCAGGCACATCATCCGTTGCTGATTCACTGTTCTGGAGTAGTGCTCTCGGATAGGCCTGTGCACGCTCATAGTACCAGCCAAACAAGAAGCGGGCCATCGCCTGACGTCGGGTATCGCCATCCCACTTTAACCCTGCTGTTGGGTCCGCAAATGAACTCCTTGCTCCAGATTCCAGCAGAAAGCCATTCATGTGTGCGGTCATGCTGACATTACCGGCTGCTGTAAAAATGGACTTCGTGTTTTTCCCAAATCCATCATTAGAGCCGTTAAACAAATTCCAGTACTCTGAATCGCCGGGCTGTGTTTTGAACCAGGTAAATTCTGTAATATTTATTGGATAGGCTTGAGCTGCCGCCTTAATGTTGGAATTCCATTGCGATTGCAGCTTGTCCTTGTTATCATAAGCTCCGTAGCCTGGATACCAGTGGACAGCATAGCCGTAGTTGTTCAAAGGGTCTGTCAGCGGGTGTTTTGCCACCGGGCTGTAAAATTGGTTGTATCCAAGTCCTGCAGCCCAGATGACATTATCCGCTCCTTTACTTCGAATCGTGGAAATGATAGAGTTCTGGAATCTTCTCAGATCATTCCAATGGTCAAGAAAATCATTCTCGCCGGGATAGCCTCCCCAATGCCCATTCGCATACGACTTAATTGGCTCGTTGATCAGTTCAAACATGACGTTATCCGCGCTATTAATAGCCGGCTGCGAGGCAAGATACCCCCAGATTTGATTAAATTTGTCCAAATTGGATTGTGTTGTAGCCTGGTCGTTAGCCAAAGTGAAATCAAGACCAAGGGTAACATAAACGCCCTTTGTTTTCGCATAATTGATGTATGGAATAATCACATTTTGTGTAACTGCCTGTAAACCGGCGAAGTTGTATGACCCTGCGGCCACATCTCCCATATCCTGGCGGTCAATAAACAATCGGACCTGATTCATATACCAACCGTGGTTGCTTCCATACTTCGGTCTGGTGTCTGTAAAGGTGTCGGTGATATCCTTCAAATAAGCCAAAATTGCTGCATGACGATTGTTACCATTCAATTTGAGATAATAATTACTGTTTTGATAGGTCCAGTATGCTCCCGACGGCTGATGCCAGCCACTCAAAACAACAGGTTTTCCGCTGCTGTTCACCAATTGATTGCCTCTGACATGGAGCTCTCCCATGGGCATACCTGACCATGCATCTATATGTTGGTCAAACACCGGTTTTAAAGGCAATATGAATACAAGTATCAGAACTATTTTACATACCATACCTAATTTTTTCAAAGAAAGGCCTCCTCCTCAAAAATTAATTGACTATTATGCCAAAAGAATAAAATGGTATAAACATGTAGTGGCACCGCTTCCTGAGTCTATCCTATTGCAAAATCATCATCTCCCTTAATGGAAAATTATAACGTTTATTTGTATTTATTGCATCTAATTGTATAACTTACATTTCCAAACCACAACTTGATAAAATTTAGTTTTTTTTGAGATTATTTTTCAATCGTTAAGTTTGCTATAGTCTACGCCTCAATTTCAAGCTACAATGAAGATACCAAATATGGAAGTCTTTTATATTTTTTCGATAAGTCGGCCAATACTTGAAATAATGTATCATTGCCAGCCGTTTCTTTCATGTTTGGTCAATCTTTTATGGAGGTGTAAAATGAAGAAGAAATCTTGGTTCACTTTAATGGTCACGGGTATTGTCTCTCTGTTTTTTTCGGTAAGCGTTTATGCGGGGAATGTTTTTTGGGAACCACTTAATGGTTTCAATTCTGGTGCATGGCAAAAGGCGGATGGATATTCCAATGGGAACATGTTTAATTGCACTTGGCGTGCCAATAATGTCAATTTTACGAACGATGGCAAAATGAAGCTTGGCTTAACAAGTTCTGCGTACAATAAATTTGACTGTGGAGAGTATCGATCGACGAACACTTACAGATACGGCTTATACGAGGTCAGCATGAAGCCTGCTAAAAATACTGGGATCGTATCTTCCTTCTTTACGTATACGGGACCTACTGATGGCACGCAATGGGATGAAATAGATATTGAATTTTTAGGCAAAGACACGACAAAAGTGCAATTCAACTATTATACAAACGGGGTCGGTGGTCACGAGAAGATTGTTGATCTGGGCTTTGATGCATCAAGAGGCTTCCACACCTATGCTTTCGATTGGCAGCCAGGGTACATTAAGTGGTATGTTGACGGGGTTTTAAAACATACGGCAACTACAAACATACCAAGCACGCCAGGCAAGATTATGATGAATTTATGGAATGGTACTGGCGTTGACGACTGGCTGGGTTCGTATAATGGAGTGAATCCGCTATACGCTGAATATGATTGGGTAAAATACACGAGCAATTAGCCCGTAGTACAAAAGCAGCCCTGTAGGGGCTGTCAGGCTGTCGAGAAACCCCCTGTTTTTTTGCAGGGGGTTTAAAACTGTCTTAGTGGTCTAAAAACTAGGGTCCTCAGATCGTTTTAAATCGATTTTTGTTTTAAAAGATGCGTCTCCCCCATATAAAAATAGAAGTGTCGAAAAGTCCTCTGGACTTTCTCGACACTCTGGCAGCCCTGTAGGGGCTGCTTTTTTGATGATGCATTGATTCAGCCATGTTCCGGACATAAAGAAAAGAAGCATAATTTCCTGATCTGAAAATCCAATTCGCGACATCATTTCTTTGCCAAAGCGACTGAGAAATTTTGAATACATAGCTATTTGCATAAAAAGTACAGCGGAGAAGCTCTGCTTCCTAAACCTCTTATTTCAATTCCCCATTTTTTAAACTTTCTTTAGAATTATATGCATAGATTACTCATAAATTTTCGTTAAGAATTTTAAGGTACGCCGAGTACATTGCGTTCCTCCGTTCCAGTTGTCCGGTAGACTGTGCTTGCACTTGTTGAACTACCAATACAGTCCCTTGCGATACGCCAATAATCTGTGAGAACTGAATTCGATTGAGTTTATTCGTTTTCCGAATACTCTTTATTTTTCCCCCTATATCTTCATTGTTCCACCTACTTATCTATAAAAAAATAAAAACAGTCCCGATATAAAAACTTTCCATTGAGACTGTTTGAGTTAAGGTACTGTATTTTCTTGTAGGTAATATTTCAAATTAAGAATGGTGTTGTATTTATAATGGAAAAAAGTGTTAGGTGATAAACGCGAAAAATAAAAAGTCTGAAACCACCACAAATTACCGTAAAAAGAAAGTTGGAAACTTGTACTATTACGATAATAAAATTCTCATAACCATTTCCTCAATATACTGAATGTCGCATATAACGTGCTTAAATGATCAATTTTCTTTTTCAAAGAATTATCTCTAATAATCTGTCCATCTTTAGTCCATTGTCCATATATTTGAACTAACCGCCCTGTAGTTCGTGAGAGTTCAAGAAGTACTGTGCCATTATATCTCTAGCTAGTTATTAATTCTCTTTTTTTGTTTGAATGATAGCTTGATTTTACTTCATTCTTTAAATAGTGAACTTATGGAATGGTTTGATTCTTAGTATACCAAAGGTAAACTACGATTTCTGTTGTGTTTTGTCGATTTTCCAATATTGAAATAGTTACTCAGCGGCACTTGACGTCAGATTCCTGTGGTGGGTTTTTCCCTTTCATTTGGAAAAAAACACCCGGCAGGATGCGTACCGAGAGAAATACGGCATACACCCAAGCCGGGTAAGGGATTAGAAAATAATATCAATGGCCTCTAGCACATCTTGCTCCTGTTCGGATTGCCCGTTCAAGGAAATATCCTTCAACAGCACCGAAGGCTGTTCGCAAATTTGGGTGATGATCACGAGCAGGTCCTGAGCGAAATTGTCGATCAGATTGCGCGTAAACAACTTGGTGGCATATTCAAACTGCCCGTTCATTCCCTCATCCAGCAACGAAATGACCAAGGTAAGATCAAATTGGGAAACCGTATGAGTTTCCGGATAAGATTCGATCTCGATATCCCCGAAGCTTTGAACGTTATCTTCCTTGGTTTCCAGAACAAACATGACATCGAATACAGGATTGCGGCTTTGATCTCGCGGCGCCTGCAGCTTTTTCACAAGCTCCTCGAACGGATAATCCTGGTGGTCGTAGGCCCCCAGCATCGTTTCTTTGACTTCGTTCAAGTAAGCGAGGAACATCTGCTCCCCGGACGGATAATGGCGAATCGCCAAAGTGTTGACAAACATTCCGATGAGTGGCTCCAGGTCGGCATGTGTGCGGCCCGAAACCGGTATGCCTACAATGAAGTCTTCTTGTCCTGAGTACTTGCTGAGCAGGATTGAATAGGCCGCCAATAACACCATATAAAGGGTGGCACCGTTCTCATCGGCGATGCGCTGCAAGCTGTCGGTCATCTGCTTGTCGATGCTGAAAGGCAGCACATCTCCCTCAAAGCTGCGAGCGGCAGGTCTGACAAAGTCCGTAGGCAGTTCAAGCGTCGGCAGTTCGCCTTCCAGCACGTCCAGCCAGTAGGCTTCCTGACGTTTCAGCCGCTCTTTTACAGGTTCGGACTGCTGCCAAGCGGCGAATTCCTTGTATTGAATCCGAAGCGGTTCCAGAGTCTCGCCGTTATACAGGCGCAGCAGCTCTTCGACGAAGATGCCCATCGACATGCCATCCGTGACGATATGATGGATGTCCAGCATGAGCAGATGCCGTTCCGCTTCCCATTCGACTAAGCCCCCACGCAGCAGCGGCGGCCGCTCCAAATCAAAGACGCGCACAAAGCCGTCTACGATGCTCTTCGTTTCACTTTCCGTCGCTTTCGTATACTCGACGGCAAACTTCAAGTCCTGATAAATCCGTTGTACCGGTTCGCCGTCGACCATTTCGAAGCCGGTTCGCAAAATTTCGTGACGAGCTATCAATCCTTTGAGCGCTGCCTCGAATTGATTCCGTTCCAAGCGCCCGACGAGAACCGTCATGCCGGACATGTTGTAGCTAAGCTCGGCGCCTTCCATCTGCTGCTGGATGTACAGCCGTTTTTGCACGGAGGAAAGCGGATAGTAATCCCTCTTATCCAGAACCGGAATGGAGAGGTGTTCCTGCCGTTCCAATTGGCTGATCGCTTCGGCCATCGCTTCGATGGTCGAGTGCCGGAACACATCGCGCAGCGGCAGGTCCACGCTCAGCTCCTTGTGCACCTTGCTGACCAGCGTCGTCGCCCGCAGGGAGTGCCCGCCGAGGTCGAAGAAGTTGTCCGTCACGCCAATCGTGACCGGTCCGAGCACGTCCTGCCAGATGGCGACCAGTTTCGCCTCCAGTTCGGTGCGCGGCGCCACGTATTCGCGGCCTGCGCTTGCTCCCCCTTCCGGCGCCGGCAGCGCCTTCCGGTCGATTTTCCCGTTCGGCGTCAGAGGCAGGCGCTCCAGCTCGACGAAGTACGACGGGATCATGTAACCCGGCAGCTCCCTGGAGATCGCCCGTTTCAGGTCAGCCGCCGTCAGTTCGCCATCCGTTGTGTAGTACGCGCACAGCGCTTTCTGCCCGTTCGCATCACTTCGAACCAGCACCACCGCTTCGCGCACGCCTTCCACCCGCAGCAGTTGCGACTCGATCTCGCCCGTCTCGATCCGGTAGCCCCGGATTTTCGCCTGGTTGTCGATCCGGCCGATGAAGTCCACGTTGCCGTCTTCCATCCACCGCGCCAAGTCTCCCGTGCGGTACAGCCGCTCGCCCGCGGCGAACGGGCTGTCTACGAACTTCTCTTCCGTCAGCTCCGGACGGTTCAAGTACCCGCGCGCCACTCCGACTCCGCCGATGACCAGCTCGCCCAGCACCCCGACCGGCACCGGGTTCAGATGCGCATCCACGATGTAGAATTTCGCATTCAGCCACGCTTTGCCGATCGGCACATGGCCTGTCTGCGGCAGCTTCGCCAGCTCCTCGTCGTAGAAACTGGAGTCGATCGCCGCTTCCGTCACACCGTATGCGTTGATGATCCGGAACAACGAGCCGAAGCGTTCCTGCAAGGTCCGGTAATCCGCCACGCTGCAGCTGTCCGAGCTCGTGATCAACAGCTCCATCCAGCTCATATCCAGCCCCTGCTCGTGCACGTACTCCAGGAACGGCACGATCAGCGCCGGCGTCGATTCGAAGATGGTGACCCGCTCCCGCTCCATCCAGTGGTGCAGACGAGACGGATCGATCCGGTCGTCCTTCGGCACAATCACCATCGTGCCTCCGTTGTACAGCGTTCGCGCGATATCTCCCACGAACACGTCGAACGAGAAGCTTGCGAGCTGCAGCAGCCGCACCGGGAACTCATCCAACCGGTATTCCCGCCGGTAGCCCGCCGCCGTGTTCACCAGGCTGCGGTGCTCGATCATCACGCCCTTCGGCTTGCCCGTCGTTCCCGACGTATAGATCACGTACGCCAGATCCTCCGGATGGGCTTCATGGAAGCTGTCGGCATTCGCCTGCTTCTCGCTGTACGAAGTTTCGTCGTCCAGGTACAGCACCGCCGCCAGCGCCAGCTCCTCTTCGCCGAGCCAGGCTTCGGCGCGCTCTCGCAGCGGCGTTTGCGTCAGCAGCACCTTCGCTCCGCTGTCTTCGAGCATGAACCGCACGCGCTCCGCCGGGTAATCCGGGTCGAGCGGCACATACGCCCCGCCCGCTTTCCAGACAGCCAGCACGGCCACCAGCAAGTCCACCGAACGCTCGGCGAGAATGCCGACGATCGTCTCCCGGCCGATGCCGCTTGCGCGCAGCGTAGCCGCCAAGCGGTTCGCCCGCTCGTTCAGCTCCGCATACGTCAGCCGGTCGTTCTCGTACACGACGGCCGCCTCTTCCGGCGTGCGTTCCGCCTGTTCCTCAAACAGCCGGTGGAACGCGGCCGCAGGAGCTGCTTCCGGCTGCGCCGGGTTAAACGCGCCGAGAATTTGCTCTTTTTCCGCCGGTGTCAAAATACCCAGCTCGGCAATAGTCGCCGACGGGTTGCGGAGAATGGATTCAAGCAGCTGCAAGTAGTGTGCGGCCAATTTCTCCACCGTTTCGGTTTTATAAAGAGCAGTGGCGTATTCAAACAGATATTCCAAGCCTTCCTCGATCTCCGTGACGTCCAAGCTGAGATCGAATTTAGAAACAATTTCTTCGCTGGCATACGTCGACAAATGGAGTCCGGGAAGCTGGATTTCCAAATTCTCTGTATTCTGCAAAGCAAACATCGTATCGAACAGCGGATTGCGGCTTAAATCGCGAGCCACGTTCACCTTATCCACCAGTTCCTCAAACGGATAATTCTGATGTTCAAAAGCGCCCAGTGTCGTCTCCTTGATTTCCTTCAAGTAGTCAAGGAACGTCTTACCGGCAGCCGGATAACTGCGGATGGCCAGGGTATTGACGAACATCCCGATCAGCGGCTGAACGTCGCTGTGATTTCTTCCCGCAATCGGCGTACCCACCACCACGTCTTCTTTCCCTGTATATTTATGCAATAATATTGTATAACCAGCAAGCAGAACCATGTAAAGTGTTGCGCCGTTCTCGGCTGCAAGCCGTTTCAGACTCTCGCTTTTCTCGCTATGCATAAACAATTGCAGCGTACGGCCCTCGTAGCTCTGCATAGCCGGGCGCGGATAGTCCGTCGGCAATTCCAAAACCGGCAGCTCTCCGCGGAACATGTCGAGCCAGTAGGCTTCCTGCTTGGCAAGCTGAGCTTTCTGCTCGTCCGATTGCTGCCATACCGCATAATCTTTGTACTGGATGCGGAGCGGCTCCAACTGCTCCCCGCTGTACAAGCGGACGAACTCTTCGATCAGTACGTCAATCGAAACGCCGTCAGATACGATATGATGCGTATCGAACATTAGAATGTGCCGGTCCGGCGCCAGTTCGGCAAGGCCTACCCGCAGAAGTGGCGGCTTCGCTAGATCAAACGGACGAACGAATTGGCGCACCGTTTCTTCCGCCTGCTCCCCGCTGATCTGCACATATTCCACCTGGAAGGCGGCTTCTTCGTAAATCCGCTGAACCGCTTCGCCTTTTACCATCTCAAAGCCGGCACGCAGCGTTTCATGACGAGCTACGAGCCCGCGGAACGCTTCTTCAAACCGCTGCCGGTCGAGCTCCCCTTCGAGCAGCATAGCTCCCGGTATGTTGTAGCTCAGCTCGGCGCCTTCCAGCTGGTTCAAGATATAGAGACGTTTCTGAGCGGAAGAGAGCGGATAATACTCGCTAGGTTCCGTAGCCGGAATAGCCGTGAACGAGCCGATCTCCAGCCGCTCCATAGCCGCGGCCATTTCCTCAACCGTCGAGTAGCGGAATACGTCGCGAAGCGGGAATTCAACGCCTAGCTCCTTATGCATTTTGCTGACAAGCGTCGTCGCCCGCAGGGAGTGTCCGCCGAGGTCGAAGAAGTTGTCCGTTACGCCTACCGCCTTCTCCCGAACAAGCACATCCTGCCAAATGGCGGCCAGCTTCGCCTCAAGTTCGGTGCGCGGCTCCACGTATTCGCGGCTTGCGCTTGCTCCCCCTTCCGGTGCCGGCAGCGCCTTCCGGTCGATCTTTCCGTTCGGCGTCAGAGGCAGGCGCTCCAGCTCCACGAAGTACGACGGGATCATGTACCCCGGCAGCTCGCTGGCAATCGCCCGCTTCAGGTCCGCCGCCGTCAAGCCTTCTTCCGCTGTATAATAAGCGCACAAAGCTTTCTGACCTTCTTGATCTTCCCTGACGACGACGACCGCTTCCTTCACGCCACCTACACTCAGCAGCTTCGCTTCGACTTCGCCCGTCTCAATCCGGTACCCCCGGATTTTCGCCTGGTTGTCGATCCGGCCGATGAAGTCCACGTTCCCGTCCTCCATCCACCGCGC
>NZ_JANAVI010000061.1:0-557 GCF_024213325.1 Paenibacillus sp. MZ03-122A | reverse complement strand
AGACGGTAATCTCGGCGATACGCCGCAGCCGTATTCACCAAGCTGTGATGCTCGATCATGACCCCTTTCGGACGTCCTGTTGTACCGGAGGTGTAAATGACATACGCCAGATCCTGCGGTTCGTTGATGTGATCGACGTCTGTGGTATCTCCGATGTACAGCGACTCATCGTCCAACGCCAGCATCGTCTTCAAGCACAGTCCAGTTGCTTGTTCAAATGATGCATTGCTTTCCTCCAGCCAGACCTGCGCACGCTCCTGCAAGCCCGTTTGGGTCAACAGTACCCTCGCACCACTGTCCTCCAGCATGAAACGAATACGTTCTGACGGATAGTCTGCATCCAGCGGCACGTACGCGCCTCCTGCCTTCCACACCGCCAGTACGCCGACCAGCATGTCTACCGAGCGCTCACTCAAAATGCCGACAATCGATTCGCGTCCGATACCTTCATTTCGCAATCTCCGCGCCAATTGGTTCGCACGCTCGTTCAGTTTCCGGTACGTAAGCTGCTGCTCCTCGTACACCACCGCCACATGATCCGGTACAAGCTGCGCCTG
>NZ_JANAVI010000060.1:0-575 GCF_024213325.1 Paenibacillus sp. MZ03-122A | reverse complement strand
CGGCCATGTCCCTCCAGATTCACCAGCACCTGTCCGGCGCCTGTCCAGTTGTGCATCGCCAATCCTAACGCGGTCAATAGCAAATCATTGACCTCGGTGTTGTAGGCGCGATGGGCCTGCTTTAACAGCTGCTGGGTTTCAGCTTCGGTCCACTCTACCGTCAACACTTCGCTGTCTGCATTCAAGGAGCCCTCATAGGCAAAATCCTTAGGCAGCGGTGCCGCTTTCGCTTTGGCCTGTTCCAGCTGCTGCCAGTAGGCTTCATCCGATGCAGCCTCTGGACGGTTGGCGTAAGACGACAACTCCTGTGCCCATGTTTGGAAGGAATCCGTTTTAAAGGGCAATCGTACAGGCTCACCTTTGATCGCCTGTTCGTAACCTGTCGAGAAATCTTCAAACAGAATCCGCCACGATACCCCATCTATCACCAAATGGTGAATGGCTATGAGCAAATGATCGCCCTCGGCTGTGCGGAACAATCCCAGCTTGACCAGAGGTCCTTCGGACAGGTGAATGCTGCTTTGAATTTCATTTGCCTTCGCTTCCAGCGCTTCCGCATAGGTTTCCTGTTTACG
>NZ_JANAVI010000059.1:0-583 GCF_024213325.1 Paenibacillus sp. MZ03-122A | reverse complement strand
TTCTACGGCTCCCACCTATCCTGTACAGATCGTACCCAAATTCAATATCAAGCTGCAGTAAAGCTCCATGGGGTCTTTCCGTCTTGTCGCGGGTAACCTGCATCTTCACAGGTATTAAAATTTCACCGGATCTCTCGTTGAGACAGCGCCCAAGTCGTTACGCCATTCGTGCGGGTCAGAATTTACCTGACAAGGAATTTCGCTACCTTAGGACCGTTATAGTTACGGCCGCCGTTTACTGGGGCTTCGGTTCATAGCTTCGCCCGAAGGCTTACCACTCCCCTTAACCTTCCAGCACCGGGCAGGCGTCAGCCCGTATACTTCGCCTTGCGGCTTCGCACAGACCTGTGTTTTTGCTAAACAGTCGCTTGGGCCTTTTCACTGCGGCCCCCTCGGGCTATTCACCCTACCGAGGCACCCCTTCTCCCGAAGTTACGGGGTCATTTTGCCGAGTTCCTTAACGAGAGTTCTTCCGCGCGCCTTAGAATTCTCTTCTCGCCTACCTGTGTCGGTTTGCGGTACGGGCACCTTCTCCTGGCTAGAGGCTTTTCTTGGCAGTCTGAGATCATGACCTTCGCTACTA